>NZ_CP031320.1:0-303179 GCF_003355155.1 Streptomyces armeniacus | reverse complement strand
CGGCGGGCTGTTCGAGACCGGAGCCGGCGGCTCCGCGCCGAAGCACGTACAGCAGCTGGTCAAGGAGAACTACCTCCGCTGGGACAGCCTGGGCGAGTTCCTCGCGCTGGCCGTCAGCTTCGAGCACCTGGCGCAGAAGACGGACAACGCGCGCGCCAGGATCCTGGCCGACACGCTGGACCGGGCGACCGCCACGTTCCTCAACGAGAACAAGTCGCCGACCCGCAAGCTCGGCGGCCTCGACAACCGCGGCAGCCACTTCTACCTCGCGCTCTACTGGGCCCAGGAGTTGGCGAAGCAGACCGAGGACGCGCCGCTCGCGGAGGCGTTCCGGCAGCTCGCCGACACGCTCGGCGAGCAGGAGCAGACGATCGTCGGTGAACTGCTCGCGGTCCAGGGGCAGCCGGCCGACATCGGTGGCTACTACCGGCCGGACGCCGCGAAGGCGGCGGCGGTCATGCGGCCGTCGAAGGTCTTCAACGAGGCGCTGGCGACCCTCGGCTGACGGTGCCTCGGGGGCCGGAGCACCGAGCTCCGGCCCCCGGAACCCGTACCGGCACCGGCACCCGTACCGGCACACGAAAGACCGCACCCGGCCCGCACGTACGCCTCACGGCGTGTGTCGCGGGCCGGGTGCGGTCGTGTGTGACCTCACCGGCTCAGCCGTTCTTGGTCTCCCAGAAGATCTTGTCGATCTGGGCGATGTGGTCCAGGGCCTTCTGGCCCGTGGCCGGGTCGGTCGAACCCTTGGCGGCGCTGAGCGCCTTGAGGGTGTCGTTCACCAGCTGGTGCAGGTTCGGGTACTTCTCGAAGTGCGGTGGCTTGAAGTAGTCACTCCAGAGCACCGACACGTGGTGCTTGGCGAGCTCTGCGCGCTCCTCCTTGATGACGGTGGCGCGGGCCCGGTAATGCGGGTCCTCGTTCGCCTGGTACTTCTCCTGGATGGCCTTGACGGACTCGGCCTCGATACGTGCCTGGGCCGGGTCGTACACGCCGCAGGGGAGGTCGCAGTGGGCGCTGACCTTCACCTTTGGGGCGAACAGGCGGGAAAGCATAAAGCTGTCCTTCCTCGTGATCGTCTTCTCACGTGCGAGATTACTCCGTGCGGGAGCTCTTTTCGCGTGTGGCCCCGGGTGCCTAGGACAAAAGTCCAGTGGGAGTCTGGGACAGGTGGAGGATCGGACCGGAGGCGGACAGATGCCGGAGCGGGCGCGGGAACGGCCGCAGGAACGGGAGCAGCAGGACGCGCACGGCCGGGGTCTGCTGTCGCGAATCGGCCTCGCGGAGGTGTACAACCCGTCGATGATGCCGACCCTGCGCCCCGGCGACCAACTGGTCGTGCACTACGGCGCGGCCGTACGGCCCGGGGACATCGTGGTGCTGCGGCACCCGTTCCAGCACGACCTGCTGATCGTGAAGCGCGCGGTGGGCCGGCGTACGGGCGGCTGGTGGGTGCAGGGTGACAACCCCGCGGTGTTCAACGACAGCCGCGAGTTCGGCGCCGTACCGGACGAGTTGCTGGTGGCGCGGGCGTGGCTGCGGCTGCGTTCGCCGCGCGGGATTCAGCTCTCCGTGACCTCGGTGCTCGGCTGGGCGCTCTCGGCGGTACGCCCCCTGGGGCCGTTCTCCAGGCGTTTCCGGGCGCGGTAGGCGGCCACGTTGGCGCGGGTCGCGCAGCGGTCCGAGCAGTAGCGCCGGGAGCGGTTGGTCGAGGTGTCCAGATAGGCGTTGCGGCACGGGTGCGCCTGGCAGATGCCCAGCCGGTCCACGCCGAGCTCGGTGAGGCTGAACGCGAGCCCCATGCAGGCGGTGGCGGCGTAGCCCGCGGTCGCGTTGGCGGGGTGGTCGGCCAGGTGCATGTGCCAGCGCGGGCGGCCCTGGTCGTCCAGGTACTCGTGGCCGGAGATCTGCGGGCTGGTGGGGAACTCCATCAGAAGCGAGTTCAGCAGGTCCACCGCCCGTACCTCGTCGCCCTCGGAGGCGGCGCCGAAGACGGCGCGCAGCCGGGTCCGTACGCCGCGCAGGCGCGTCACATCGGCGTCGGTCGCGCGGCGGGCGGCCTGCTGGCCGGGGCCGAACAGCTCGCGTACGGCTTCGACGGTGGTGAGCGTGTCCTCACCGCGTTCGGGTTCCTCGGTGTTGACCAGACGGACGGCGAAGTCGGAGTAATAGCTCAGTTCCACTTGTGATCCTTACGGCTGGCCGTCTATGGTCGGTAATGGCTGAATGGCTATCCAGGCTATTACATGCGGCATGGAGGAGGAGCGGTGACGATCGAGGCGACGGGGCACCGGAACGCACGGCCTTCGGAGTGGCAGGCGTGGCAGGACAGCTGGGATCGCCAGCAGGAGTGGTACCTGCCTGACCGCGAGGAACGCTTCCGGGTGATGCTCGACATGGTCGAGGCACTGGTGGGGACCGCGCCCAGGGTGCTGGACCTCGCGTGCGGTACCGGCAGTATCTCGGACCGCGTGCTGAAACGGTTCCCGAAGGCCGAAACCACCGGCGTCGACCTCGACCCGGCCCTGCTCACCATCGCCCGCGGGCACTTCGAGGACGAGCCCCGCGCCACGTTCGTCACCGCGGACCTCACCGACCCGGCGTGGCCGGACCGGCTGCCGCACCGCTCGTACGACGCCGTGCTGACCGCCACGGCGCTGCACTGGCTGCGTACGGACGCGCTGAGCGCGCTGTACGGCCGACTCGCCGGCGTGGTCCGCGAGGGCGGCGTCTTCATGAACGCCGACCACATGCCCGACGAGACCACGCCGCGCATCGACGAGGCCGCGGGCGCCTTCGACCGGGCCCGCCGCGAGGCGGCGAAGGAAGCCGGGGCGCAGGACTGGGTGGACTGGTGGCAGCGGGTCGCCGACGACGAGCGGCTGGCAGGCGCCGCCGCCGAGCGCTTCGGCATCTTCGGCAACCCGATCGAGGGCGACCACTCCGACGGCGAGGTCCAGTCCGTCGCCTGGCACGTCCGGACGCTGCGCGAGCACGGCTTCGCCGAGGCGAAGGCCGTCTGGTGCGCACCGGCCGACGCGCTGGTGCTGGGGCTGCGGTAACCGGGCCCGCGGCAGCGGCAGCGGCAGCGGCAGCGGCCGCGGCAACGGCTCCCGGCGTCCGGGCGCGCGGAGGGGAGCGGCCGGGCGACGGGCGTACGCGAGGGGTGGTACGGGCGTGCAGCACGCTCGTACCACCCCTCGCGCCGTCTCCTGGACGGCGATGGCCGCGGTTACCTCCGGGCCACGCCCTCCGCGCGTGCCGCCGCGGCCACCGCCGAGGTGACCGCGGGCGCCACCCGCTCGTCGAACGGCGACGGGATGACCTTCTCCGCGCTGAGCTCGTCGGCGACGACCGCCGCCAGCGCCTCAGCCGCGGCGATCTTCATGCCCTCGGTGATCTCGGACGCGCGCACCTGGAGCGCGCCGGCGAAGACACCGGGGAAGGCGAGGACGTTGTTGATCTGGTTCGGGTAGTCGCTGCGGCCGGTGGCGACGACCGAGGCGTACTTGCGGGCCACGTCCGGGTGGATCTCCGGATTCGGGTTGGCCATCGCGAAGATGAACGAGTCCGGCGCCATGCTGGCCACCGCGGGCTCCGGAACCGTACCGCCGCTGACCCCGATGAACACGTCGGCTCCGGCCAGCGCGGTCTCCAGGGAGCCGGTGCGGCCCGCCTTGTTGGTGAACCCGGCGAGGTCGCGCTTGACCGCGGTGAGGTCCGTACGGTCCGCCGAGACGACGCCCTTGCGGTCGCAGACCACCACGTCGCCGATGCCGGCCTCGACCAGGATCCGCGAGATGGCCACGCCGGCGGCGCCGGCGCCCGAGATGACCACGCGCAGCTCGCCGAGCTGCCGGCCGCTCACGCGCGCCGCGTTGCGCAGCGCGGCCAGGGTGACGATGGCGGTGCCGTGCTGGTCGTCGTGGAAGACGGGAATGTCGAGGCGCTCCTTGAGCCTGTCCTCGATCTCGAAGCAGCGGGGCGCGGAGATGTCCTCCAGGTTGATGCCGCCGAAGGACGGCGCGAGCCGCGCGACGGTCTCCACGAGGTCGTCCACGTCACGGCAGTCGAGCGCGATCGGGACCGCGTCCACGCCGCCGAACTGCTTGAACAGGATGGCCTTGCCCTCCATCACCGGAAGCGACGCCTCCGGCCCGATGTCGCCCAGGCCCAGCACCGCGCTGCCGTCCGTCACCACGGCCACGACCTGGGACTTCCAGGTGTAGTCGTGCACCTGCTCCGGGTGCTCGGCGATCGCGCTGCACACCTTGGCGACCCCGGGCGTGTACGCGAGGGACAGGTCGTCCGCGTTCCGCACCGGCACGGTGGCCTGCACGGCCATCTTGCCGCCGCGGTGGAGGGCGAATGCCGGATCGATGACATCCCCTTCCAGCCCGTCCTGAGAATTGACGATCTCCGCTGCCACTTTGTGGACCCCTTTTTCGTGAATATGGCGAGGGTGGCCGCTCCCGGTTGTGAGGAACGGGCGGGCACCACGTCCGCGACCGGGGCCGCGGATGGCCGCTGCCCCCGGGGGAGTTACGGACGCCGGGCGCGCCGCACACGCGCCCTGGGTCCCCGGGTGAGGGGTGTAACTGTCTTTTCTACCGGATGACTGCCACCAGGGACGAACGGCTTTGGTCACACAGCGCTGACACCCGGCGGCAAGTCAGTGCAAAAAGGGTCGAGTCGCCTGGTGAATCGAGGGTTCCTTTAGCGCGCCCCTGGCGCCCTGTATGCGGAGTGAGCTATCCGTTATCCGATTTTGACATCGGGGACGCACTGATCCCCGCAGTCCGGATGGCAAGATGCCCCCCATCACACGTGGTCGTGACGTTCGAAGATCCGTTCCCCGACAGGCGACTACCTCACCCAGCAGGAGGACCTGGCAATGACCGTAAGCACCACCCGTCGCTCCACCGCCGTCCGATCGCGGGCCGCGGCGGCCGGAGCCATCGCGGTCGCCG
Organism: Streptomyces armeniacus; assembly: GCF_003355155.1. Classification (NCBI taxonomy): domain Bacteria; kingdom Bacillati; phylum Actinomycetota; class Actinomycetes; order Kitasatosporales; family Streptomycetaceae; genus Streptomyces; species Streptomyces armeniacus. Next base: position 298,209 of record NZ_CP031320.1, on the reverse strand, counting down.
GAGCCCTGCTGCTGAGCGGCTGCGGGGACCAGACCGACGACGCGAGCGGCGGCGAGAAGACGAAGGGGAAGGACGCGCCCCTCTTCGACAAGCTGCCGAAGAAGATCCAGGACGCCGGCGTGGTCAAGGTCGGCTCGGACATCGCGTACGCGCCGGTCGAGTTCATGGACGAGAACAACGAGGTCGCGGGCATCGACCCGGACATCGCCAAGGCGCTGGGCGAGCAGCTGGGCGTCGAGTTCAAGTTCGCGAACGGGACCTTCGACGGGCTGGTGACCGGCCTCAACACGGGCCGCCACGACGTCATCATGTCGTCCATGACGGACACCAAGGACCGTCAGCAGGGTCTGGACGAGAAGGGCAAGAAGGTCGGCTCGGGCGCCGACTTCGTCGACTACTTCAAGGCCGGCTCCTCGATCCTCGTCAAGAAGGGCAACCCGGAGGGCATCAAGTCCCTGGACGACCTCTGCGGCCGGACGGTCGCGCTGCAGCGCGGCACGGCCAACGAGGACCTGGCCAAGGAGCAGAGCAAGAAGTGCGACAAGCCCATCGAGGTGCTCGCCTTCGAGAAGGACACCGAGGCGCTGCTCCAGCTGAAGCAGGGCCGCGCGGTCGCCGACCTGAACGACTTCCCGGTGGCGGCGTACAACGCGAAGACCTCCGGCGGCGGCAAGGACTTCCAGGTCGTCGGCGACCAGATCAACGCCGCCCCGTACGGCATCGCGGTCAGCAAGAAGAACACCGAGCTGCGCGACGCGGTGCAGGCCGCCCTCACGGCGATCATGAAGAACGGGGAGTACGAGAAGGTGCTCAAGAAGTGGGACGTGACCAACGGCGCCCTGAAGAAGGCCACCGTCAACGCCGGTGAGTGACACCGGCCAGCGATCCCGCGCAGGTGCCGGTGATCCCCCGGGCCGGTGATCCCGCAGGTCCGTGATCCCGTGCCAGAACCGTTCCGCCGTGCAGTCCGCCGTGCAGTGAGGTAGTACTCCGTGTCAGACCCCGTCGACCTGAAGGACAAGGTGCCGCCGGAGGCCATCAAGGCCATCCCGGTGCGCCACTACGGCCGCTGGATCAGCGCCGTGCTCGTGCTGGCGGTGCTCGCGCTGCTCGGCTGGGCGCTCTCCAACGCCGAGATCAAATGGGACACCGTCCCCGAGTACCTCGACTACGAGACCGTGCTCAAGGGCGCCGGCAACACCCTGCTGATCACCGTGCTGGGCATGCTCGTGGGCGTGCTGCTCGGCACCCTGCTCGCCGTGATGCGGCTGTCGAAGAACCCCGTGGTCAGCAGCGTCGCCTGGGGCTACGTCTGGTTCTTCCGCGGCACGCCCGTACTCGTGCAGCTGATGCTCTGGTACAACCTGGCGCTGATCTTCCCGATCCTGAACCTCGGGTTCTACAAGGACGAGATGAACGACGTGATGACGCCGTTCCTCGCCGCGCTGCTGGGACTCGGCCTCAACGAGGCCGCGTACATGGCGGAGATCAGCCGCGCGGGCATCCAGTCCGTGGACGAGGGGCAGACCGAGGCGGCGCACGCGCTCGGCATGACCCGCGGCCGCACCATGCAACGGATCGTGCTGCCGCAGGCGATGCGCGTGATCGTGCCGCCGACCGGCAACGAGTTCATCAACATGCTGAAAACCTCGTCGCTATGCTTCGCGATCCAGTTCGAGGAGCTGATGAAGTCCGTCACGGACATCTCCTCGCGGAACCTCGCGGTGATGGAGCTGCTGATGGTGGCGACGATCTGGTATCTCGTGCTCACCACGGTCTTCAGCATCGGCCAGTTCTACATCGAGCGGTACTTCCAACGCGGTTCCTCCCGTACGTTGCCCGAGACGCCGCTGCAGAGGGCGAGGAGAAACCTGATGACGTTCACCCGTGGCACGGGATCGGGGGCCAAGGCATGACCCCGATGGTGAAGGCGGAGGCCGTGCACAAGTCGTTCGGCGCCTCCCACGTGCTCAAGGGCATCGACCTGGAGGTCGCGCCGCGCGAGGTGTTCTGCCTGGTCGGGCCGTCCGGGTCCGGCAAGTCGACGTTCCTGCGGTGCATCAACCACCTGGAGAAGATCAGCGCGGGACGGCTGTCCGTCGACGGCCAGCTGGTCGGGTACCGGCAGAAGGGCGACAAGATCTACGAGCTCAAGGAGCGCGAGGTCGCCGCCCAGCGCCGGGACATCGGCATGGTCTTCCAGCGCTTCAACCTCTTCCCGCACATGACCGCGCTGGAGAACGTCACCGAGGCACCGGTCCAGGTCAAGGGCGAGTCCAAGGCGAACGCCGTGGAGCGCGCGCGGAAGCTGCTGGACCGCGTAGGGCTGCGCGACAAGGGGGACCACTACCCCGCGCAGCTCTCCGGCGGGCAGCAGCAGCGCGTGGCCATCGCCCGCGCGCTGGCGATGGAGCCGAAGCTGATGCTGTTCGACGAGCCCACCTCGGCGCTCGACCCGGAGCTGGTCGGCGAGGTGCTGGACGTCATGCGGGGGCTGGCCGAGGACGGCATGACGATGATCGTCGTGACGCACGAGATGGGCTTCGCCCGCGAGGTCGGCGACTCGCTGGTGTTCATGGACGACGGCGTGGTGGTCGAGTCCGGCCGGCCGCGTGAGGTGCTGACCGATCCGCAGCACGAGCGGACGAAGTCGTTCCTGTCGAAGGTCCTCTGAGCCGGCGGTCCCTGCGGCCCCCGCTCCGAACGTCCTCCGCAGCGCGGTACGAGCGCCCGCGGCCTCCGGGCCGCGGGCGCTCCCGCATACCCTGGAGGCGGAATTTCCCCGTTTCCCCGTTCCCCTGTACCCCTGGAGCACAGCCTTGTACTTCACCGACCGCGGCATCGAGGAGCTGGAGAAGCGGCGCGGCGAGGAGGACGTCACCCTCGGGTGGCTGGCCGAGCAGCTGCGTACGTTCGTCGACCTCAACCCGGACTTCGAGATTCCCGTGGAGCGGCTGGCGACCTGGCTGGCGCGGCTGGACGACGAGGACGACGAGGACGACGAGGGCTGAGGCCGCGGGCGGGCGGCCGACGCGTAAGTCGCGTAAGTCGCGATGCGAGGGTGCTTGCGCGGCACGGGGGTCGCGACATATCGTGTTTGCCGAGGACGCGATATGTCGTCGTACGTCGATCAGGGAGGCCGTCGTGCCCGCCGACCGTTCATGGCAGATCTCGGAGCCGCGGAAGCTCGACTTCGACGGCCCGATCGACGAGCTGCAGGTGCGCATCGTCAACGGCACCGTCAACGTCGTCGGCACCGATGACCCCACCGCGCGGCTCGAGATCAGCGAGGTGCACGGCCCGCCGCTGTGCGTCCAGCGCGAGGGCGGCAGACTCGTCGTGGCCTACGAGGACCTGCCGTGGAAGGGCTTCCTCCGGTGGCTGGACCGCAAGGGCTGGCGCCGGGGCGTGGTGGTCTCCCTCTCGGTCCCGCACGATGTCCGGCTCACGGTCGGCGTGGTCGGCGCCAGCGCCGTCGTCACCGGGATCAGCGGCCGTACGGACGTGCGCGGCGTTTCCGGCGACACCACTCTCGTGGGGCTCTCCGGCGAGGTACGGGCGGAGACGGTCTCCGGGAGCGTCGAGACGCAGGCGCTGGAGGGCACCCTGCGGATGAACTCCGTGTCGGGCGATCTCACCGTCGTCGACGGCGGCGGCTCCCGCATCAAGGCGGACTCGGTCAGCGGCTCCATGATCCTCGACCTGCACTCCTCGGCCCAGGGCGCCGACATCAGCCTCAACACCGTCTCCGGCGAGGTCGCCGTCAGACTGCCGGACCCTGCTGACGTCGAGGTCGTGGCCAACACCACCAGCGGCGCCCTGTCCAGCGCCTTCGACGAGCTGAGCATCGACGGCCAGTGGGGGGCGAAGCGGGCCGTCGGCGTCCTCGGCACGGGCAGCGGCTCGCTGCGTGCCACGTCCGTCTCCGGCGCGGTGGCGCTGCTGCGCCGGCCGCCCCGTGACGACCTGGACGACGTGCTGCATGGCGCGCGGGCCGGCGGCTCCGGCGACGACAGCCACTCCTCCGGTAAGGACGTCTGACATGCCTCCCGTCTTCGCACACGGGCGCCTGCGCCTCTATCTCCTCAAGCTCCTGGAGGAGGCGCCGCGCCACGGCTACGAAGTGATCCGGCTGCTGGAGGAGCGGTTCCACGGGCTGTACGCGCCGTCGGCCGGGACCGTCTATCCGCGGCTCGCCAAGCTGGAGGCCGAGGGCCTCGTCACCCACGCCACCGAGGGCGGCCGCAAGGTCTACTCCATCACGGAGGGCGGACGCGGCGAGCTCGCCGGCAGACAGGACGAACTCACTGATCTGGAGCGCGAGATCAGGGACTCGCTCGCCGCCCTCGCCGCCGACATCCGCGAGGACGTCAGCGGCTCGGCCCGCGCGCTCCGCATCGAGATGCGCGAACAGGCGCTGCACGCCCACGGCGCGAGCGGCGGCGCCGACGGCCGCTGGCGCAAGGAGGAGGCCAAGCGGGCCAGGCGGGAGGCGCAGGAGGCACAGCGCCGCGCCCGCGAGGAGGAGCGGCGTGCCCGCGAGGAGGACCGCCGCGCCCGGCAGCCGGGGCCCCAGGGCTGGGAGGGGCACACCGAGGCGGCCGAGGAGATCGGACGGATTGCGCGCGAGACCGAGCACCAGGTACGCGAGCAGGCGCGCGCGGGCGACTGGCAGGGCGTCGTCCAGTCCGGCTTCGAACTGGCCCGGCAGATGGGGGACTTGGATCTGGGCGGGTTGACAGGGCACACCACCTCGTGGCCGCCGTATGTGAAGCCCGACCCCGCCGGGGCCGAGACACCGGACTGGGCGGCGGAGCCGGCGTCCTCCGGCGACCCGGCGCGCGATCTGGAGCGGCTGCTGGACCGCTTCCGGGACGACGTGCGGGACGCGGCCCGCGATCACGGCGTCAGCGAGGACCAGTTGCGGGAGGTCCGCCGCCATCTGTCGACGGCGGCGGCGCACATCGGGGTGGTCCTGCGCAGACCCGAGGAGACGGAGGCACCGCGGGGAGAGGGCGCCGAGGAGAAGTGAGCCCGAGGGGGGGGCCGGGGGCCGGGGGGACCTGTACGGCCCGGTGACCGGTCACCGGGCCGTACGGCGGGCGGGCGCCGGGGTTGCCGGTGTCCGCACCCCGGAGCGGTGACGGGTCAGACCGGCTCGCGCCACATGGGCCACATCTGCGGGCCGTCCGGCAGCCGGACGGCGGTGCCGGTGAACACGAAGCCGTGCCGCTCGTACAGCGACCGGCTGCGCGGGTTGCTGGCCTCCAGGAAGGCGGGCAGCCGCAGCCGGTCGCACTCGTCCAGCACCGGCTCCAGCAGCGCGCTGCCGATGCCCCGGCCGCGCCGGTCCGCGGCCACCGCGATGGCCTGGAGATAGGCGTGGTCGACGTCCACGGAGTGCAGGTCCCCGGTCAGCCGCTCCAGCTCCGGGAGCCGCTTGTTCCCGGGGTCGGCCTCCTCGGTCCAGCGGCCGAGGTCGTCCTCGCCCACCAGCGCGCCGCCCCGTACGGAGAACCACACGGCGGCCCCGGCGCCGTCGTCCGTGACATGGACGGTGCCGTGGGCCAGGCCCATGTCGAGGAAGGCGGTGAAGAGACGGCGGTGCGCCCACTCCCGGTGCGCCTCCTCGGGGAACAGCCAGCAGCTCACGGGATCGTCGCGGAACGACTCGTGCAGCAGCTCCCCGACCGCGTCCCGGTCAGCCGGTCCGGCCTCGCGAATGCCCCCCACAACGACCCCTCTCCCCACGGCGGTTCGGCACGGCCGGGCGTGTCAGACGGTCAGCACGACCTTGCCGAACAGGTCGCCGGCGGACATCTTCTCGAACCCCTCGCGCGCCCGGTCAAGGGGGAGCGTCGAGTCGATCACCGGCCGCACCCCCGTCGCGGCGCAGAAGCTCAGCAGCGAGGCCAGCTCCTCCTTGCTGCCCATGGTCGAGCCGACGACCTTGAGCTCCAGGAAGAAGATCCGGTTCAGCTCCGTCGCGGCCGGGTTCGGGCCGCTGGTCGCGCCGGAGATCACCAGCGTGCCGCCCGGCTTCAGCGACTTGACCGAGTGCGACCAGGTCGCGGCGCCCACCGTCTCCAGCACGGCGTCGACCCGGCGCGGCAGCCGCGTGCCGCTGTCGAAGGCGCCTTCCGCGCCCAGTTCGAGCGCGCGCTGCCGCTTCGCCTCGTCCCGGCTCGTGGCGAAGACCCGCAGGCCCGCCGCCGCGCCGAGCACGATCGCCGCGGTGGCCACGCCGCCGCCCGCGCCCTGTACGAGCACGGAATCGCCGGGCCGTACGCCCGCGTTGGTGAACAGCATGCGGTACGCGGTCAGCCACGCCGTCGGCAGGCAGGCGGCCTCCTCGAAGGACAGCTCCTTCGGCTTGGGCAGCACGTTCCACTGCGGGACGGCGACCCGTTCCGCGAAGGTGCCCTGGTACTTCTCGGTGAGGAGCGAGCGCGGCTCGCGGGCGTCGACGCCGTGCCCGGTCTGCCCGATCACGGAGTGCAGCACGACCTCGTTGCCGTCCGCGTCCACGCCGGCCGCGTCGCAGCCGAGGATCATCGGCAGCGACTCCTCGTTCAGCCCGACGCCGCGCAGCGACCACAGGTCGTGGTGGTTCAGCGAGGCCGCCCTGACGTTGACGGTCGTCCAGCCCGGCGGCGTCTCCGGCTCGGGACGGTCTCCCAACTCGAGTCCGTTCAGCGGCTGATCCGGGTCGAGGCGCGCAGCGTAGGCAGCAAACATGATCCACACGCTAGCGCCGCGGGGCGGAGGCCAACCAGCCCCCGCCCCGCGAAGCGACGCACATCACCCGGCCGCGGCCCGCGGCCCGCCGTACCACCGGCAGGCCGCGGGCCCCCGGGCCGGTCCGGTCAGAGGTCGAACACCTCGTTGACCAGTTGACGCTGCTCCTCGTTGTGCCGCTTGCCGGAGCCCACGGCCGGCGACGAGGAGGACGAGCGCGAGACCCGGCGCAGCCGGTCCGCGTTGTCCGGCGCCGCGCCGATGATCAGGTCCAGGTGGTCGACCAGGTTGAGCGCGATGAACGGCCACGCGCCCTGGTTGGCCGGCTCCTCCTGGGCCCACACGTACTTCTGGGCCTTCGTGTACGGCGCCAGCGTGTCCTGGATCTCCTGCGCGGGCAGCGGGTAGAGCCGCTCGATGCGGACGATCGCGGTGTCCGTGATGCCGCGCGACTGCCGCTCGGCGTCCAGGTCGTAGTAGACCTTGCCCGAGCAGAAGACGACCTTGCGGACCTGCTCCGGGTCGACCGAGTCGTCCCCGATCACCGGACGGAAGCCGCCCGAGGTGAACTCCTCCACCTTCGACGCCGCCGCCTTGAGCCGGAGCATCGACTTCGGCGTGAAGACGACCAGCGGCCTGTGGTGCGGGTTGTGCACCTGCCAGCGCAGCAGGTGGAAGTAGTTCGACGGGAGGGTCGGCATCGCGACCGTCATGTTGTTCTGCGCGCACAGCTGCAGGAAGCGCTCGATACGGGCCGAGGAGTGGTCCGGGCCCTGGCCCTCGTAGCCGTGCGGCAGCAGCAGCGTGACGCCGGACGTCTGGTTCCACTTCTGCTCGGCCGAGCTGATGAACTCGTCCACGACGGTCTGCGCGCCGTTGACGAAGTCACCGAACTGCGCCTCCCACATCACCAGCGCCTCGGGCCTGGCGAGCGAGTACCCGTACTCGAAGCCCATCGCCGCGTACTCGCTGAGCAGCGAGTCGTAGACGTTGAACCGCGCCTGGTCCTCGGAGAGGTAGAGCAGCGGCGTGTACTCGTCGCCGGTGTCGCCGTCGACGAGGACCGCGTGCCGCTGGCCGAACGTGCCGCGCCGCGAGTCCTGGCCCGCGAGCCGGACCGGCGTGCCCTCCATCAGCAGCGAGCCGAAGGCGAGCATCTCGCCCATGGACCACTCGATGGTGCCGTCCTCGATCTGCGCCGCGCGCCGCTGGAGCTGCGGCAGGAGCCGCGGGTGCACCTTGACCCGGTCCGGGATGTTGACCTGGGACTCGGCGATCCGCTTGATGATCTCCTCGCTGACGCCGGTCTCCAGCGGTACGGGGAACTCCGCCGTCGGCTGCGGCACTTCGGCCGGCGCCGCGGCGGTGGTCGCCTCCCTGACCTCCGTGAAGACCTTCTCCAACTGCCCCTGGAAGTCCTGGAGCGCCTGCTCCGCCTCCTCCATGGTGACGTCGCCGCGGCCGATCAGGGACTCGGTGTAGAGCTTGCGCACCGAGCGCTTCTTGTCGATCAGGCTGTACATCACCGGCTGGGTGAAGTTGGGGTTGTCCATCTCGTTGTGGCCCCGGCGCCGGTAGCAGATCAGGTCGATCACGACGTCCTTGTTGAACGCCTGCCGGTATTCGAACGCGAGCCGCGCCACCCGTACGACGGCCTCGGGGTCGTCGCCGTTCACGTGGAAGATCGGCGCCTCGATCATGCGGGCCACGTCGGTGCAGTACATCGACGAGCGCGCGGACTCCGGCGCCGCCGTGTAGCCGACCTGGTTGTTGATCACGATGTGCACGGTGCCGCCGCAGCGGTAGCCGCGCAGCTGCGACATGTTCAGCGTCTCGGCCACGACGCCCTGGCCCGCGAAGGCCGCGTCGCCGTGCACCTGGATCGGCAGGACGGTGAAGTCCGTGCCGCCCTTGCCGATGATGTCCTGCTTGGCCCGTGCGACGCCCTCGACGACCGGGTCGACGGCCTCCAGGTGGGACGGGTTGGCGGTGAGCGTGACCTTGATCTGCTCGCCGTCCAGCCCGGTGAAGGTGCCCTCGTTGCCCAGGTGGTACTTCACGTCGCCGGAGCCGTGCATCGACTTCGGGTCGAGGTTGCCCTCGAACTCGCGGAAGATCTGCGCGTACGACTTGCCGACGATGTTCGCGAGCACGTTCAGCCGGCCGCGGTGCGCCATGCCGATGACGGCCTCGTCCAGGCGCGCCTCGGCGGCCGCGTCGATCACCGCGTCGAGCAGCGGGATGACCGACTCGCCGCCCTCGAGCGAGAACCGCTTCTGGCCGACGTACTTGGTCTGCAGGAAGGTCTCGAACGCCTCCGCCGCGTTGAGCCGGCGCAGGATCCGCAGCTGCTCCTCACGCTCCGGGGAGGCGTGCGGCCGCTCCACGCGGTCCTGGATCCACTTGCGTTCCTTCGGGCTCTGGATGTGCATGTACTCGATGCCGGTGGTCCGGCAGTACGAGTCGCGCAGCACACCGAGGATCTCGCGCAGCTTCGCCATCGTCCGGCCGGCGAAGCCGCCGACCGCGAACTCCCGCTCCAGGTCCCACAGCGTCAGCCCGTGCTCGTTGATGTCGAGGTCGGGGTGCTTGCGCTGCTTGTACTCCAGCGGGTCGGTGTCGGCCATGACGTGGCCGCGCACGCGGTAGGAGTGGATCAGGTCGAAGACGCGGGCGGCCTTGGTGACGTCGTCGTCGTGGGAGACGTCGATGTCCTTGAGCCAGCGGACCGGCTCGTACGGGATGCGCAGCGCCTCGAAGATGTCGTCGAAGAAGCCGTTCTCGCCGAGCAGCAGCTGGTGCATGATCCGCAGGAACTCGCCGGACGCGGCGCCCTGGATCACCCGGTGGTCGTACGTGCTGGTCAGCGTCATGACCTTGGAGACGCCGAGCCGGTGCAGGGTGTCCTGCGAGGTGCCCTGGAACTCCGCCGGGTACTCCATCGCCCCGACGCCCACGATCAGGCCCTGGCCGGGCATGAGGCGGGGCACGGAGTGGACGGTGCCGATGCCGCCGGGGTTGGTCAGCGACGCGGTGACGCCGGAGAAGTCCTCCATCGTCAGCTTGTTGCTGCGGGCGCGGCGGACGATGTCCTCGTACGCCTGCCAGAACTCGAAGAAGGTGAGCGTCTCCGCCTTCTTGATGGCGGCCACTACGAGCTGCCGGTCGCCGTTCGGCTTGACCAGGTCGATGGCGAGCCCGAGGTTGATGTGGTCCGGCTTGACCAGGGTGGGCTTGCCGTCCTTCTCGGCGTACGCGTGGTTCATCGTCGGCATCGCCTTCAGCGCCTGCACCATGGCGTAGCCGATGAGGTGCGTGAAGGACACCTTGCCGCCGCGGGCGCGCTTGAGGTGGTTGTTGATGACGATGCGGTTGTCGATGAGGAGCTTGACCGGGATGGCGCGCACCGACGTGGCGGTGGGCAGCTCCAGCGACGCGTTCATGTTCTTCGCGACGGCGGCGGACGGGCCCCGCAGGGGCACGTACTCCGGGCCGCCCTCCTCCGCGGCGGGCTCGTCCGCCTTGGCGGGGGCCCCCGCGCCCGCGCTCGGCTTGGCCGGTGCCGGCTTCGCGGGCGCTGCCGGTGCGGCCTGCGCCTGGGCGGGTGCGGACTTCGCGGGCGCCTGCTGCGCCGGTGCCTGCTGCTGCGCGGGCGGCGCGGCCTGCGCGGGCGCCTGCTGCGCCGGTGCGGCCTGGGCCTGCGCGGGAGCGGCCTGGGCCGGCGGCTGCTGCGCCGGGGGCGCGGGCGGCGCGGCGGCGCCCGAGGCGCTCGCTCCCGACTTCCCGTCGCCCTTCAGGCTGGCCCCGGCCGGGCCTGGCTTGTAATCCGCGAAGAAGTCCCACCAGGCTCGGTCTACCGAGTTGGGGTCCTGGAGGTACTGCTGGTAGATCTCGTCGACGAGCCACTCGTTGGGTCCGAACGCGGCGGCGGGGTTATTCCCCTCACCGTGCTGTTCGGCAGAGACGCTCGAGGTATTGGGGGACTGTGACGACACGGCGACAACCGCCCTCTTCCGCTTCCTAAGATGGTGGACAGCGGAAGTAAAGGCTACGCCTTCCAGCCGGTTCGTTGCAGTCTGAACGGGCTGTCGTCGTGCAAGTCACATCCGAGACCTGGTTTCAAGGCAGGTTTTGGCGGGAAACACACGACGTTCAGCGTCAGTCGGCAACCGGGAGACGTCGCCTCGGCGTCCGTGTCCGCGTGCTCGTGCGACCCTACGTCAACAAGCGGCCCGCTACCGACCCGGAAGCATGACCTGGATCCGGCACCCCCGGGGGGATTCGGCCACGCGGATCCGTCCGCCGTGCAGATCGACCGCCCAGCGCGCGATCGCCAGGCCCAGCCCGGTGCCCCCGTCGCCCGAGCCCGACTGGGCGCCGCCCGGCCCCTTCGTACGGCTGAAGCGCTCGAAGACGCGGTGCCGCTGGGACTCCGGGATGCCGGGGCCCTCGTCCAGCACCTCGACCTCAAGGCTCTCCGGGGCGCTGCCGCCGCGGGCACGCACGGTGACGCGGCCGTGCGGCGGGCTGTGCTTGACGGCGTTGTCGATCAGGTTGGCGACGACCTGGTGCAGCCGTTCCGCGTCCGCGTGCGCGGTCAGCTCGGGCGGCGAGACGTCCAGGTGGAGGTGGACGTCCGTACGGGCGTGCCCCTGGCCCTTGCTCATGTTGGCCTCCTTGAGCACGCCCGCGAGGTACGGCCACACCTCGAAGCGCCGCGCGTGCAGCGGCACCACGCCGCTGTCCAGCCGCGACAGGTCGAGCAGGTGCTCCACCAGCCGCCCGAGCCGCTGGGTCTGCTGGAGGGCGGTGCGCATGGTCTCCGGGTCGGCGTCGGAGACCCCGTCGACAACGTTCTCCAGTACGGCGCGCAGCGCGGCGATCGGGGTGCGCAGCTCGTGCGACACGTTGGCCACCAGCTCCTTGCGGTGCTGGTCGACGGCCTCCAGGTCGGCGGCCATCTGGTTGAAGGTGGCGGCCAGTTCGCCGAACTCGTCGCGCCGCCCGCCCCGTACCCGCTGCGTGTAGTCCCCCTGCGCCATGCCGCGTGCCGCGTCAGTCATCTCGTCCAGCGGCGCGGTCAGCGACTGCGCGACGAACTGCGTGATCAGCAGCGAGACGATGATCGAGAGGATCGTGATCACACGCAGCTCGGTCGCCGAGTGGACGGCGAACAGCGCCAGCAGCGTGGTGATCACGACCGAGGTGATCACCACCGCGCCGAGCGCCGCCTTGACCGAGCGGTACGGGTCGAGCGGCCGGAGCGCTTCCCACGTGCGCGCCCATGTCCGGCTCCAGGCCGCGCGTACGCGTGGCGAACCGGCGGTCACGTCACGTCACGCCCCGTCGGTGACGGATGTGACCGGTGTGGCCGCCGAGGCGGGGGTGCCCGAGGAGGGCGACTCCAGGGCGTACCCGACGCCGTGGACCGTACGGATGCGCTCGGCGCCGATCTTCCGGCGCAGCGCCTTGATGTGGCTGTCGACGGTGCGGGTGCCGGAGGCGTCCGCCCAGTCCCACACCTCGGCGAGCAGCTGCTCGCGGGAGAGCACGGCGCGCGGCGAGTGCGCCAGGCAGACGAGCAGGTCGAACTCGGTCGGCGTGAGGTGCACGTCCTCGCCCGTCACCCGGACCCTGCGCTGTGCGTGGTCTATCTCCAGCTCACCGAGCCGCAGCGTCCCGCTGCGCGGTGTGTGCGCGGCGAGCGTGGCCCGCTCCACGCGGCGCAGCAGGACGTGCACCCGGGCGGCGAGCTCGCGCATGGAGAACGGCTTGGTCATGTAGTCGTCGGCGCCGACACCGAGCCCGACGAGCATGTCGGTCTCGTCGTCACGCGCGGTGAGCATCAGCACCGGCAGCGGGCGCTGCGCCTGTACGCGGCGGCACACCTCGAGTCCGTCGAAGCCCGGCAGCATGACGTCCAGGACGAGCAGGTCGGGCTGCCATGCCTCGGCGGTTTCGACGGCGGCCGGCCCGTCGCCGGCCGTTTGCACCTGGAAGCCCTCGGCGCGCAAGCGCATGCTGATGGCGTCGACGATGGTGGGATCGTCCTCGACCACCAGAATGCGACGCTGGGCGCCAGGGGTGGTCGCCGCAGCGGCTTGGCCGTTATGCGTTGATGTGGTGTTGGTCTGGTCCATTCGGTGCCGCCCCTGCGTTGCCCCTGTGGCTTTGTGTGTGTCTGCTGGCAGCAGCGTAAGGGCCTCGTGCACGTGTGGGCTACGCCGGTCTCATTGCGAAGTGAACGACGTCGGGAACGCCCCGGGCGACTGGTGTCTCTTCCGTACGGACCCGACTGAATCCGTTATTCCGCAGTAGTTCCTCGAATGCGGGGGAGTGTCGGGCCGACCAGACCGCCAGCACCCCGCCGGGGGTCAGCCGGGCACGGCAGGCGGCGAGTCCGGTGGGGGAGTACAGCGAGCGGTTGCCGTCGGTGACGGTCCAGTCGGGGCCGTTGTCGATGTCGAGGCAGAGCGCGTCGTAGCGGTCTCGGGTGGCGCGCAGGTGCTCCAGGAGGTCCGCGTGTACGAGCTCGGTGCGCGCGTCGGCGCGGGCTTCGGCGGTGAACGGGGCGAGTGGTCCAGACCTGTGCCATTCCACCACGGCCTCCTCGCGCTCGACCACCGTGATGCGCCCCCAGCGCGGTTCGCGCGCCGCCTCGGCCAGCGAGAAGCCGACGCCGAGGCCGCCGAGCAGCAGGCGCGGTCCGGGCCGTACGGGCAGGGCGTCGAGCGCGGCGCGGACCAGCAGCCGTTCGGAACGGCCGTCCGAGGTGTCCATCAGGAAGCAGCCGTTGGCGATGATCTGCAGCAGTTCGCCACTGCGCCGCAGCACCACCTCGCCGTACGGGCCGGTGCGGCGGTCGAGGACGACGGGCCGGCCGTCGTCGGGCGCCTGCGTCTCGTCCGGTGCGTGCATGGCTTCCGCTGCTCCGTCCGCTCGTGCCGTTCCCGCTGCCGTTCCGCCGTGCCCGGTCAGTCCTCGACGGCCCGGTCCAGCGCCCGCTCCAGCAGCGCGATGGCGTCGGACAGCGGCGGCACGGGGTCGGAGAGGTCGGTGACGACGACGTGGTCACCGTAGGTGACGCGGTAGAGGAACTGGTCGCGGAGGTCCGGGTCCACGTTGCGGCTGGGCTGCGTGCCGAGCCGGGCGCCGTCCAGCAGGCGGCGCAGCCGGGACAGCTCGGCGGGCGTGAAGCGGCCGGTGCGGCCCGGGATGTCGCGGAGGGAGGTGGTGTACGAGCCGTCGGTGCGGACCGCGATCTCCTTGTCGACGCCCGCGTAGCCGCCGGAGACGTGCAGGGTGACGAGCCGCGCGCGGCTGCCGGACGGGTCCGGGCCCGGGGACCGCTCCGGGGACGGGGACTCCTCCGCAGTGGCGTCCTCCGAGCGCGGGGCGTCCCCCGAGCAGCCCGCGAAGGCGCCGAGCAGCAGCCCGGTCATGAGGGTGCGACGGGTGACACGGGGAGGTGACATGTCTGGAGTATCCCGGATCGCTGAGAGCGAACAAGCGCCCGTACGAGCCCCGTTCCCGCGCCGTCCCCCGTACGGGCGCCGGGGAACAGCCCGCCGCCGACCGGGGTTGTCGACCACGCGACTCCTTCCTTCGGGTCCCCTCGTTCGGATCCCCCCGGTGGGCCGGCTATCGCCGACAGCGAACGCCCGCCGCTCACGGGAACATCCCACCCCCTCCGTGCATTGAGTCTTGATAGCTCAACTTGCCTGCCTAGGGAGAGATCATGGCTTCGACGTCCGAAACACTCACCCTGCCCGTGCTGCCCCTCGACGACGAGGTGGTCCTGCCGGGGATGGTGGTGCCGCTGGACCTGTCCGACACCGAGGTACGCGCCGCGGTCGAGGCCGCGCAGTCCGCCGCGCCCGAGGGGAAGAAGCCGCGGGTGCTGCTCGTCCCGCGCGTGGACGGCAACTACGCCGGCATCGGTGTGCTTGGCCGGGTCGAGCAGGTGGGGCGGCTCGCCGACGGCGACCCGGGCGCGCTCATCCGCGGCCTGCGCCGGGTCCGTATCGGCTCCGGTACGGCCGGCCCGGGTGCCGCACTGTGGGTGGAGGGCAGCGAGGTCACCGAGACCGCGCCCGACCCCGTGCCCGGCGCGGTCGCCGAACTGGTCAAGGAGTACAAGGCGCTGGCCACCAGCTGGCTCCGCAAGCGCGGTGCCTGGGAGGTGGTGGACCGGGTGCAGCAGATCGACGACGTGGCGCAGCTCGCCGACAACGCCGGCTACTCGCCGTTCCTGTCCACCGCGCAGAAGATCGAACTGCTGGAGACCACCGACCCCGTGCAGCGGCTGCGGTTCGCCGTGGAGACGCTCCGCGAGCACCTCGCCGAGCAGGACGTGGCCGAGTCCATCGCCAAGGACGTCCAGGAGGGCGTCGACAAGCAGCAGCGCGAGTTCCTGCTGCGGCGCCAGCTGGAGGCCGTACGGAAGGAGCTCGCGGAGCTGAACGGGGACGACGCGGCTGAAGGCGATGGAGTGGATGCCTACCGCGCCCGCGTCGAGGCAGCCGCGCTCCCGGAGGACGTCCGCAAGGCGGCGCTCAAGGAGGTCGACAAGCTGGAGCGGTCCTCCGACCAGAGCCCCGAGGGCAGCTGGATCCGCACCTGGCTGGACACCGTGCTCGAGATGCCGTGGAACGAACGGACCGACGACGCGTACGACATCGCGGGCGCCAAGGAGGTCCTGGACGCCGACCACGCCGGGCTGGCGGACGTGAAGGAGCGCATCACCGAGTACCTGGCGGTGCGCAAGCGCCGCGAGGAGCGCGGGCTGGGCGTCATCGGCGGCCGACGCGGCGGCGCCGTACTGGCGCTGGTCGGCCCGCCCGGGGTCGGCAAGACCTCGCTGGGCGAGAGCGTCGCGCGGGCGATGGGGCGGAAGTTCGTACGGGTCGCGCTGGGCGGCGTACGTGACGAGGCGGAGATCCGCGGCCACCGCCGTACGTACGTCGGGGCGCTGCCCGGGCGGATCGTACGGGCCGTCAAGGAGGCCGGTTCGATGAACCCGGTGGTGCTCCTGGACGAGATCGACAAGGTCGGCTCGGACTTCCGCGGCGACCCGGCCGCGGCCCTGCTGGAGGTGCTGGACCCAGCGCAGAATCACACGTTCCGGGACCACTACCTGGAGGTCGAACTCGACCTCTCCGACGTGGTGTTCCTGGCCACGGCCAATGTCATGGAGGCCATCCCGGAGGCGCTCCTGGACCGGATGGAGGTCGTGCAGCTCGACGGCTACACCGAGGACGAGAAGGTCACCATCGCCCGCGACCACCTGCTGGCCCGGCAGCTCGAACGGGCCGGACTGGCCGGTGACGAGGTGACCCTGGACGAGTCCGCGCTGCGCAAGCTCGCGAGCGAGTACACGCGTGAGGCGGGCGTACGGAACCTGGAGCGCGCCGTCGCACGCGTCCTGCGCAAGGTCGCGGCCGAGCACGAACTCGGCGAGCGCGAGCTGCCGTTCACCGTCGGTCCGGACGCCCTGCGCAAGCTCATCGGGCGGCCGCACCACACCCCGGAGGCCGCGCAGGACCCGGCCGAGCGGCGTACGGCGGTGCCGGGCGTGGCCACCGGCCTGGCGGTCACGGGCGCGGGCGGCGACGTGCTGTACGTGGAGGCGTCGCTGGCCGATCCGGAGGCGGGCGGCAGCGGGCTCACGCTGACCGGGCAGCTCGGTGACGTGATGAAGGAGTCCGCGCACATCGCGCTCTCCTACCTGCGTTCGCGCGGCGCCGAACTGGAGCTGCCCGTCGCCGACCTCAAGGAGCGCGGTATCCACCTGCACGTGCCCGCGGGCGCGGTGCCCAAGGACGGGCCGAGCGCGGGCATCACCATGACCACCGCGCTGGCCTCGCTGCTCAGCGGGCGCCAGGTGCGGCCGGACGTGGCGATGACGGGCGAGGTCTCGCTGACCGGGCGGGTGCTGCCGATCGGCGGCGTCAAGCAGAAGCTGCTGGCGGCGCACCGCGCCGGGGTGACCACCGTGATCATCCCGAAGCGGAACGAGCCGGACCTGGACGACGTGCCGGAGGAGGTGCTGGCCGGCCTTGACGTCCACCCGGTCTCGGACGTACGCCGGGTGCTGGAGCTGGCGCTCACCCCGGCCTCCGCGGAGCTCCCGGTCGCGGCGTGACGGACGCGGCCGGGAAGGGCGGCCGCGTGCCCCGGCGCGCGGCCGTACCGACGGCACGGCCGCGCGTGGCCGTACCGCAGGAATGGCCCCCTCCCGCCCTGGTGGAGGGGGCCACTCCTGGTCTGTGGCGGCGCTGCCGCCGCGTGCCGGGGCCTAGCCGTTGGCGAGGGCCTGCAGGCGGTCGTACGCGCCGTTGAAGACGTTGTGGTCACCGACGATGGGGCCCGTCGAGGTGTACTGCCAGAAGGTGTAGAAGCCCCAGCCGTTCGGCAGCGCGCCCGGCCCGGAGGCGTAGCGGGCGACCCACAGCGGGTTGGTGGCGCCGAAGCTGCCGTCGTTGCCGGTGCAGGTGGCCCACCAGTTGGTGGTCGTGTAGATCACGGCGTCGCGGCCGGTGCGGGCCTTGTACGTGTTGGTGAAGTCGCGGATCCAGTTGACCATCGCGCCGGCGCTCATGTCGTAGCAGTCGTTGCCGTCGTACGGGTTGTACTCGATGTCGAGTACGCCCGGCAGCGTCTTGCCGTCCTTCGACCAGCCGCCCCCGTGGTCCACGAAGAAGTTGGCCTGGGCGGCGCCGCTGGAGTCCTTCGGGTTGGCGAAGTGGTACGCGCCGCGGATCATGCCGACGTTGTACGAGCCGTTGTACTGCTGCGTGAAGTAGTCGTTCTGGTAGTACGTGCCTTCGGTGCCCTTGACGTAGGCCCAGCGGACTCCGCTGTTCCACAGCGCGTTCCAGTCGACGTTCCCCTGGTGGCCGGAGACGTCGACGCCTTCCACGCTCGCCGCCAGGCTCGGCGGCGGCTCCTCCTGCGGCTTGCCTCCCTCGTGCCGCTCGACCGACATGCCCATCCACGCGTCGCCGCGCTTGACGGGCCCGCGGTCCTCGCCCGGGGCGGCGGACGCCGTGCCGGGCAGGGTGACGACGAGGGCGAGAACGGACAGGAGCATCCCGGCCGCGGTGGCGACACGGCGCGTGGGGCTGCTGGAACCGGATCTGTAGCTGGGCATCGCTGCCTCCGAAGACCTCAGTGGGGGATGTGCCGGGGGGTGGGACGGTGCCTGGTGGTACGGAGCGGTGCGGGGGTGCGTACGGTGCGGAGCGTGCGCGTGGTGCGGGGGAGCACGTGGTGCCGAGGGGGTGACATGCCCGGAGTGCGGTGGTGTGGACATGCCATGGGAAAGATACGCGCGTAGAACTCCCGGGTGGAAGAGGGCTCGTGGGCTGCCGTTGGTCTACTCCTGCGAAATACTGGCGGAGCTGCGACGATCGCGTGCGCTGGCAGGAACTTTCATCATGGGAAAAGCCGGAGAGGGCGCTGACGTGCACAATGCCGGGACCGAAGGTGACGCTTCGACGAATCCGCGGGACGCCGCGGACCGCGGCCACGATCCGGCGGGCGGGCCGTACGGGCCCGAGTTCCTCGACCTCGAACGGGAGTTGGCGGTTTTCCTCCGCCGCGCCCGCGCCTCCTCCGGCGAGATGGCCCGCGAGGTGCACCCTGACCTGGAGCCCGCCGCGTACGGGCTGCTCGTACGGCTCGAGGAGGCCGGACCGCAGCGGGCCACCGAGCTCGCGACGTACTTCGGGGTCGGCAAGGCCACGATGAGCCGCCAGTTGGCGGCCCTGGAGACGCTCGGTCTGGTCGCCCGCACGAGGGACCCCGCCGACGGGCGTGCCTCGCTCGTGGAGCTGACACCGGGCGGCCGGGACCGCTTCACGCGGGTACGGCAGGCGCGGCGCGCGGAGTACGGGCGCAAGCTGGCGGCGTGGGACCGCGGGGAGATCTCCGAACTGGCGCGGCTGCTGCACCGGCTGAACGGGCTGGGCAACACGGAGGACTGACGCGGCGTACGGCGCCCGCCCCGCGTGCGGCTCGTACGCCGGCCTGCGTACGGCTCGTACGCCCGCCCGCGTGCGCCCGGGGCTACACCCCGCCCGTCGTGCCCCGCCGCGCCTCCGCCTGCGGCAGCTCGGCGAACACCGTAGTCGCGTCGTCGTGCGCCTTCCCGCGCGGGAACGCGGTGCAGTCCGGGTCCGCGTCTTCCGCCGTGCGCACCCGTGCGACGAGCGCGTACGGGCCCTCCTTCCGCACCAGGTCCAGCAGTCCGGACCAGTCGCCGAGCCGGAACGTCTCGACCCAGCGGGACGCGCCGTCCGTGAGGCCGAGCAGCGCGGTGACGTCCGTACGCGGCGTGGTGCCGGTGACCGCGAGCCGGGCCACGGCCGGGTCGGCGGCCGCGGTGTAGAAGCCGCCGCCGTCGGGCGCGTTGCGCAGCGCCTCGACGGCGCGGGCGTACGCGGCGCCCGCCGTGGCGCGTTCGGCGGAGCCGCGCGGGAGGGCGCGGACACCGGCGCGCATCGAGCGGACACGGTCGGGGAGTTGATCGAGGCGCGCGTCGAGCACGGGCGTCACGGAGCCGTCGGCGCGCTCCAGGAGCAGTGCGGAGTCCGAGAGCACCAGGTGTTCGACCGTCCCCTCGTCCCAGCGGGCCGCGACGACGGTCGCCTGCGGAGTGCGCGAGTGAGAAAGGTCACAGGTTTCGCGGTGCGCGTCGGAGGTACGCGTAATGGCCTCCGCGAGGCACTCGGCGAGCGTCAGATCCCGCGGGGAGGCGGCCAGTTCGAGCAGCGCGCCGCCCAGCCGTGAGGTGAACCAGGGCACGCCGTGCACACACCCGTCGTCGCCCGCGGGCGGGGTCACCCCGTCGAGGACGACGAGGGCTCCGCCGTCGCCGGAGGCGGGCAACGCCACGGATGTGTAGTCCTCGTTGGGGCGTCCCGGGCCGCCCGGTTCGCTCGCCATCTCGATGCGCATGGGACAAGTCTGCCGGAGCCCTGAGCGGCGGATTCGGGCACCCGTACGGTTTCCGGGGATTGGCCTGGACCAGCAGGTCAGGGGTGTGCCGCGGTGCCCCGGCGTGCTCCGTGCGGTGCCGGACGCGGTCCTTCAGGCGGCTCCGTACGAGTGCGGGCGCGCATACTGCCAGGCTCCCGCGCGGATTTCCAACCGCGGCCACGGGCGGGCCCGTACGCAGCCGCGATCCGAGTTGTCTACCAACTCCCGCGTGATGTTCACTCCTTCGGGTGGTGCGGAAGGGGAACCACACCCGCCCCAATTCGGCACTGGAAGGGTCGTGCGTCGTCAGTCGGGGCGGGAGCCTTCTCGCGCCACATGAGTTGGGCTGTCGCCTCCGGGGCCGTTCCCGGGCCGGGCGGGACGAGATTGCGAGCGCGGGTGCGGACGAACCGACTTCGGAAATCTGGCAAGCCTGCCGCCACCACGGCGTCCCCTACGCCACGTACACCGCGCCGGGCGCGCGTACGCAACCGGCTGCTCATCTCCGTCGCGCTCACCGCCGTCTGCGTCGCCGCGGCCGGAGCCCCCGCCGTCCTCTCCGCCTCCGGATCGCTCGCCGACGCGCAGGACCGCGTCGACCAGGCCGTCCTGGACCAGCGGATCATCGCCCTCACGCACTCCCTCGCCGACGAACGCGAGGACCTCGTCGTGTACGCCGCCGCCGGACGCGAGCGCGGCACGGGGGGCACGGGCGGCACCGAGGTCGGCACCGGTTCGACCGCCGGCAGCCCCACCGGCGTGTCCGCGTCCCAACGGGCCCGGCTGAAGCGGCAGATCGCCGCAGTACGCGGCTCCGACGAGGTGCCCGCGGACCTCAAGGAGCGGCTGGCCCGGCTGCCCGGCAAGCGGCAGCAGGACGGCGCCGGGCAGGCCGCCGCCCTGGCGACGTACGAGTCGTACACCGACACCATCCAGCGCCTCCAGGCCGTGACCCGCGACGGCGGCTCCTCCGGCACCGCCGCGTTGCCGCACCTGGGCCGCGCCGTCGCCCAGGCGTCCGGCACCCGCGGTCTGCTGCACGGCGCGCTCGAGGCGGCCGGTTCGCAGCCGGAGCTGACGGCGGCGGCCGAGCTGGCACGCGTACGGGAGCAGGGCGCGCAGGAGGACTTCGAGCAGACGGCGGACAGCGGCCCGCGCGAGACCTTCGAGAAAGCGGTGACCGGCAGCGACGTCAACGCCGCGCACCGGTATCTGCGGCGGCTCACCGAACGCACCTCGCCCGGCCCCGCAGACTGGTCGAACGTGGACGGCGAACGCGTCGCCGCCGCCCTCTCGGCCCGTGTGGGCCTGATGCGCGGTGTCCACTCGTCGCTCGCCGCCGCCGAGGTGCGGCGGCTGGAGGGGCTGCGGGACGACGAGGTGACGGACGCGGAGCTGCGCGCCGCACTCGTCGGCGGCAGCCTGCTGCTGGCGCTCGCCACCGGTGTGCAGTCGGCGCGTTCGCTCGCCCGGCCGCTCGCGGTGGTGCGGCGCGGCGCGCGGCGGCTCGCCGCCGATCCGGTGGGCGAGGAGCCGGTGCGGTTCACCGGCCGCAACGACGAGTTCGCCGACGTGGTCCGCGCGCTGAACCAGCTGCGGGACACGGCGGCGGCGCTGCACGAGCGTACGGCGGACGGCGCGGCCTCCGTAGGGAGCGCGGCGGCGTCTGTAGGGAGCGCGGCCGCGGGCGCGGACGGTGCGGACAGCGCCGGAACGGGCGGCGCGGGAACGGAGCCGCACACCCCGCCGCTGGGCGCCCCGGCCGTCTCCGCCCCCGAGGTCGCGCGGCTGCGCGCCGGACACGCCGCCCTGGCACAGGAGACGGCCGCCGCGCCGCAGCCGTCCCAGGCCGACAGCCCGGTGGCGCTCCTGGGGCAGCGCACCCTCGGGCTGATCGAACGCCTGCTGGCCAACATCGAGGCGCTGGAGGCGGACGAGACCGACCCCGGCCGCCTCGGCACCCTGTTCACGCTCGACCACCTGGCCACCCGCACCCGCCGGCACAGCGAGGGACTGCTGCTGCTCGCCGGCGCCGTACGCCCGGTCCCGCACCACGACGGGCCCGTCCCGCTGCTCGACGTGCTGCGCGCGGCGGTCAGCGAGACGGAGCAGTACGAGCGCGTACGGCTCGCCCCGCTGCCGCCGCAGGCGTACGTGACCGAGCACGCGGCGGACGACGTGAGCCACCTCGTCGCCGAACTCCTCGACAATGCCACCGCGTTCTCCGCCCCGGAGTCCGAGGCCCAGCTGACCGGCTGGCTGCTGCAGAACGGCGAGATCATGCTCTCCGTACAGGACCAGGGCACCGGCATGACCGGCGAACGCCTCGCCGAGCTCAACGAGTTGCTGTCCGCCCCCGTCCCGCCGGAGCCCGTACGTCCGGGCGTCGACGCAGGCGGCAGCGCGGGCCTGGGGCTGCACGTGGCGGCCCGGCTGGCGGCGCGGCACGGTCTGCGCGTACAGCTGCGCCGGCAGACGCGTGGCGGCATCGCCGCCGCGGTGATCCTGCCGCTCGAGGTGCTGGCGGAGGCGGGCCCGGAGGCCGGCGCCGCCGCGCCGGACGACGGCGCCGCGCGCGCGGCGGCGGCACCGGCCGCGGCCGGTGCGCCGGGCAGCCTGCCGGGCTCGGTGGCGGAGGCCAACTCCAACGCGCTGCCCGTACGGCGTCGGCGCACCGCCACGGTGCCGCACCCGCCCGCGCTGGAGCGGAACGTCACCCCGCCGATACCCGTCCCCGCCCCCGCGCCTGACGCGCCGCAGCACGAGTCCGCGGACGACGCCGGCCGCGAGGGCACCAGAGGAGACGACGCCGTACGGAGCGACGCGGCGCCGGACGACTCCGTACGGAGTGACACCGTGCGGAGTGACGCGGCGCCGGAAGGCGACACTGTACGGGAGCACACCGGGACCGTCCCGGACGTCACCGGCACGGGGCTGCCCAGGCGCACCCCGAAGCAGGGGAAGCACGCCGCGCCCGCCGGTCCGCCGCCGCAGCGCAAGGGCGGCGCCGACCCGGAGGAACTCCGCCGGCGCCTCGGCGGCCTGCAGCGAGGCGCACAGAAGGGCCGACGTGACGCGGCGGCGGAGATCGCCGCTGAACGAGGTGCGAACGAAGAGGAGTCTCTGCCGTGAACGCCCCCACTGCCCCCACCACGGAGCACACACCCGTCAGCAGCGGAGTGCGCAGTCTGCGCTGGCTGTTGTCGGACCTTGTCGCGGAGGTGCCCGGACTGCTGTCCGTCGCCGTCGTCTCCGCCGACGGGCTGCCGATGCTGTCCTCCGATGATGACCCGGCTGACCCCGCCGACCCCGGTCCACGGTCCGCGCCACACGAGACCGGCGCGGACCTCGCCACCATCGTCTCCGGGCTCGCCTCTCTCACCACGGGCGCCTCCGAGCTGATGGAGGCCGGTGCCGTGAAGCAGACGATGGTCTCCATGGACGACGGCAGCCTGTGCGTCATGTCCATCAGCGACGGCTCGCTGCTGGGCGCGTACGCCGCGCCCGACTGCGACATGAGCGCCGTCGCGTATCACATGGCGCTGTTCGTCGGCCGGGCCGGCCATCTGCTCACACCCGAACTCCGCACCGAGCTGCGCCGGTCGCTGCGGACGGAGACCGGGACGGAGCGGGAGCGCCGGCCGTGACCCGGCTCCCCGCGCTGCCCGTACGCGCGCCCGCGAGGGTGCGTCCGTACGCGCTGACCGGCGGCCGTACCGGCGCCGGGCGGGTGCTGCTCGTGGAGACCTTCGTGGCCACGGCCGAGGTGCCGCCGCGCCGCACCGGGCGGCGCGGCCCGCAGGGCCCGCTCGGCGAACGGGGGCTGCCCGAAGCGCGGGCCATCATCGAACTGTGCCGCAGGATGCGCACGGTGGCGGAGATATCCGCGCTCCTGCGGATGCCGCTGGGCGTGGTGCGGGTGCTGCTGAGCGAACTGGCGGACCAGGGCCGTATCCGCGTGCACGGCACGGGGCACGGCACCGGGCCGCCCGATCACGCGCTGCTGGAAAGGGTGTTGGGTGGACTCCGCAGACTGTGAACAGGACCCGCCGGGCTCCGGGCCGCGCCGGGGCGGCGAACCGCGCTGGCGCGACGACCTGAGCAGCGCGCCCATCTCCACGAAGATCGTGGTGGCGGGCGGCTTCGGGGTCGGCAAGACGACATTCGTCGGGGCCGTCTCCGAGATCGAACCGCTGCGCACCGAGGCGGTGATGACCAGCGCGAGCGAGCTGACCGACGACCTCGTGGCCACCCCGGACAAGACCACGACGACCGTCGCGCTCGACTTCGGGCGGATCACGCTCGACGAAGGCCTGGTGCTGTACCTGTTCGGCACGCCCGGCCAGCAGCGGTTCTGGTTCATGTGGGACGACCTCGTACGGGGCGCGATCGGCGCGGTGGTGCTGGCGGACACGCGGCGGCTGCAGGAGTGCTTCCCGGCGATCGACTACTTCGAGGCGTGCCGCCTGCCGTACGCGGTCGCCGTCAACCACTTCGAGGGCACCCGCGCGTACGCCACCGAGGACGTACGCGAGGCGCTGTCCGTGCCGGACACGGTCCCGGTCGCGCTGGTGGACGCCCGGCGTCGCGGGGCCGTCACCGAGTCGCTGGTCACCCTGGTGGGCCACGCGCGGGAACTGGCGGTCGTCTGAGGGCGGTTGGCGCCTTCCGCGGAGCGGCTCGTTCCGGTAGGACACAGCCAGCGAGCCCGGCCCCCCGGGGCACGGCCCGGCGGGGCACGGCCCGGCAGAACATTCACACCCTCACACAGGGAGATCCGCCATGCGGAAGATACTCGTCGTCGGAGCCGGGCAGGCCGGGCTCCAGCTCGCGCTCAGCCTCCAGGGCAGGGGCTACGAGGTGACGGTGATGTCCAACCGTACGCCGGACGAGATACGCGCCGGCCGGGTCATGTCCACCCAGGTCATGTTCGACCAGGCGCTCCAGCACGAGCGGGACGCCGGCCTCGACTGCTGGGAGAGCCAGGCGCCCCCGATCGAGGCCATCGGCGTCTCCGTCGCCGCCCCCGACCCGGCCACCGGCGCGGCCGGCGAGTTCCCGGAGCGCGCCGTCGACTGGCTCGGCAGCCTCGACGCGTACGCGCAGTCCGTGGACCAGCGGGTGAAGATGGCCGGCTGGATGGAGATGTTCGCGGCGCGCGGCGGCCAGTTGGTGATCCACGGCGCCGCCGTCTCGGATCTGGACTTCTTCGCCGGGAAGTACGACCTGGTGCTGGTGGCAGCGGGCAAGGGCGAGCTGGTGTCGATGTTCGCGCGGGACGCGGCCCGCTCTCCGTACGACAGCCCGCAGCGCGCGCTCGCCGTCTCGTACGTGCACGGGCTGGCGCCGCGTTCGGACGAGCCGGACGTCGAGGCCGTCCGCTGCAATCTGGTGCCGGGCGTCGGCGAACTGTTCGTCATGCCGTGCCTGACCACCTCCGGACGGTGCGACATCCTGTTCTGGGAGGGCCTGCCCGGCGGCCCTCTGGACGTCTTCCAGGGCGTCAGCGACCCGAACGAGCACCTGGCCACGACGCTGGAGCTGATGGAGCGCTACACGCCCTGGGAGTACGCGCGCGCCACCAACGTCGAGCTCACGGACGAGCAGGGCACCCTCGCGGGCCGGTACGCGCCGACCGTGCGGCACCCCGTCGGGCACCTGCCGGGTGGCGGCGCCGCGCTGGGCGTGGCGGACGTCGTGGTGGCCAACGACCCGATCACGGGGCAGGGTTCGAACTCCGCGTCCAAGTGCGCGGCAACCTATCTCGCGGCGATCGTCGAACGCGGCGACCTGCCGTTCGACGAGCAGTGGATGCGGGAGACGTTCGACCACTACTGGGCGACGGCACGGCACGTCACGAAGTGGACGAACGCGATGCTGGCGCCGCCGCCCGAGCACGTCCTCACGCTGCTCGGCGCCGGCATGCGGCACCAGGAGGTGGCCGACCGCATCGCCAACGGGTTCAACGACCCCGCCGACTTCGAGGACTTCTTCTACGAGCCCAGGGCGGCGGAGCGCTATCTGGCGTCGCTCGAGCGCGGTTCGGTCCCGCGCGCCTGACCGGCGTCCGTACGCGCGGCGTCCGTACGCGCGGCGCCCGGAACCGCGTCGTCGGGGCCCGCGTCGGCGGGCAGCGGCGGGGCCTCGTACGAGGGCAGCGGCGGCGCCCACGGGTCGGGGCGTACGGCGCCGATCACCGGGTTCGCGGCAATCGGCGAGACCTTGACCCGGGCGCCGGGGCGCGGCGCCTGCACGATGCGGCCCTGGCCCGCGTACAGGCCGACATGGGTGGCGCCCGCGAAGTAGAGCACCAGGTCGCCGGGGCGCAGCTCGCGCAGCGGCACCCGTTCGAGCCGCCGCCACTGCTGCTGGCTCGTGCGCGGGATGGCGCGCCCGGCCCGCGCCCAGGCGCGTGCGGTGAGGCCGGAGCAGTCGTACGCGCGCGGGCCCTCGGCGCCCCAGGCGTACGGCTTGCCGCGCTGCGCGAGGGCGAACTCCAGCGCGCGGCGGCCCTGCTCGGACGGCGCGCGCGTGCCGGCCTGGGCGTCCCCGCCGGGTGCGCCGCCCTTCGGGGTGTCGCCGCCGAGCGCGCCGCCCGCCAGGAACTCCCGCTGCGCGCGTGCGTCCTGCGTGCTCTCCAGCTGCCGCAGCCGCGCCAGCCGCTCCGGCGGCAGCGCCGCCAGCATCCGCTCCACCTGGCGCAGCCGCCGCTGCGCCGCGTCGCGGTGCGCCTTGCGCGTGGCCGCCAGCCGCCGCTGCTTCTCGAGCGCTCCGCGCGCGCGGAGCGCGAGCGCGTCCCGCTGCCGCTCCCCGCTGGTCAGCCGCTTCACCGCGACGGCCTGCCGGCCGACCGCGCGCTGCAGCGCGTGCCCGCCCTGGAGGGCGCGTACGGGGTCGTCGGCCAGCAGCACCTGTACGGAGGGCGGCAGACCGGCGGCCTGCTCGCGGTACTGCTGCCGGGCGAGCCGCCCGGCCTCGGCCCGTCCGGCGTCCACGGCGCTGCGGGTGCGCACCAGCCGCGCGTTGAGCCGGCGGACCTCCGCCTGCTGTGCCTTCAGCCGCTCCGCGGCGCCGTTGTACGCCTCCGAGGCGGCCTCGGTCTGGCGGTACAGCGTCCGCATCCGGGTCAGCAGCTCGCCGAGCGACCGGCCGCCGGGCTCCGCCGGTGCCGCCGCCGCGGCGGGCCGCCCGGCCCGTACGGTGTGCCGGTCCTGCGGTACGGGCTGGGCCGGCTGGGCGGTCACGACCACCATGGCCGCGGTGGCCACCGCCACCGCGCTGACGGACCGTACGGGAATCAGCGGACTCACCTCCGGGACAAGGGCCTCCCGGTGATCGTCGCCGGGCGTCCGGGCCGTCCGCGCGGTGAGTTGGGCGGATCCGCCGACGCGTGTCACCCGTTGGGGGAGCGGGGGCGCCTGAGGGTCACCCGTCCAGCGGCAGGGCGCGGATGTGCACGCCGCGTACCGCGTACAGCCGTTCGCCGTCCCAGGAGAGCTGCGCGCTGTCCGCGATGTTGTCCGTCTCCGCGATCCGCCAGGCACGCTCGCCGGTACGGGCGTCGAGCGCGACCAGCGCGGTCTGGCCGCCCAGCAGTGAGGGGAAGACGAGGCCGCCCGCGGCGGTGACCGGGGCCGGGGGCGGGCTCAGCTCCTCGTCTCCGGCCTGCCAGAGCCAGCGGCGCTTGCCCGTACGGACGTCCACCGCCAGCACGGCCTTCTGCGCCACCGTGACGTACGCCGTGTTCCCGGCCACCGCAGGAGTGCCGAACGCCGTCGCGCCCGGCTCCACCCTGCCGGTGTCCACGTCCTTCAGCCGGCCGGGGCCCAGGCGCCAGAGGGGGCGGCCGTCTGAAGGGTCGAGCAGCCGCAGTTCGGGGCCCGAGGTCAGCACGCCGTGGCGGCCCGCGGACGCCATGCCGTGGTCCGTGAGGCTGTAATCCGTGATGCCGTCCGCGGGCGGGGTGCCCTCCAGCGGCGCCTCCCACTGCTTCGCGCCGTCCTGTACGCCGTACGCGCGCAGGGTGTCCGTCTCGAACACCAGCAGCCGCGAGCCGAACACGCCGCCCGTCGCCGTCTTCACTTCGCTGGGGGAGATGCGGCGGCGCCAGACCGTCTCGGCGCGGTCGATGTCGTAGGCGAAGAGGTGGAGTTCGCGCTTCCCCGGGGCCGCGGAGGCGCCCTCGCGCAGCCGCTCGCCGACGGCGAACACGGTGTGGCCGCGGGTGGCGACCACCGGCGAGCCGTCGATCCTCTCGAGGATGATGTCGAGCGGCTCGCTGTACCAGGTGCGCCCGTTGGCCGTCTCGACGAACGCGAGCCGGTCGTCCCCGGCCGTGCCCAGCGCGGCGAACACGGCGATCGAACGGTCAGGGACGGTGAACGGCTGTTCCCCGGCGACACCGGTCACGGTCCAGCGCAGGGTGCCCGTACGGGTGTCGATGCCGTACAGCTCGCCGAACGTGTCGGTGCCCGTCACCAGCACGCCGCGCCCCAGCGCGGGCCGCCCATAGACGTCCAGCGGGCCGCGGTACTCCCAGGCGGGCTGCGGCGCCGTGCCCTTGGCGCCGCCGGGGCGCCGGGACGCGGCGGCGGAGCCGCGCGCGGGACCCGGTTTGGCGGCAGGCCGGGCGGCGCGGCCCGCCGCGTACGCGCCGGTGGCGGCGGCGCCGGCCGCCGCGAGGGTGCCCGCGGCGCCGAGGAGCAGCGCACGGCGTGAGGGCGGACCGCCGGGCGTACGGGCGTGGGCGGGAGCGCCGTCCGGGCCGACGGCGCCGCCGTCGTCCTCCCGCGTGCCGTGGCCCGGCGGCGGGGAGGGCGCGTCCTCCCGGCGAGGCACCGCGATGTCCCAGTCGAGCGTCGTACGGGCGGCGATGTCCGCCAGTACGGGCGCGGGCAGCAGCGCCGCGAAGGGAGGCGCGTCGACGTCCGCCGGGCGCAGCAGCCGGGCGAGTTCGGCGGCGCTGGGCCGCTCGGTCACGTCCTTGGCCAGGCAGCGCGCCAGCAGCCTGCGCAGCGCGCCGTCCGGGTCGGCGGGCCCGTCGAGCGCCGACAGGTCCGGCTGCCCGTGCACCACCCGGTACAGCAGCTCCTCGGCGGCGCCCGTGCCGAACGGGCCGCGCCCGGTCGCCGCGAAGACCAGGACGCCCGCGAGCGCGTACACGTCCGAGTACGGCGTGGACGTGCGCCGCTCCACCTGCTCCGGCGCCATGTAGGCGGGCGAGCCCAGCACGTGGCCGGTGCGGGTGAGCCGCCGCGCACCGGACGACAGGGCGATGCCGAAGTCGATGACGCGCGGACCGTCAGCGGTGACCAGCACGTTGGACGGCTTGACGTCCCGGTGCACCAGCTGCGCGCGGTGCACGGCGGCGAGCGCTTCCGCGAGAGCGGAGCCCAGCGCGCGTACGGCAGTGAGCTGCCACGGCCCGAACGCGTCCACCGTCTCCTGCAACGCGGGCGCCAGCAGGTACTCGGTCGCCAGCCACGGCCGCGGCCCCTCCGTGTCCGCGTCGACGACGGCGGCGAAGTGCCGCGCCGCCGTGGACGGTCCGGGCTCGGCGTGCCCGATCAGCGCGCGGGTGGCGCGTACCTCGTCGCGGAAGCGGGCACGGAACTCGGGCTCCTGTGCGAGCGTTGGATGCACCGCCTTGAGCGCGACCGTACGGCCGCCGGGGGAGCGGGCGAGGTAGACGCTGCCCATGCCGCCGGAGCCGAGCCGGGCCAGCAGCCGCCAGCGGCCCAGCGCCGCGGGGTCGTTGGCGTGCAGCGGGCGGGGGCGTGCGAGGGATTCCATGCCGCGGCCCCTCAGTCCACCGGGAGGGCGAACGCCGACGCGGTGTGCGTCACCAGGACCACGCCGTTCCCCGGGAACACCGCGTACTCGTCCGCCGAGTCGCCGCGCGTCTCACGGAACCGCCACAGCAGCTCGCCGCTGCGTGCGTCGATGGCCACGACGCCTGAACTCGACGCCGCCAGCACCGTCTTGCCCGACGGCGAGGACTCCAGCTCGGGGACGTCGCGCCAGAGTGAGTCGTTGGCCAGCTCCGTGCGCCAGATCTCCCGGCCGTCCTCCGGCGCGAGGGCGAACACGGTGCGGTGGCCGTCCGCCACGTACATCCGCCTGTCGCGCTTCTTCCCCTTGGACTTCCCCGACGTGGGCGGCGGTCCGGGCCGTACGACGGCACGGCCGAGGCCGCTCTCCGTCCGGGTGACGAGCCGCCGGGACCAGAGCTCCCTGCCCGTGTCGACACGGACGGCGCGCAGATCGCCGCCGCGCGAGGCGTAGACCGTGCCGGAGGAGGCGGAGAGCGACAGCGTGCTGTGGCCCTTGAGCCCGTCCAGGGAACGCCGCCACTCCCGCTCGCCGTCCGACAGCCGGTACGACGTCAGCTGGGGCACGTCGTCGCGCGGCGCCATCGTGACGACGGACGCGCCGGCGGCCTGGACGCTGAGCGCGTCGTCCGTCTCGTACTCGGCGAGCTCGACGTGCCAGCGCTCGCGGCGCTTGCGGGTGTCGTACGCCGACAGCGTGTGCGGCGGCTCCTCAGGCGTGTCCTCGCCCGGCTTCCCGATCTGGTCGGCGGTCACGAAGGCGGTCCGGCCGTCGCCGGTGGCGGCACGGAGCTCGTCGGCGCTGCGGCCGTTGAACCGCGGTGTCCCCGGCTTGAACGCGTTGTCGCCCCAGCGGCGCTGCCCGGTGCGCGCGTCGAAGGCGACGAGCTCCGACTTGTCCAGCACCAGGACGAGTTCGCTGCTGATGACCTTGGGCGCGTAGAGGCTCGACAGGTCGTTGCGCGACCAGACGGTCTCGCCGGTGCGCAGGTCGACGGCCACGGAGCTGTGGAAGCCGACGAGGACGCCGAGTTCGCCGCGCCACACCAGCGGCCTCGACTTGGCGGAGTCGGAGCCCGGCAGGTCGTACCGCCACAGTGCGGTCGGCGGAGTGCCGGGCGGCGGCGTGCGCCCGCCGCCGAGCGTGTCCGCTCCGGCGCCCGTACGGCCCGGCCGGGTCAGCGCGTCCAGCCCGCCGCCGCGGCCGGTGACCCAGCCCGCGACGGCGCCGCCGCCGACGGCCAGCCCGGCGGCGCCGGCCGCCGCGCCGGCCAGCAGCAGCGAACGGCGGGACGCGGCCCGCGGCCGCGTGGTGTCGCCGTGCGGGGCGGCGGCAGGGCTGTCCTGCGGGCGGGGCTCGGTGGGTTGGTTGTGGGGGCCGTCGGGGCCGGAAGCGCCTCCCTCCGCGGCGCCTCCCTCGGGTGCCGTTCCGTGCGGCTGCGCCGGCACCAGGGGCGGCGATACGGGCAGCGGCTCCAGGCCGGAGACCTGCCCGTCGCCCCGCCCGGCCGTGGGCCATACCTGTACGGGCGCCGCTCCGGACCCGTCCGGTGCCGCCCCGGGCTCCTCGGGTGCCGCTCCGGACTCCTCCTGCGCGGCCCGCAGTTGCAGTGTGCCCCCTTCCGCGTGCCGGTCCGCGCCGCCCGTACGCAGCTGCCGGGTGGCGTGGTCCGCGCCCGGCGGAACGGCGTCCGGGCCGTCCGGCGCCTCCAGCGCCAGCGCCTCCGCCGCGCGCGCGGCGAGCGCGGCCACGGACCGCGCCGGGAGCGTCAGTTCGGGCCGCCGGCCGCGTACCGGCGTGTCCAGCGCGGCGTGCAGCTTCGCCAGCCGTGGCGCGTTGCGGGCGCCGCCCTTGCCCGCGACCTTCCCCGCGCCGAGCGCCGGCCCCAACGCGTCCGCCAGCCCCGTCGGCATCTCCGCCAGGGCGCCCGCCCGCTCCGCCGCACCCGCGCCCGTACGGCCCGTCGCGGCGTAGACGAGCACCTCCGCCAGCGCGCGTACCTCCGCCGCCGCGTCGCCCCCGTCCGCCGCCCGTACGTCGCCGAGCGCGCCCAGCCGCGGCCCGTCGGCCGCCAGCGAGACGGCGTGCGGCCCGAGTCCGCCGTGCGTCCGGCCGGCGTCGTGCAGCGTGCCCAGCGCCTGCGCGAGGGCGCTGCCGAGGGCGCGTACGGAGGGCTCGGCGAACGGCCCTTGCTCCCGCACCAGTCCGGTCAGCGGCAGCGTCGGCACGTACGCGTACGCCAGCCACGGCACCGCCGCGTCCGGGTCCGCGTCCACCAGCGGCACCACCCACGGCCCGGCGGCGGCGCGGGCCGTCTCCGCCTCCCGGCGCATCCGCTCCCGCAGGGTGGCGTCCCCGGCGCGGTCCGGGCGTACGGCGGTGACGGTCACGGTGCGCGCGTCGTGCGGAGAGCGGGCCAGATAGCACCGGATGCCGTCGCTGACGACGCCGTCGTCCTCGGCGGCCAGCAGCCGGAAGCCGCCCAGCGTACGAGGGTCACCGGCGTCGAGCCGCCGGTATACCCGGTCCCCCTGCTGTGCCACGGTTCTCATCCCCCCGGTTTCCCGTTGCGGTCAGCACGATACGCGGCGCGTCACGGGCGCGGCGTGCGTCTTCGTACCCGCTGTCCGGCTCAGAACACCGGCATCGCCGTCAGCGCCCCTCCGCGCAGCAGGAACACGCGGTTGCCCGCCGCCGCCTGCCGCCACGGCCCTTCGCCGTTCTGCGTGTACAGCCACGCGCTCTTGCCGCCCCTGCGGTCGACGGCCGCGACACCGTCCTCGCCGGAGGCGTCCAACGCCGTCCACACGCTGTTGCGTTCGACCACGGGCGGCTGCGGGGGCAGCGGTTCGGAGACGAGCGAGAGCGTCCAGACGTCGCCGCCGTCGGACACCCGGCGCGCGTACAGGCTCGCGCCGTCCGTCGCGTACACCCGGCCGCCGTCCACCGCCGGCGCGCCCCAGCCCTCCTCGGCGCCGCTCGGTCGCGCCCACCGCTCCCGGCCGTCGGCGAGTTCGAGCGCGGTCAGCTCCGTGCCGCCGAGGTACGCGGTGCCGCCCGCGACGGCCGGTACGAGCGCGCGCTCGCCGCGCTTCCGCGGCCCCCAGACGCGGCGGCCGTCGCGTGTCGAGAGCGCCGCGGCCCGGCCGTCGGTGCCGCACAGCACGAGCCGTCCGGCGCCCGCGGCGGCGGCAAAGGAGGCCGCGCCGGGGGACGTCGCGCCGGGGGATGCCGTGCCGGGGGATGCCGTGCCGGGGGAAGCGGCGAAGCCGCGTACGGGCGGCTCCGCCGTCCACAGGGGGCGGTGCGAGGCCAGGGAGACGGCGCGCAGCGCTCCGTCGCGGGTGGTGAAGCAGACGGTGTCCGCGCTGACGGCGAGGAGCACGGCGGCGTCCGCCGTACGGAGCGTCCACCGCGGCCGGCCGTCGTCGGCCGCGAGTGCGAGCAGTGCGCCGTCGCCGTCGGCGGCCAGTACGGTGTCCGCGCCCGCCGCCAGCGTCCGTGCGCCGGGTGCGGCGTCCGGCTGCCGCCAGCGGCGCTTCCCGTCGCGTACGCCGAACGCGGCCAGGCCGCCGCCGCGCGCCGCGACGACGACAAGGTCCCGTACGGGCAGCGGCGCCGTCTCCGCGGACGCCTCCAACGGTCCCCAGAGGGGCTGCGGCGCGGTGCCCTCCGTGTAGCCGGAAAGCGGTTCGGCGTCCCAGGGGTGTCCGTCCGCCGCCGCGTCGTCACGGCGCAGCAGCCACCAGGCGGCACCGCCGCCACCCGCCGCCAGGGCGGTGGCGGCGCCCGCGAGCGTGATGGCGATCCGGCGCCGCGCGGGGCCCGTTGGCGCCCCCGGCCCGTCCCGCGCACCCAGCGCGTCCCGCGCACCCAGCGCGTCCCGCGCACGCGACCCGCCGTCCCCGTCGTCGTCCGGTGCCGTGGCGAGCTGTCCCGCGGCGCGTTCCCGCTCGGCGATGTCGCGGGCCAGCGGGCCCGTGCGCCACGCCTTGCGGCCGCGCCACGGCGGTGCCAGCAGCCGGGCGAGCCGTTCGGGGGAGGGCCGCCGGGCGGGGTCGGTGGCGAGGCAGGGTTCTGCCACCTCCCGTACGGCGGCGGGCACCGCGTCCAGTTCCGGCTCGCCGTGCACCACTTGGTACTGCACGGCGGCCACGTGCCCGCCCCCGTACGCGCGCCGGCCGCTCGCCGCGAACGCGAGCACGGCGCCCAGTGCGAACACGTCGCCCGCCGGTCCCGTCCGCTGCCCGAGCACCTGCTCGGGCGCGGCGTAGCCGGGTGTGGCGGGGGCCTGGCCGGTGGCGGTGAGGGTGAGACCGTGCTCCGCGCGCGCGATGCCGAAGTCGATCACGCGGGGGCCGTCCGAAGTGAGCACGATGTTGGCGGGTTTGAGGTCGCGGTGCACGAGACCGGCGGCGTGGATGTCCCGCAGCGTACGGGCGAGGGCGGCGCCCAGCGCGCGTACGGCGGCCTCGTCCAGCGGCCCGTACCGCTCCACCGCCCGCTCCAGCGTCGGTCCGGCGAGGAACTCGGCGGCGATCCACTGCCGTCCGCCCTCCGTACGGGTGGCCAGCACGCGTGCGACGCCCCTGCTCCGTACGGCCCGCGCGGCCTCCGCCTCGCGCAGGAAGCGCTTCACCATGTGCGGGTCGTCGGCGAGTTCGGGGCGCAGCACCTTCACGGCGGCGACGCCGCCCGCGCCGTCCCGCCCGAGGTACACGTGGCCCATGCCGCCGGACCCAAGAACCCCGGCCAGCCGGTACGGGCCGAGCCGCCGCGGGTCGTCCTGCTGCAGTGGTTCCATCTCCGTTCCGTCCCCCGGCGGGGGAGCCTACCGTCCGGAGCGTGGCCGGGCGTACGGTCGCGGCAGAGGGCTCAGCGGCAGAGGGCTCAGCGGCAGAGGGCTCAGCGGCCGAAGAGGTGGCGGCCCAGCAGCTGTCGCGCGTCTTTCCTGGACATGTCAATCTCGTGCACGTACGACTCCGGCAGCCAGTCCGCCGCGGGCTGCTCCGCCAGGTCCGCCAAGTCGAGGGCGCGCGCGAGCTGTCCGGGCGACGGCCGCGACTCCGGCGTCTTGTGCAGGCACGCGAGCAGCGCCGGATGCAGTCCGTCCGGCACGCCCGTCAGGTCCGGGTCCTCCCGCGCCGCCGGCAGCAGGCTGCCGGTGAACGGGAGGTGCGCGCTGGCGGCGTAGCAGAGCAGCGCCCCCAGCTCGAAGACGTCGGCGGCCGGGTCGGCGGCGGTCTCGTCGTCGGCGCCGAGGTCCGTACGGCCCGGCCCGAGGCCGTAGTCGACGACGCGCGGAGTCCCGGCGGTCAGCAGGACGTTGGCCGCGCGCAGGTCGCGGTGCGGGATGCGGGCGGCGTGCAGCGCCGCGAGGGCGCGGCACAGGGCGCCGCCCAGCGCGCGTACGCCGTCCTCGTCCAGCGGCCCGTACCGCGCGACCAGCGTCGCCAGCGCGGGACCCGGCACGAACTCGGCGGCCAGCCAGGGGTGTTCGCTGTCCAGCTCGCAGTCCAGCGCGCCGGCGACGTACGGGCTGTCCACCTCGTTCGCGACGGTCTGCGTCACGTGGCGCAGCCGCGCCCGCAGCGTACGGTCGCGCAGCAGCTCCGGGCGCATCGCGCGGACCGCGGCGGCGCGCTTGCGGCCGCCGCGCCGCGGACTGCCGCGCCCGAGGTACACCGTGCCGAGGGCGCCGTTGCCGAGGACCCCGTGCAGCCGGTACGGGCCGAGCTGGCGGGGGTCGGCACTGCCGAGGCGAGCCATCCCTTCGAACACGGTGCGCAGACTAGGCCCAGATGGGCCTCAGACGGTCAGGCCCCGTAATAACTGTCGAAGTTCTTCATAAACTCCCACCCTGCGAACCGGTCCCAATTGATCGACCAGGTCATCAATCCGCGCATATCCGGCCAGCTCCCGTGCGGCTGGTACGGACCGCAGCCGGTGCCGTCGTGCAGGCAGTCGAGCGCCTTGGTCACCTCGGACGGGGTGGTGTGCCCGTTGCCCGCCTGCGCCGAGGCCGGCAGCCCGATGGCGACCTGCCCGGGGTCGAGCGGCGGGAAGACGCGGCTCTCGTCGCCGGCCACCGGGAAGCCGGTGAGCAGCATGTCGGTCATCGCGATGTGGAAGTCGGCGGTGCCCATGGTGTGGTACTGGTCGTCGAGGCCCATGATCGGGCCCGAGTTGTAGTCCTGTACGTGCAGCAGCGTCAGGTCGTCGCGCAGGGCGTGGATGACGGGCAGGTACGCGCCGGAGCGCGGGTCCTGCGCGCCGTTCGGGCCGGGGCCGTAGAACTGGTAGCCGAGCTGCACGAAGAACGTCTCGGGCGCCATGGTGAGCGCGAAGTCCTCGCCGTACTTGCCCTTGAGCGTCTTCAGCGCGTCGATCAGGTTCACGATCACCGGGGTCTTCGGCGAGCGGAAGTCCGAGTCGCCGGCGTCCAGCGACAGGGAGTGGCCCTCGAAGTCGATGTCCAGGCCGTCCAGTCCGTACCGGTCGATGATCCCGCTCACCGACTCCACGAACTTGTCGCGCGCGGCGGCCGTCTTCAGCTGCACCTGGCCGTTCTGGCCGCCGATGGAGAGCAGCACCTGCTTG
Source organism: Streptomyces armeniacus (assembly GCF_003355155.1). Classification (NCBI taxonomy): domain Bacteria; kingdom Bacillati; phylum Actinomycetota; class Actinomycetes; order Kitasatosporales; family Streptomycetaceae; genus Streptomyces; species Streptomyces armeniacus. Next base: position 262,059 of record NZ_CP031320.1, on the reverse strand, counting down.
CCGGCGGCCTGCTTCTCCTGGACCGCGGCCTTGAACTCCTCCTCCGTCTCCACGTTCGGGCACTCGCTCTGCGGGCACAGCTCGAAGCGGATGTCGCCGGAGGTGGTGGACGTGGGCTCGCCGAAGGCGAGTTGGATGACGTCCCAGCTGTCGGGCACCTCGGAGAGCGGCGTGTAGCCGGAGCCGTTGGCGAAGGTGGTGTGCAGATAGCCGACGAGGGCGTGCTCGGGGAGCGCGGCGGAGGTGCCGCGCGGCCGGTCGGCGCCGGCCGTCTCGCCGGAGTCGCCGGACGGTCCGGCGTGTGCGCCGGTGATGAGCAGTCCCGCGCCGAGGATTCCGGCGAGGACGGCGGTGAGCGCGCGGGTGCGGGGGGCCTTGGGGCGGCGGCGGTGGCGCATGGGGGGACGCTCCCTGAGTCGACGGCGGACGCGCGGATGCGGACGTACGTACGGCCGAACTGGTGGGTGCGCCGCCCGGAAGTCATACGACAGCGGGAGGCATCCCGGGCGGCGCCCCTGGTCAGGGAGCAAACAGGACTAGACCAGTGTTGTCAATGGTCCGTACCAGAACTGTTCCGATCGGTCTCCGGCGCGGTCACGCCGGTCCGCAGTGGTCGTGAACCGCGCCGCCGCCAGGGCCACTTGGGGCCCTTGTCGGCGGCCTCCGCGTCCGGCTCGTACACGTAACGCCAGCCGCGCGGCAGCCGCAGCCGCGGCGTCACCGCGGCGGGCTCCAGCCGGTACACGTGGACGACCTCGGGCCCGCCGTCCGCGTCCGGCACCGGCACCTCGTACGACGCCGGGGGGCGGCCGGTCGGGCCGAGCAGCACGGGAAGCACCCGGCCGTCCAGCGGTCCGCCGGTGAACTCGGTGTCCTCGCTCCGCACGCCGTCACTCCCCGTGCGGCGTGCAGGGCTGGGCCAGCCGGCGGGCGCCGGGGCCCTCGTCGCCGAGCTGGTCGTACGGGTTGGCGAGCACGCAGACGTCGATGGACAGGCAGCCGCAGCCGATGCAGTCCGTGAGGTTGTCCCGGAGCTGCTGCATCAGCGTGATCCGCTGGTCCAGATCGCTCCGCCAGCACTCGGACACCCGGGCCCAGTCCTCGCGCGTGGGCGTGCGGTTGTCGGGGAGCAGCGACAGCACCTCGCGGATGGACGCGAGCGGAATGCCGAGGCGTTGCGAGGCCCGGATGAAGGCGACTCGGCGCAGCGTGTCCCGGCTGTAGCGGCGCTGGTTGCCGCTGGTGCGCCTGCTGCGGATGAGGCCCTCGCGCTCGTAGAAGCGGAGGGCGGACGTGGCGACCCCGGCGCGTTCGGCGAGCTCGCCGACGGTGGCTTCCTTGGCGTCCCAGGACAGGTGAGTCGTCGACATGTGTCCACCGTAGCGTGCGGTTGAAGGGGAGTTTAAGTCACCTGGGCACGGCGCTCGCGGTCCCCTCGGGCACGATCCCCTCGGGGGCTCAGCTCTCCGGGCTCTCCGGGCTCTCCGGCGGCAGCGCCAGATGCGCCGCGTCCGCCACGACCGGCAGCAGCCGCTGCGTCAGCGCGGCCACCGGGCCGTCCGGCCGCTCCAGCACCAGCGCGCGGCGCGCGGCCGCGGCGGTCTCCGGGTCGCCCGCCGCCGTGACCGTCAGCAGCGCCACGAAGTGGTCCAGCAGCCAGCCGTGCAACTCCTCCACGGGCGGCTGCTTGCCCTCGTCCAGCCAGATCAGCGAGGCGCCCTCGACCGCGGTGATCCACGTCCGCACCATGAGCCGCAGCCGCGCGCCCGGCTCCGGCGCCTCGAGGTGCACCAGGATGTGGTCGGCGGCGGTGCGCCGCACCTCGTCCACGATGGCGTTCGTACGCGACGTCTCCACCACGCTGCCGCCCTGCAGCAGTGCCATGAAGCCGGTGTCGTGCTCGTCGACGAAGCGGAGGTAGCGGCGCAGCGCACGCGCGAGGCGTTCGGTGAGCGGCCCGGTCTGCGGCTCGGCGAAGCAGCGCTCCAGCTCGTCGGCCGCGGAGCGCAGCGCCGCCTCGTACAACTGCTGCTTGCCGCCCGGGAAGTAGCGGTACACCAGCGGCCGTGAGACGCCGGCCGCGGCGGCGACGCCGTCCAGCGAGACCTCCTCGGGCAGCCGGTGCGCGAAGAGGTCGAGCGCCGCGTCGATCAGCTGGCTGCGGCGCTGCTCGACACTGAGTCTTCGGTACGCCGGGACGGTCATGCCGGGCAGCGTATCCGCCCCGGCGCACGCGCCGAGTCGCGCGCCCCTGCCGGCGTACGGGCGCGGCTCGTACGCGTCCCGTACGCCGTCCCCGTCAGGCGAGGAGGCCGGAGCTCTTCCACATGCGGCGGCCGACACCCCGCAGCACCCCGATCTCGTCGAGGAAGTCGGTGAGCCGCTTCGCGCCCTGCTGCATCACCTCGCGGCGGTGCCCGCTGGCCTTCACCTGGGCGAGCGCCTCCCGCCTGTCCAGCCCGACGTCCGTGTAGACCTGCGGGTTGACGAAGGAGATGGAGAAGACGCGGGCGGCCTCGCCGGAGCTGATCCGGGTCAGTTCGGCCTCCCAGCGCGGACAGCTCACCATCTGGCGGCGCAGCTCCTCGCGGGCGTACCGCACGTGCCGCGCCTCCTCGACGACGTGGATGCGGGTGACGCCGCGTACGAGCGGCTGGACGCGCTCGTCCGGGAACGTCAGCCGCTGCATCCAGTCCAGGATCTCCTCGCCCAGCAGAGTGCACGTGAACGAACCCGGCGTCGTGGACACGGTCTTGAGCACCCGCGCCAGGTTGTGGTGCAGCCTGCTGACCGGGTACGCGGGTGCGCCGCCCTTGGTGATGAGGCGCGCGAACATCATCGAGTGGCGGCACTCGTCGGCTATCTCCGTGAGCGCGTACCGCACGTGGGAGCTGGTCAGCGGCTTGTCGTAGATGTGCCGGACGAGCAGCTGCATGAGGATGACCTCGAACCAGATGCCCAGCGACGCCAGCGAGGCGGCCTCGTGCCGGGCCAGGTCCAGCCGCTGCTCCTCCGGCATGCGCCGCCACATCGGGGTGTCGTAGAGCGAGACGAGCTCCGGCGGCCAGAACCACTTGCCGTCCTCGAAGGGGGCGTCCCAGTCGAGCTCGGTGTCGGGGTCGAAGGAGTGCTTGCGGGAGGAGTCGAGGAGGCGTTCGGCCACCTGTTCCCGGTCCTTGAGCAGGCCGAGTGCGTCCCGGAGGACCTCGTTCTCGGTCATGGTCGTCATCGCTGCGGACACCTCGCTGCGGGAGTCGTCATCCGGGTGTTACCGGCGGTCACCACTCTTGTCGCCTCTTATGAGACTGCGCGTCAGCAAGGACGTCAATCCCTCGCGCAGGACTTGTCGACGCGGTGGTAACTCCCGTACGCGGTGCCCGGACCGGCGGGATCCCGCGGGTCCCCGGATGCGCACAGCACCGTGCCCCCAGGCCGCTCGGGCAGCTGGGGGCACGGTGAGTGTGTTCCCGCGCCGGGAGGGGGATGGTCCGGCCGGTCACACGTCTGGGGGTCAGCGGTAGCGGCACCACTCGGGGGCGGCACCGATGTTCTTGATGTAGCGGGCGGAGGCCCAGGCCCAGCGGCCGTCGGCCAGCTTGTACCAGCGGGGGTTGCCGTTGATCCACTGGCCGTTGACCTTGCACTTGATCTTGACCGTCTGGCCGTAGTGCAGGACGCCGATCACGCGGTAGCTCTGGCTCGGGCCGGAGCGGATCTTGAGACCGGTGCGGGCGATGACCTTGCCCCAGTAGACCTTGCCGCTGCCGCCGAGCTTCGGCAGCTGCTCGGTGCTGTGCGAGGTGGCGGGGGGCGCCGTCGGGACGGAGTTCGTGGCCATCGCGGGCCCGGCCGCGGTCATGGCGGCTACGGCACCGCCCGCCGCGCACAGGGCGACTTTGCTGAACTTGGTGTCAAGCACTTTCTGCCTCCTACGGAGGGGGAGCGGACCCCGGGGCGGGGGTCCTGGGAAGGGCGAGGAGTACGGTCCGTGAGGAACCGGTTACTTCATGCAGGCATCACGCTAAATGTCCTAGTTTGTGCCCGCAACTTGTCGCCCTCCGCTGTCCCCTGGATGCGTCGCACCCGCAGCGGCGCTCCGGATCACACGCTCACGAGCGCGCGGTCCCGGCTGCGCGCGTCCATGATCAGCGAGAGGTCGCCGAGGTACGCCATCTGCTCCGCCACCGCCGCGGGGGTCGGCTGGTGGAGGCAGCCGGCCAGCTTGCCGTCCGCCATGAAGACCACCGAGTCGGCGTACGAGGCCGCCACCGGGTCGTGCGTCGCCAGCACCACCGACTGGCCGAACTGGCGCACGGAGTGGCTGAGCAGCTCCAGTACGTTCCGCGCGCTGTCGGGGTCGAGGCCGCCGGTCGGCTCGTCGCCGAAGATCACGCTGGGGTTGGCGACCAGGGCGCGTGCGATGGCGACCCGCTGCCGCTCGCTGTCGGACAGCTCCGCCAGGAGGTGGTGCAGCCGGCCGCCCAGGCCGGCCTGGGTCGCGATGTGCTCGGCGTACGAGGTGTCGACCCGCTTGCCCGCCGTCCGCAGCGGGAGCGTGACGTTCGCCAGCACGGTCTCCGTCTCCACCAGGTCGAACTGCTGGAAGATGGAGCCGATCCGCTGCCGGCGGAACTTCGCCAGCTCCTCCTCGCCGCGACCCGCCACCTGGGCGCCGTCCACGACGACCACACCGGTGTCCGGGGTGTCCAGCCCGGCCGCGCACTCGATCAGCGTGCTCTTGCCGGAGCCGGAGGGGCCCATCACCGCGGTGAAGGAACCGGCCGGCAGGCTGAGGGACACCCGGTCCAGTGCGGTGACCTCGCCCTCGGGGTGGCCGTATGCCTTGCGCACGGAGACCATCCGAAGAGCTTCGGTAATCGTGTCCGGGGCGGTGTCGTGGTGGCGGAACATCGTCTTCACTCCCCTTCGCGGCGCCGGGTTGCGCCCTCTGAAGAAGAAGCTACGCAGTGCGCGGGGCCGGCACGATGGCTCTACGTGGCGAAGGTGTGGTGCACCTATGTGCACCACACCCCTCGGGTTTGCCGCGCACCGTACGGGGGTTAACCCGCGGCCCTGAACCCGCGCAGCCGCAGGCTGTTGCCCACCACGAACACCGACGAGAAGGCCATCGCGGCCCCGGCGATCATCGGGTTCAGCAGCCCGGCCGCCGCCAGTGGCAGCGCGGCCACGTTGTACGCGAAGGCCCAGAACAGGTTGGACCGGATGGTACCGAGCGTCCGCCGCGACAGCCGGATCGCGTCGGCGGCCACGCGCAGGTCGCCGCGTACGAGGGTGAGGTCGCCCGCCTCGATGGCGGCGTCCGTGCCGGTGCCCATGGCCAGCCCCAGCTCGGCCTGGGCGAGGGCGGCGGCGTCGTTCACGCCGTCGCCGACCATCGCGACCCGGCGGCCCTCGCCCTGCAGCCGCTTGACGACGTCGACCTTGTCCTCCGGCATGACCTCGGCGATCACCTCGTCGATGCCCACCTCGGCGGCGACGGTCGCCGCGACGGCCTTGTTGTCGCCGGTCAGCAGGATGGGCGTGAGGCCCAGCGCGCGCAGCCGCGCGACCGCCTCACGGCTCGTGTCCTTCACCGCGTCGGCGATCTCGAGGACGGCGCGCGCCTCGCCGTCCCAGGCGACGGCGATGACCGTACGGCCGGCCGCCTCCGCCTCAGTACGGGCGCGGGCGAGGTCCGCGGGCAGTTCGATCGCCCATTCGGCGAGCAGCGCGGGGCGGCCGACGAGGACGGCGTGGCCGTCGACGACGCCCTGGACGCCGAGCCCCGGGACGTTGGCGAAGTCCTCCGGTACGGGCAGCTCGCCCAGCCGGTCCGCCGCGCCGCTCGCCACCGCGCGGGCGATCGGGTGCTCGGACGCGTGCTCCAGCGCGCCTGCCAGCCGCAGCACTTCGTCCTCGGAAGCGCCGGCGGCCGTACGGATCTCCAGCAGGGTCATGCTGCCGGTGGTGACGGTGCCGGTCTTGTCCAGTACGACGGTGTCGACCCGCCGGGTGGTCTCCAGCACCTCGGGGCCCTTGATGAGGATGCCGAGCTGCGCGCCGCGTCCCGTACCCGCCATCAGCGCGGTGGGGGTGGCCAGCCCGAGGGCGCAGGGGCAGGCGATGATCAGCACGGCGACGGCCGCGGTGAACGCGGCGGTGAGGCCCGCGCCGTTGCCGAGCCAGAAGCCGAGGGTGCCCAGCGCCAGAGCGATGACGACCGGCACGAAAACGGCGGAGATCCGGTCCGCCAGCCGCTGCGCCGCTGCCTTGCCGTTCTGCGCGTCCTCGACCAGCCGCGCCATCCGGGACAGCTGCGTGTCGGCGCCGACGCGGGTGGCCTCGGCGACGAACCGGCCGCCGACGTTCAGCGTCGCGCCGGTGACGGCCGTGCCCGGCACCACCTCGACGGGCACGGACTCGCCCGTGAGCATCGAGGCGTCGACGGCCGAACTGCCCTCCACCACCAGGCCGTCGGTGGCGATCTTCTCGCCGGGGCGCACCAGGAAGCGGTCGCCGACGGCGAGTTCGGCGGTGGGGATCAGCTCCTCGCGGCCGTCGCGCAGCACGGTGACCTCCTTGGCCCCGAGCTCCATCAGCGCGCGCAGGGCGGCGCCCGCCTGCCGCTTGGAGCGGGCCTCGAAGAAGCGCCCGGCGAGGATGAAGGCGGTGACTCCGGCGGCGGCCTCGAGGTAGATGTTCCCGGCGCCGTCGCTGCGGGCGATCGTGAACTCGAAGCCGTGCGTCATGCCCGGTGTCCCGGCCGTGCCGAAGAACAGCGCCCACACCGACCACAGGAACGCGGCGGAGACACCGACCGAGATGAGGGTGTCCATGGTGGCCGCGCCGTGCCGGGCGTTGGTGAACGCGGCGCGGTGGAACGGCCAGGCGGCGTACGTGACGACCGGCGCGGTGAGCGTCAGCGAGAGCCACTGCCAGTACTCGAACTGCCAGGACGGCACCATGGCCAGCGTGATCACCGGCACCGCCAGCAGCACCGCGGTGATCAGCCGCTGCCGCAGGGGCAGCAGCTCGTCCGGTGCGGCGCTCTCACCGGCGGTGCCGGCGCCCGTACCCGCGCCCGAGGCCGAGCCGGCCGTACGGGCGGGGGCGGGCGGCGTCGCGGTGTAGCCGGTCGCCTCGACGGTGGCGATCAGGTCGGCCACGTCGACGTCGCCGGCGTAGGTGACCTTCGCCTTCTCGGTGGCGTAGTTGACGGTGGCCTCGACGCCCGCCATCCGGTTGAGCTTCTTCTCGATACGGGCCGCGCACGAGGCGCACGTCATCCCGCCGATGGCGAGCTCGGTCGCGCTGGTCCCGCCGGCAGGGGCGGACTCGCCCGTACCGCCCGTCCGGCCCGTCTCGTGCGGCGCCGTGGTGGTCATCTTCGCTCCCAGGTTCCTCGGTGAAGCATGCGGTGCCGGACCGGCCCGCGCGGGCCGGTCCGGCGGGCTCAGGCCGCGCGGCCGGTGAGTTCGTAGCCGGCGTCGTCGACGGCACGGGCGACGGCTGCCTCGTCGGGCTCGCCCGAGGTCCGTACGGTGACGCGGCCGGCGCCGAGGTCGACGTCGACGCCGAGCACGCCGTCCAGGGCGCCGATCGCCCCGGTGAGTGCCGTACGGCAGTGTCCGCAGGTCATGCCGGCGACGTCGTAGACGGCGGTGCGGGCCTCGGCGACGGCCGTGGCGCGGCCACCGTCAGGGGTGGTGGCGGTCGAGCAGTTGCCGTCGGGAGTACAGCAGTCCGACATGGTTCCTCCAGTGTGGGTGCGGCTTCCGCAAGTATACCCTCGGGGGGTACCTGCGCTGGCTCTCCATATATACCCCCGCCCCGTATCCTTCCGCAAGGGTTTCCGACGCTTGACATGATACCCCCTGGGGGTACTCTCAAGTTCTCGGCCCGCCCCTCCCGCGGCGGCCCCCCGGAAAGGAACCCCATGAACACCGGACTGAAGATCACCGTTTTCGCCACCGCTCTCGCCGCCGTCTTCGGCGGTGCCTACGGGGTCGGCACGGGCCTGGACCCGCTCGCCGACGACCCCGAGCCCGCCGCGCACTCGGACCACCGGGGCGAGGAGTCCGGGGCGCCGGACGGCCGGGCCCCCGCCGCCGCGGACGAGCCCGTCGGCGGGCTGCGCGTCTCCTCCGGCGGGTACTCGCTCGATCTGCGGACGCCCCGCGTCGAGGCCGACCGCGCCGCCACCCTCCGCTTCCGGGTCCTCGACCGGGACGGCCGGCCGCTCACCGAGTACCGCCCGGACCACGACAAGGAGCTGCACCTGATCGTGGCGTCCCGCGACCTCGGCACGTACCGGCACGTGCACCCCACCCGCGCCGCGGACGGCACCTGGAGCACCCGGCTGACCCTGCCCAGGGCCGGCGACCACCGCGTCTTCGCGGACTTCGTCCCGGGCGACGGCGCCAAGGGCGGTGAGGCCGCCGAGGACGTCACGCTCGGCGCGGACCTCGCGGTCGCCGGACCGTACGAGCCGCGCGAGCTGCCCGAGCCCGCGCGTACGGCCGACACGGACGGCTACCGCGTACGGCTCGACGGGTCGCTGCGCCCCGGCACCGCGCGGAAGCTGACACTCACCGTCACCAAGGACGGCAAGCCGGTCACCGACCTGCAGCCGTACCTGGGTGCGTACGGGCACCTGGTCGCGCTCCGCTCGGGCGACCTCGCGTACCTGCACGTGCACCCCAACGGCGAGCCGGGCGACGGCAGGACGCGCCCCGGCCCCGGGGTGTCCTTCACCGCCACGGCGCCCAGCTCCGGCGCGTATCGGCTGTTCCTGGACTTCAAGCACGAGGGCGAGGTCCGCACGGCGGCGTTCACCGTACGGGCGGACGGCACGGCGGGGCAGGACGCGCACGAGGAGGGCGGGAGCGGTGAGAGCGGTGAGGGCGCCGAGCACGGGCACTGACGGGCACCCGCGGACCGGCGCGCACGACCGCTACCACCGTCTGCGCGCCACCTCGTCCCGCAGCGCGGGCAGTTGCCCGTACAGCGCGTCGCCGGGGCAGTCCGTCTCGAAGCCGTCCCGGTGGCCGGTGATCACGTCGAACCGCGCCGCGGACCCCTCGTGGTACCGGCTGTCGCTGTTCGTCGAGACCAGCCGCACCCGGCCGTGCGGGTCCGCGCCGGGCCGCAGCTTCCACGCCGCCACCGCCGCGATCGCCTCCAGCATCGCCCGCGGCACGTGCGCGCCCGCGCCGAAGTCGCCGAGCGCGCCGATCCCCACGCTGCGGGTGTTGAACCCGGTGGTGTGCGCGCCCCGTAGGGCGCGGCCGGTGCCGTCGCCGCGGCCCTCGTAGACGGTGCCGCAGCGGTCCACGACGAAGTTGTAGCCCATGTCGTCCCAGCCCATCCGGCGGACGTGTTCGGCCTGGAGCGAGCGGAGCATGCGGGGCGTGTCGGCGCAGTCGTAGTCGTTGGCGTGGCCCGTGTGGTGGATGAAGACGGCGCTGACCGTCGCGACGGGCTTCGAGCGCTCCCGTACGAGCCGCTCGTCCGCGCCCCACTCGGCCCTGCTCACCAGATCGGGGCGTGCCGCCGCGGGGCGGGCCGCGGAGGGCGCCGAGCGCCGCTCCGGCTCGGGGTCCCGCACCGGGGCGTCCCAGCGCATCAGCACCGCCAGTGGCAGTGCCGTCGCGGCGAGCGCGAGCTTGGCCAGACGCATAGGGCCAACGGTGCACCGGGGGCGTCCGCTCGCACATTTGGACGCATCCGTTCGGGTGGCCCGGGGAAGGCTCCGGGCGGTGCCGGGGGCTCTGCGGACGAGCCCGGCGAGCAGATTCCGTTCAGCCGCTGAAAGTGGCCCGTTAAGCCGAATACTAGGGGAATCGCTATACCCAGTGCCTCTTCCGCTTGGCGCGTTTGCCGGGACGGGGCGCAGGAAAGGCGGCTGTCATGACAAGACTGACACTGCCAGAAGAGCTCATGCTCATCGCTCTTGACGACGAGACCGGCGGGGGCAAGCTGCGCCCCGGCGTCGACTACGCCGTGGCCGGTATGGCGCTCGTCGAACTGTCCCTCCAGGGCCGGGTCGACGTGAGCGAGGACGACAGAGTGAGCGTGCTGGACTCGAATCCGGTAGGCGTGTCGTACTTGGACGCCGAGCTGGCCAAGATCGTGGAGAAGAGCGAGGGTTCCAAGGTCGGGACGGTGCTGCGCCGCTCCCACATGAGCGCCATCAACGGCGCCGTGGACTCCCTCGTCGAGCGCGGCGTGCTGGAGAAGAAGACGAAGCGCGTCCTCGGCCTGCTCCCGATCAGCCGCTACCCCGAGGCCGAGGGCGCCCCGGAGCTGGAGATCCGCAAGCGGATCGGTGACGTGGTGCTCGAGGGCGGGGAGCCGGACGAGCGTACGGCCGCCCTGATCGCCGTCCTGCACGGCGCCAAGCTCTGGGGCAAGGCGTTCCCGGACGCGGACCGCAAGCAGGTCAAGAAGCGCATGGAAGAGATCTCGGAAGGCAGTTGGGTGCAGGGCGCGGTGGCCCACGCGGTCAAGCGGACGCGTATCGCCATCGCCGCCGCGGCGGCGCACGGCGGCGGCTGACCGGGGTCGCCCGGCCGGACCGGCCGGGACGGGCCGGGCTCTGCCGGCCGATGAGGACGACGTAGCAGAACGCAGAAGGTGACCGCACCGGGCGGGTCCCGACCGTGAAGGGTCGGGGCCCGCCCGGTCGTTCGTGTGCCACGAGTCCGGCGGTACGTCGCGTGTACGGCGCGCTGCCGGGGGCCGGATCCGGTAGGAACGTGTGCGGAAACGGTCGTTGCCGCCCGCTCGCCGCACCCTTCCGGCGGGACCGCACGCTCTCTACCGTGGAAATCACGCACTTGGCACGGACATGCCAGTTTCGCCACATCCCTGACACCGGAGGAAGGCGACGATGAGACCCCACCGAGTCCGCACGGTCCGCCGAGTCACCGGAGTGCTGACCGCCGTGCTGCTGTGCGCCGCGGGCCTCGTGCCCACGGCTGCGGCACACACCACGGCCGGCCCTTACGCGCCGCACGCCCCCGACCCGTACGGCGCCTCCGCGCGCGCGGCCGACGACGGGCTCGCCCTCACCCCGCCCATGGGCTTCAACAACTGGAACTCCACCCACTGCGGGCCCGAGTTCAACGCGGAAATGGTCAAGGGCATCGCCGACATCTTCGTCGACAAGGGCCTGAAGGACGCCGGCTACGAGTACGTGAACCTCGACGACTGCTGGGCCCTGCCCGAGCGCGACGCCGACGGCAAGCTCGTGCCCGACCCCGAGCGCTTCCCCGACGGCATCAAGGCCGTCGCGGACTACGTGCACGGCAAGGGACTGAAGCTCGGCATCTACACCAGCGCCGGCACGAAGACCTGCAACGACGCGGGCTTCCCCGGCGCGCTCGGCCACGAGTACAGCGACGCCCGGCAGTTCGCGGACTGGGGCGTCGACTACCTCAAGTACGACAACTGCAACAACCTGGGCCAGGACGCCCGGACGCGCTACACCACGATGCGCGACGCCCTGCGCGCCACCGGCCGCCCGATCGTCTACAGCATCTGTGAGTGGGGCGAGAACGACCCCTGGGAGTGGGCGGGCGAACTCGGCCACCTCTGGCGCACGACAGGGGACATCAGCGACAGCTGGGACTCGATGCTCTCGATCATGAAGCGGAATCTGCCGCTCGCCCCGTACGCGAGCCCCGGCAACTGGAACGACCCGGACATGCTGGAGGTGGGCAACGGCGGGATGACCGGCACCGAGTACCGCACCCACTTCTCCATGTGGTCGGTCATGGCCGCGCCGCTGCTGATCGGGTCCGACCTGCGTACGGCGTCCCCCGAGACGTTCGAGATCCTCGGCAACGAGGAGGTCATCGCGGTGGACCAGGACCCGCTGGGCAGGCAGGGCGCGGTGGTCTCCAGCGAGGAAGGGCGCTGGGTCGTCGGCAAGGAACTGGCGGACGGCAGCCGGGCGGTGGCGCTGTTCAACGAAACGGACGAGGAGCAGACAGTCGCCACCACGGCCGGGGCCGTCGGGCTGCCGGACGCCGACTCGTATGCGCTGCGCGACCTGTGGGCGCACGAGGACGGCAGCACCGCGGGCGACATCTCCGCAACGGTGCCCGCGCACGGCACCGTGCTGCTGCGCGTCTCGGCCGACGGCTGACGTTCCGCGCGCTGCGGAACGGAGCGCGCGGAACGTACGGGAGTGGTTGCGTACGGAACCACTCCCGTACGGAACCGCCCGTACGTGCGCGGGGTCTGCACTGTCATGCGTGTCACGATGATCCTGCCTGCGCTCACGGAGGCGACCAGCCCGCCTCGGTCGCGACCCTGATCGCGCCGACACGGCTGCGGGTACGTCTTGGCGACCGCCGAGCAGGGTAGTTCCGTACGGTCCCCACCGAGATGTACAGCTGCGCGGCGCCAGCGGCCGCCGCGGATGCTCCGGGCGGGCCACGCTGGTGAGGATGAGTGTCCGGCACTCCGGCAGCCGCGACCGCAACTCACCGGCCGCGCTGAACCCGTCGACCACCGGCAGGCCGATGTCGGGGACGGCGACGTCGGGCACCGTACGGAGCGCCTCCCGAACGATGAGTTCGCCGCTCTCCACAGTCGCCACGGCGTCGATGTCCGGCTCCCGGGCGAGCAGCGCGGTTCAGCGCTGGAACTCGGCCCGCCTGCAGCAAGGGCGCGATCCAGCCATGGGCGGAGGCGGGAGCCGGGGGAGCCGACGGCCGACGGCCAGCTAGGCGGCTCGTTCAGTCGAGGACCGCGGTGGCCTCGACCTCGACCAGGTGCTCGGGTACGTCCAGGGCCGCGACGCCCAGCAACGTGCCCGGCGGCACCGGGGTGGCTCCCAGCTTCGCGGCCGCCCGGGAGATCCCGTCCAGGACCAGGGGCATCTTGTCGGGGATCCAGTCGACGACGTAGAGGGTGAGTTTCGCGACGTCGTCGAAGGAACCGCCGACCCCGGCGAGGGCGGTGCCGACGTTGAGGTAGCACTGCTCGACCTGCGCGGCGAGGTCGTCCGCGCCGACGGTGGTCCCCTCGGCGTCCCAGGCGACCTGTCCGGCGAGGTGGACCAGTCTCGTCCCGGTGGCGACCGACACCTGCCGGTACGCGTCGACGGTGGGCAGTCCGGCGGGGTTCACCAGGGTGATGGCCATGCTGTGGGTCTCCTTGTGCGGGTGTGCGGGTGTGCGGGTGTGCGGGTGTGCGGGTGTGCGGCTGTGCGGAGGGAGCGCGTACGGCACGCACCCGCTCTCTTGTGGTTACTGGAGAACCGTAGGAGAGTGGCCGCTGACATGGAAGAACGCACTTTTCAGTGACTGGGGAACCGTATGGTGACCAAGCAGTTCAGCGACGCGCCCGAGGACGCGGACCTGAGGCGGGCGGACTCGCTGGCGCGGGAGATCTTCTCGGACGTCGCCAACAAGTGGGCGCTCCTGATCATCAGCGTCCTCGACGAGCGCACCCTCCGCTTCAGCGAGCTGCGGAGGGAGATCGACGGCATCAGCCACAAGATGCTCACGCAGAACCTGCGCATGATGGAGCGCAACGGCCTCGTCGAGCGGAACGTGCACCCTACGGTGCCGCCGCGGGTCGAGTACGCGCTCACCGAGCCGGGGCAGGGCCTGCTCAAGACGGTCGACGGCATGTGCGACTGGACGCACCGCTACCTCGGTCACATCGAGAGCTCACGCCGCCGCTTCGACGCCTGACCGGTGGGGTCTCGGCGCGCGCCCGCCGGTCATTCCGGCGGGTGGGCGATCTGCGCGGCGAGCTTCTTCGGGGCCAGCAGGCGGTAGCTCTCGATGAGCAGTTCGGTGAGCTCGTCCCAGCCGGTGTCCGCACCCTGGCGCCCCTCCGGGCCGTCCAGCACCATGCCGACGGCGTCGCGGCCCCAGCCGCCGTAGAAGTACGGCGGGCCGAGGAGGCGCAGGGCGTCGAGTTCCGCACCGCCCGCCCGGAACGTGACGACGGTGACCGGCCCGTCGCTGCCCACCGCGCGCGCGAACGCGGGCGGCCAGCCCGACTCGATCCGCAGCACGTGCGCGAAGGTGCGCAGGCGGACGCGCCAGCGGGTGCCCGCCCAGGCTTCCTCCTCGTACGCCTCCGGCAGCCGCAGGCACACCGACCGCAGACGGTCGAGGATGTCGAGGGGCACGTCACGGTCCACCACGGTCACGCTTTCCTCCCGGCAGGCGGCGGTCGACGGCGTACGGCGCCTCCGTACGGTGCGTGCTTACGGCACCTCCGTACGGTGCGACGGGCGCCTCCGTACGGTGCGTACGGCGCCTCCGTACGGTGCGTACGGCGCCTCCGTACGGTGGCGCTTCCGTACGGTCTCAGCCTGCGCCGCCGGACCGCAGGAAGATGCCGTCCTCCGGGAGGATACGGGCGGGCGTGCGGCCGCCCGTGAGCAGCGCCGCCTCGGCCGCCAGGAGCCGGAGCCGCGGGTCGGCGTTCCGGTCGTGTACGACGTCCGCGGGCAGGAGGTCCAGCGCCTCGTCCGGGCGGTGCGCGTCGAGGAGCGCCCGCAGGGTCTCGACGGTCAGCTCCGTGAGCGCGGGGCGCAGCCGGTGCGCCTCGGTGAGCAGTACGGCGGCACCTCCGGCGTCGCCCGTACGGGCCGCCAGCACGGCGAGGCAGCGCAGGGACCACGGGTTGCGCCCGGCGTCCACGGACTGCTGCCAGGCGCGGCGGGCGCCGTCGGTGTCGCCGTCGGCGTGGCGGACGAGGCCGAGGTGGTAGCGGGCGTGCCAGTCGCAGGGGTGCCGTTCCAGAAGGGTGCGCCAGACGCGTCCGGTGACGGGCCGCGCGGGCGGGTCCTGTACGGGCAGCCGCCCGGAGGTGAGCAGCTTCAGCCACGGGCGCTGCTCGCGCTGGACGGACCCGAACGGCAGCCCCGGCAGCGGGGGGAGGAACTCGGCCGCCGTCTCCAGCGCGCCCCAGCCCGAACCGGTGGACAGGACCCGCGGGCCGCCGTGCCGGGCGGCACGCCCGCGTCCGCCGCGCGCACCGTACGGGTGGCCGCCGGCGGTGACGGGCCGCACCCCGGCGGCCTCGTCGAGCACCGCGGGCGGCACGAGACGCTCCGCGGCGCGGGCGGCGGCGCGCCGGGCCACGCCCCAGTCGCCGTGTACGAGCGCGGGCTGGACGGCCAGTGGCCCGTACGCCTCCGCCCACATCCACTCGGTGTACGGGGGCAGCGGGGCGTGTTCGGACTGGGCGCGGGTGAGGCCGGCCTGGAGTTCCAGCCAGCGGCCGTCCCCGCCGTCGGACAGGTCCGCGCACGCTTCCGTACGGCTCGTACGGCTCGTACCGGCGTCTGCTTCCGTACGGCGACCGGCTTCCGTACCGGCACGTGCTCCCGTACCGCCACCGGCTTCCGTACGGGCATCGGCTCCCGTAGCGGCGTCCGTGCCCGCGTCGGCCCCCCAGTGGAACAGCTTCCGCCCGCGCAACCGGCCGGTGGAGAGCTGGACCAGCCCGCGTCCGGTCCCGTCCAGCGCGGCGGTCCACGGGCGCTGGTCCCGGCCGATGTCGAAGAAGTGCTCACCCGCCGCGCGTTGGCGGCCCGGGTAGCTGCGGTCCGCCGCGCCGCCCGGCGGCGCGAACGGCGCACGTCGCAGCCGCCCGCCCCGGTCGTGGCGGAACGCGTGGTCGGCGGGCGCGAGTACGCGCACGTCCGGGCGTTCCGGGACCGCCGTGGCGGACCACCAGGAGACGGGCACGGTGTCGGGGCCCGGATTGCGTATCGCGATCCGTACGAGGAGCACCGGCGAACCCTCCGGCAGCCAGGCGTCGATGACGAGCAGCACGCGGCGCAGCCGCTCGAACTCGTACATCCGCAGCACCGGAGTGCCGTCCCGCAGCGCCAGCCGCACCGCGTGCAGCGGCGCGCAGGTGAGCGGCCAGCGGGCGCCGCTCACGCCGAAGTTCCACTCCACGCCGCCGGGCACCCAGGCGCCGCGCAGCGCCATGTTCACCGGGCGGAGGACGGCGGGGCGGTGCAGCAGCTCCCGTTCGGCGGGCCGGTGGACGAGCGACCACAGGCGGCCGCCGAGGGAGGGCACGAACGTCGCCGTGAGGACGTCGTTCTCGAGCACCACCACGGGCAGGCCGCGGCGGCGTGCCGTACGGGCGTGGCCGTTCTGCGGGCCGTACGGCAGGAGGGTGCGCGGGCGGCCGTAGGCGGCCTCTGCGGCGAGGCTTGCCGCGGTGGCGGGCAGATCCGCCGGCGGGTCGGGCGGGCCGAGCAGCGGCAGGTGTCCCTCCGTACCGATCGCGGCGGCGGGCAGCCGCACCGTACTCACGCGCAGGGACGTGTTCACCGGCGAACCCCCTCCTCCTGCTGCGGACTTGTGTCGGCGGTGGTCGCCGTCGCCCGGGCGCGGTGGGGGAGCACCGGCCCGTGGCGGCAGGCTCACGATGGGCCGCGGGCGCGGGCGGAACAATCCGGAGGGCGATAGGTAGGGGTACGCAATCAGCAGCAGGGGCGGGGTGGTTACTCCGCCGCGCCGTCAGGTACGGATGAGCCGCTGGGACAGTCCCCGCAGCTCCTCGCTGATCACCGTCCGGGGCGAGAGGGCCGCCGGGCGCAGTACGGGCGAGGCGGTCTCCCACGCGGAGTCGGGGTCGCCCGCGCAGGCGTAGCTGTCGGCCAGCCGTACGGTGAGCAGGAGCCGTATCGGCTGCATCCACTGCGGTAGATAATCCAGCGCCGAACTCGTCGCGCGCACCGCCTGCCGGGCCAGCCGGCGGTCGCCCGTGGAGACGGCGAGGTCGCGCAGCGCGGCGCCCGCGGTGGACTCGAGGTGCATCAGCCCCTGTGTGCCGTCGAGGCACGGAGACTCCTCCAGATCACGCCTGTCGAGGACGTCGAGCCGGCGCCGCGCGAGCGTCAAGTGCCGCCTGCACTCCCGCAGATCGGAGGCGCGCGCGTATGCCCGCGCCTGGAAGATGTGCGAGAGGGCGGCCGTCCAGCCGCGGTCCGGGGCGAGGGCGGTGAGGGCCTGCGCGTACGAGAGCGCCGAGTCGACATCGTGCTCCGCGCGCGCGAGGGCGGACATCTCGCCGAGCAGCGCCGCGCGCGCGGAGAGGTCACCGCTGGCCTCCGCCCACCGCGTGCCGTGGCCGAACCAGGCCATCGCCGCCGCGCTCTGGCCGTTCTGCCTCCGCAACCGCCCGGCCAGGACGGCGTAGTGCGCGCTCAGGATCAGCTGGCTGCGCGGCAGCCGGCCGGCGGCGTGTACGGACTCCGCCCAGCTCACCACGGAGCGCAGGACGCGTTCGACGTGTGCGGTGGCGTCGCTGTCGAGATCCGTACGGTTCTCGACCACCAGGCATTCCAGGAGTGCGGTGAGCCCGTGGATCAGGTCGCCGTCCTCGCCGTCGGGGAAGGAGGCGCCGCTCGTGAACAGTGTGTGGACGGCGGTGATGTCCGGGACGGCGCAGCGGGCGCTGCCGTGCAGCGGGCAGTTCAGCTCCTTCTGGGGCAGCCGGTCCGGCCAGCCGCCGGGCGCCGGAAGTGCCGTACGGCCGCCCGCCGCCGCCCACCGGGCGGGCATCGCGGGGAACAGCGCCTGCTGGGTCAGCGGCCCGCCGCGCCGTGCCTGCCGCAGGCGGAGTGATTCGGCCAGCAGGCCGCCGGTGTTCAGTGCCACGTCCAGGCGGCGAACCGTTGCCCACGGGGGTGGTTCGCGGGTGCCGCTCTCCCAGCGGCTGACCATGCTGTGGTCGTAGCCCACCACGGCCGCCAACTGGCGCTGCGTCATTCCGCGCCGCCGGCGCCACGTCCGTAATCGCTGGCTGAATCCCGCCCACGACTTCGCGTCCCGGTCGTCTTCGACGGACACTCTTCCCTCCCAGACGCGTTCTGAACCGAGCGGAACTGAAAAGGAGTCCGGAGCGGGCCGCGGCCGGAAGACGTCTCTGCGGGAGCGGCATTCCGCGTGGGTATCCCGTGGCTGCTGTATACCGCGTCGGCTTGCGGACCGCCATACCACGCACCGCGGAGCGCCGGCCCTGGTTGCCTGGATTTGCCAACCCGCCGCCCGGGGCCTCGCCGCGTTGACGCACCGGCGTCCCGATGTAACTGTTCATCCGTCCAGCGGGCGTTACGTGCAGGCGAATCCGTTTCCGCACTCGGCCGCCACGGAGGAAAAGGCCGTTCGCACCAGAGCACTTCGGTCAGTGGCGTGGCATGCACGCGACATCCCGCCGGAACATCACCGCAGAAACAGCGACACCGCACCAGGCGACACCACGCACCATCACGCGGAAACAACACCCCCATTGAGCAAGACCGTCTTTCTTCTCGGGAGGAAGAAATGACCAAGCGCAGCACTCCCCACGGTGGCCGCGCCGGGCGCGCCCGGCTCATCGCCATCGCCACCGGTATCGCGGCGGTGGCAGGACTCACCCTGGCCGCCACGAACGCGAGCGCCGAACCGGCCGCCGAGAACGGCTCGTTCAGCGCCACGCAGCTCTCCCAGGCGAGCGACGCCGTGCTCGCCGCGGACGTGGCCGGCACCGCATGGCACACCGACGCCCGTACCGGCCAGGTGGTCCTCACGGTCGACAAGCGCGTCTCCAAGGCCGAGATAGCGCAGATCAAGAAGAGAGCCGGAGACACCGCGTCGGCCCTCAAGATCGAGAGAACCAGCGGGACCTTCCAGCGCTACGTGCAGGGCGGCGACGCCATCTACAAGGGCGGCTCCCGCTGCTCCGCCGGCTTCAACGTGCGCTCCGGCAGCACGTACTACATGCTCACCGCCGGGCACTGCACGGACGGCGGCGGCACCTGGTACGCCAACTCCAGCCGCACCACCCTCATCGGCCCGACCGTCGGCTCCAGCTTCCCGACCAACGACTACGGCCTCGTGCGCTACGACGGCAGCGTCAGCCACCCCGGCACCGCCGGCGGCGTGGACATCACCAGCGCGGCCAACGCCACCGTCGGCATGAGCGTCACCCGGCACGGCAGCACCACCGGCACCCACAGCGGGCAGGTCACCGCCCTGAACGCCACCGTCAACTACGGCGGCGGCGACGTCGTCTACGGCATGATCCGCACCAACGTCTGCGCCGAACCCGGCGACAGCGGCGGCTCCCTGCGCTCCGGCGCCCGCGCCGTCGGGCTGACCTCCGGCGGCAGCGGCAACTGCAGCTCGGGCGGCACGACGTTCTTCCAGCCCGTCCCCGAGGCGCTCAGCGCGTACGGCGTGAGCATCTACTGACCGCGCGCCTGCCGACGGCAGGCACCACGGCCACGACAACGGCCCCGTCCGGTACCCCGCGCACAGCGGGACCGGGCGGGGCCCTTCGCGTCGTACGGGTCATGCGCGTCGTACGGGTCGCGCGTGCCATGTGCTTCGCGGAGAGAGGCCCGGAGGTGCGTGCACGTGTCTTGACCGGCTGTCCGGAGGCTGGCACCGTTCCCATCTGGGATCGATGCCATACGTGTCACCACGCGCCCCGGGCCGCTCACGGCCGTACCGGGGGCGGCCCCGTCGTGCCGAGCCGTGCCCGAAAGGATCCGCATGCGCCCCTTCTCCGCGGCTGCTCCGCAGCCGCCACAACCGCGCGGCAGGGCGCGCCTGCCGGCCGCCGGCCTGGCGGCCGTCCTCGGTCTCGGCCTCCTCCCGTCGGCCACGTCGGCAACGGCCGCCACCACTGCGGACGGCCCTGCCGCGGACGCACCCGCGGGCGCCGGGCCGGCCGCCTCCGGCGGCGAGCAGGCGGCGCTCCCGTCGATCACCCCCCGGCCGCAGTCCGTGCAGCGCCGCGGCGACGGCGTCCCGCTCCCGGCCCGCGCGCGGGTGGTGGCCGCCGACGGCACCGACCGCGCGGCGCGCGCCGCCGTCACCGCCGCCCTTCGCGCGGCGGACGTAGAGGTCGAAACGGCGCCCGCAGGGGCGACGGAGGCGGCACCGTCCGGGGCCGCCGGAACGCCCGTCCTCACCGTGTACGTCGGCGGCCCACAGCAGGGCGCCGCCTCCGTCCGAGCACTCCGCGAACTGGGCGCCAAGAGCCCGAGCGGGCTGCCCTCCGGCGGCTACGTGCTCGCCTCCGGCAAGGCCGCCTCCGCCCCGGACACCGCCGTCGTGGGCGACTCCGTACGGGGCAGCGCACGCGTCGTGCTCTCCGGCGCCGACGCCGACGGCACGTACTACGCCGCGCAGACCTTCCGCCAGCTGCTGGAGTCCGCGCGCGCGGAGGGCGGCCGGCCCGCGCGCGCGGAGGGCGGGGACGACGCCCCCGTACTGCCCGCGCTCACCGTCCGCGACTGGCCGCGGATGCAGTGGCGGGGCGCCATCGAGGGCTTCTACGGCGACCCGTGGACGCAGCGGGACCGGCTCAGGCAGCTCGACTTCTACGGCGCGCACAAGATGAACACGTACGTCTACGCGCCCAAGGACGACCCGTACCACCGCGAGAAGTGGCGCGAGCCGTACCCCGCCGACCGGCTGGACGACCTGCGCGCGCTGAACCGGCGTGCGCAGGCGCGGCACGTCGACATGGTGTACAGCATCTCGCCCGGCCTGGACGTGTGTTACTCCGATCCGGACGATCTCGCCGCCCTGCGCGCCAAATCCGAGGCCGTGTGGGACCTCGGGGTGCGCACCTTCGGCCTGTTCTTCGACGACATAGCCGGCGAGCTGAACTGCGCGCGGGACAAGGAGCGGTTCGGAGACGACGCGGACCCCCTCGCGGCGGCGCAGGCGCACCTGCTGAACGCGTACCAGAAGGAGTTCCTCGACGCGCGTGAGGGCGCCGGCCGGCTGCTGACCGTGCCGACCGAGTACTCGGGCACGGACACCTCCACGTACCGCGAGCGGTTCGCCGAACTCACCCACGACGACGTGGTGATGTACTGGACCGGGCCCGAGGTCGTCTCCGACACGATCACCGACGCGGACGCCGACGCGGCGGCCGACGTCTTCCGGCACGACCTCATCCTGTGGGACAACTACCCGGTCAACGACTACCTGCCGCGGCAGCTGTACCTCGGCCCGCTGGCCGGCCGTTCGCCCGAGCTGACCCGGCACGGCATCGTCGGCCTCACCGCCAACCCGATGCCGCAGGCCGAGCCGTCGAAGATCGCCCTCTCCACGGTGGGCGACTACGCCTGGAACCCCGGTGGTTACCGTTCCGAGCCGTCCTGGCGCGCCGCCCTGCGCGACGTCGGGGGACAGGCGCACGAGGCGCTGCGGGCGTTCGCCGGCAACACCCGCTCCTCGGACCTGGACCCGACCGAGTCGCCCCGGCTCGCCGCGCTCATCGAGGACTTCTGGACGGAGCGGCGGAAGGGCGGTGGCGCTGCTAGCGCCGCGGGCACTCGCGAGAGCGGCGGCGCGGCCGAGGCGCTCGTCGCCGAGTTCACCGCTATGGAGCGCGCGCAGGGCGAGTTGACGCGGCACATGGGGAACCCGTCGTTCACGCGGCAGGCGAAGCCGTGGCTGACGAAGCTGCACCGGTACGGTGCCGCGGGCGCCGCCGCGACGCGGGCGCTGGCCGCGCAGACGGACGGCGACGCCGGTAGGGCCTGGCGGGAGTGGACGGCGAGCGTCAAGGCCGCCGAGTCGGCCGACGAGGTCTACGAGTCGATGACGAACGGCGTCGTTCCGCGCTTCCTCGCCGACGCCACCAAGGCGCAGCGCGTGGTCACCGCGCAGGGCCCGGAACGCGCGCCGGCGGAGTCCGACGTGCCGCTCACCGCCCGCGTGCGGTCCGGCGACGTGGCGGTCGACCGTGTGGAGTTCCACGCCGGGCCGCGCAAGCTCGGTGCCGACACGACCGCTCCGTACGAACTCACCTGGAAATCGGCCCCCGTAGGGAGGCACATGGTGACCGCGCGCGCGGTCGCGGATGACGGCAGTACGGTCACCTCCGCCGCCTCGCCGCTGACGGTCGGCGATCCGTCGCCGGTGCTGCTGCTCGTCGGTGACGACGTGCCCGTACCGGAGGGCGAGGAGCTGAGCGCGGGAGACGCCGCCGTACGCGACCGGCTGGAGTACCTCGGCCATCCCGTGGTCGTCGCCCAGGGCGAGGACACGGGTCCGGAGGACGCGAAGGGCAAGGCGGGCGTCGTGATCTCCTCGTCGCTGCCGTCCAGCGCGGTCGAGGAGAAGTTCCGGGACGCCGCCGTGCCGGTCGTCACCTGGGAGGCGCAGATCCTGGACGACATGGGGATGGCGTCCGAGCCGGGCGAGACGTTCCGTGTCTCGCGGTTGCGGATCGCCGACCCCGAATCGCCGCTCGCCGCCGGGCTGGACGGTGACGTCGACGTGTATCGCGGCGAGGACCGCATCCGCTGGGGCACGCCCGCCCGCACCGCGGAGACGGCCGCCGTGACGGCGGACGAGGACGAGTACGCGACCGTGTTCGGCTACAGGAAGGGCGACCGGATGGTGGACACGACGGCACCGGCCGCACGCGTGGCCCTCTTCCTCGGCGACGACGCCATCGCGCCGGGCGTGACCACCGACGAGGGCCTGCGCCTGTTCGACGCCGCCGTACGGTGGGCGCTCTGAGCACACGCAGGGGCCGCGCGCGTACGGAGGACTGCGCGCGCGGCACAGGGCGTACGGGGCGCACTTCCCGTAGAGCCGTCCAATGCGTACATCTCCGACAGGCGCTATTTGGACTTTCTCGTGAAGGTCACGTGTGGGCGCAGTGCAGCTCGCTGCCCGCGCCGACTCTCGGTATAGACCAATGACGGGCCTGGTTGGGACGGTGCGGCTGCAACCGGCCGCACCCGTGGGGTGGTTGACGCGCCCCTTGTCAACAACGGCTTCCGGTCACCGTTGAGGCACCCGTGGCGGATCGCTCACGCGAACACCGTGTCCCCTCCCGCCGATTGACGCACCATATGGCGGGGCGGCCCCCGACCGAAGCGCCCCGCGTCCTTGGGGGGACACACATGAGACGTACGATCCTGCCCGCCGCGCGCCGCGCGGTGGCGTCGCGGGCGTTCCCGGCGCCCCGGGCAGGCGCGCCCCCGCACCCCGCACCGCGTTCCGTACCGCACTCCGCACAGCCCGCACCGCCCGCACAGCCCTCCGTACGGTGTCCGCATCCCGTACGGCGCCCCGTATCGCACCGCTGAGCCCGGCCCTCCGCCGCGGCACCCTGACACGCCGGCCCGACCCCGCCCGCGCCCCTCCGCACGCGGGCCCCGTACGCCCGTACGGCCCCCACGCCACCCGGACTGCTCCCACCTGGCGGAAAGACCTCACCGAGCCGCGCGCGGCGCCCTCGCCGGCGCCGAGTCAACGACCCGCGCGCACAGCTGATCAAAGGAGCGTGAGACCACGATGCGGATCCTCCTGCTGGGCCACAGCGGCTATCTCGGCACCCATGTCGCCAACGCCCTGCGCGCCCACCCCCGGGTACGGGTGCTGCGCGGCGGCAGGCACGGCTGCGTACGGGACGCCGGCGGCGCGCTCACCGACGGGCCGCAGCCGGAGGTCGCGCTGCGGGCGGACCTGGCGACCGCCGACCCGGAGGACCTCGCGGTCCGGCTGCGGCGGCTCGCCCCGGACGCGGTGATCAACTGCGCCGGCGCCGTCGGCGGCAGCGCCGCCGCGCTCGTCTCCACCAACGCCCGCGGCCCCGCCGTGCTCTGCGAGGCCCTCCGTACGGCGGCACCGCGCGCGCGGCTCGTCCATCTCGGCTCCGCAGCGGAGTACGGGCCGGGGCTCGCAGGACAGCCGTGCGCGGAGAGCGACCCGGCGTGCCCGGCGAGCGTGTACGGCGCCGCCAAGCTCGC
The DNA here is from genome assembly GCF_003355155.1 of Streptomyces armeniacus. NCBI lineage: Bacteria > Bacillati > Actinomycetota > Actinomycetes > Kitasatosporales > Streptomycetaceae > Streptomyces > Streptomyces armeniacus. The sequence goes on along the minus strand of NZ_CP031320.1, from coordinate 238,292 downwards.
GGGCACCCTGGCGGTCACCTCTTCCGGCCTGGACGCGGTGGTGCTGCGGGTGTTCAACCCCGTCGGGCCCGGCGCCCCGGCCACGTCGCTGCCCGGCCGGCTCGCCGCCGAGATGCGGCGAGCGGGCGCGGAGGGCACCGTACGGGTCGGAGACCTGTCGGCGCACCGGGACTTCGTGGACGTACGGGACGTGGCGCGGGCCGTCGTGCTGGCCGTGCTCTCATCCGGGAGCCTGCCGGGCGTGCTGAACATCGGCAGCGGCGCCGCACGCCCCGTACGCACGGTCGCCGAAGGGCTGGCGCGGGCGGGGGAGTTCCGCGGCCGATTCGACGAACGGGGCGGCAGGTCGCAGCGTTCCGCGATGCTGTCCTGGCAGCAGGCGGACATCAGGGCGGCGGACCGCGTACTGGACTGGCGTCCGCGGCACGGCCTGAAGACGTCCCTCACGGACCTGTGGGCGGCGACGGCCGCACAGCAGCGGGAACCCGCACTGTGACGCACCGTACGGGCGCCACCCGAGCACCGTACGGTGCTCGCGTCCCGTACGGCACGGTGCGCGCGTCCCGTACGGCGCGAGCCGGACGCTCGAGCACCGTACGGTGCTCGCCGCCCCCTGCCGCGCGGCTATACCACTTGCCGATAACGGCGCGCGCATTCCCGTAGAAGTGCGCAGGCCGGACGGGCTCCGGTGAACCGCGCCGAAAACGGCGCCCCTTGTTGCACGTGTATGCCTCCCCTAGGCTCGGCCCGCTCCTTTGTGCCCTGTATTTCGCGTCAGTGATCGCGTATCAGCCAGAGGAAGGACCCCCCATGCTCAGGAAAGTCCGAATCGGCGTCCTCGCCGGTGTCGCCACGGTCGCCCTTGTCGCGGCGCCCACGGCCATCGCCACGACGTCACCCGCACCGGCGCCGCCAGCGCCCGACCGCGTCGCACAGACCACGCTGTACTACGACGACAGCCAGGCCCAGGGCTGGGAGGAGGCCGTGACGGCGGGCGTCGAGTCGTGGAACAGCACCGTCGAGAACGTCAAGCTCGCCCCGGCCGAACCGGGCTCGCGCGCCGAGATCACCATCGTCGCCACCAGCGGATGGCCGCAGGCGACCCTAGGCCCCGTCCGCCCGGGCGGCAGCGCACGCGTCGAACTCGGCCAGCAGGCTGTGGACGACGGCCACGACAAGATACGGATCGCCGCCCACGAGCTCGGGCACAACCTCGGGCTGCCCGACACCAAGCCCGGCCCCTGTTCTCAGCTGATGTCCGGCTCCTCCGCGGGCACCAGCTGCAAGAACGCGCTCCCTGACGAGCGCGAACAGGCCTCGGTCGAGGCCAACTACGGCAACGGCGCCGCAGGGCGCACACCGTCCGACGGCCGTACGATCGTCGACGCACCCTGAACCACCGCGAGTTGACAGGCGGCTTCTCCGTGACCGGAGCCCGGAACGCACGCTGCCGCGTGCGCCGGACCGCGGGTCACGGGGAAGCCGTTCTCGCGGCGTCGGCGTCGGCGTCGGCGTCGGCGTCGGCGCTGGCGCCGGCGCGATGCCCGGAGCAGCCCTCCTACTCCTCGCGGCCGGCGCCGCGTTCCGGCCGCTCCTTCAGACGCCAGTAGCTGGCGGGCGCCCTCTTCGCCGCCATCGTGCGGATGACGGGCGTCAGCAGATCGCCGAGCCCCCGCCCCTCGAAGTCGAGCGTGAAGGTCACACGCGACGGCCCGCGCCCGACCCGGCGCACCGTGGTGAACCGCGTCCCCACGCCGGGCGGGCCGCCGCCCGCGAGACGCACCTCCACGACGTCGTTCTGCCACTCGGCGAAGCGCAGCGGGTCGGTGGCGTACGCGAAAACCGCCTCCGGCGGGCGGTCGATCTCGATCTCGGACACGATCGGTGCCATGGCAGTTCCTCCTTGCGCACACGGTGGACTGGTCCTCACTGTCCTGACGTGTCCGGCGGGCGCGATGTGACGGGCGGCGCGCCGCACGGCGGCCGCGGCCACCGCGAAAAGGGAGTGCGGCGCGGGCGGGCCGGGCATAGCGTGACCTGCCGGAGGTACGGACATGGGTGGAGTTGGAGAAGTCGGGTAACACCGCACGCGCTGACGTGAGATGACCGCGACCTGCCGTCGCGGACCTGTCATCGCGTGCTGCCGGTCTTTTCGGTTCGCAGCACGGCGAGGCGGCGGCGTCCAGAGGGCGTCCGCCTGATTCCCGTACCCCGCCGGACCCACCCGCCCCGCCCCGCGCGGCGGTTACGGGTCCTGCCTGTGGCCCGAAGGGTCCTCCCCATGCCTCTTGCCGTTCTCGCCTGCCTGGCCTACGTCAGCATGGCGCTCCCCGACAGCGTGATGGGCATCGTCTGGCCCGCCATGAGAACCGATCTGCACCAGCCGCTCGGCGCGTTGGGGCTGCTCCTGCCGTTCGGCCTCGGCGCCGCGGTCCTGTCGAGCAGCATGACCGGGCGCATACTCGCCCGTACGCACATCGGCGGGCTGCTGGCGGGCAGCACCGCCCTGTCCGCGGCCGCGATCCTCGGCTACAGCCTCGCCCCCTCCCTGTGGGCGGTGATCGCGGCGACCGTCCTGCTCGGCCTCGCCAACGGCGCGGTCGACGGCGGTCTCAACGCACACGCCGCCCGCCACTTCGGCGCCCGCCACCTCACGTGGATGCACGCCAGCTACGGGCTCGGCGCCGTCGCCGGCCCGGCGATCGCCACCGCCGCCCTGAGCGCCGGCGTCCACTGGCGCTGGACATACGCGCTGATCGCGGCCGTGCAGACGGCGCTGGCGTACGCGTTCGTACGCTCCGCCCACCGCTGGGCGGACGGCCTCCGCACGGACGCGTTGCATACGGACGCGTTGCATACGGATGCGTCGCGTACGGATGCGTCGCGTACGGATGCGTCGCGTACGGATGCGTCGCGTACGGATGCGTCGCGTACGGGTGCGTCGTGCACGGACGCGTCTCCTGCGGATGCCTCCGTGGACGGCCCCCGTCGGGAGGGTCCTCGCCCCGACGCGCCGCCCGCGGAAACGCGCGCCGCGCGCGCGAAGGCACGTACGGCCCGTACGGAACGCACCGTCCGCGGCGGGCCGCGCTCCGGCGCTCTGCGAGCGGCGCTCAGCACGGTGGTCTTCTTCCTGCAGACGGGCATCGAGGCCTCCGCGAGCCTGTGGATGTACGTCTTCCTCACCACGGGGCACGGCGTCTCGCCCGGCGCCGCCGGAGTGGCCGTATCGGCCTACTGGGCCACCATGTTCGCCGGCCGCGTCGTTCTCGGCCCGGTCGCCGAACGCGTCGGCGCGGCGCCCGTCCTCGCCGCCGCCGTCACGGGGATCGCGGCCGGCGCGGCGCTGACGGCCGTACCGGTGCCCGGTCCTCCGTACCTCGCCCTGTGCGGCCTGCTGATCCTGGGGCTCGCGTCGGCGCCCGCTTTTCCGCTGCTGGTGCTGACCACGGCCGGACGGGCCGGGCCGGAGCGCGCGGACCGTACCGTCGGCCTCCGTGTGGCCGCGTCCAAGGTCGGCATCGCCGCACTGCCCTCCGGAACGGGCCTGCTGATCCAGGAGTACGGGCCGACCGCCCTCGGCCCGGCCCTGCTCGCCCCGGCGCTGGTCTTGGCGGCTGCGTACGCCGCGTTGGTGCGCCCGGTGGCGAGGAGCGCGTAACGCCGACTGCTCTATCGCCGCAGAACGGTGCCGCTGGTCACGTCGCCAGGTTGCCGGCCGAGCCGGCGCCCTTCTGCTCCTGTACGAGGCGGCGCGCTTCCTGTGCGACGGGCTGCGCTTCCTGTGTGAGGGGCCGCGATCCGGCGCCCTCTGCGGTCAGTTCGGCCACCTGCTCGCGGAGCATCCGCACCTCCGCCGTCAGTTCGGAGATTGCCGCCGTCTGCCGCCCCATCTCCTCGTCGTCCCGTTCGAAGCGGGCGATGAACCAGGCGGCGATGTTGGCCGTGACCACACCGAGCAGCGCGATCCCGGACAGCATCAGCCCCACGGCCAGCACCCGGCCGAGCCCGGTTACCGGCGCGATGTCGCCGTAGCCGACGGTCGTCATCGTGGTGAACGCCCACCACACCGCGTCGCCCGTCGACTGGATGGTGGAGCCGGGCACGTCCCGCTCCACCTCCAGTACGGCCAGCGAGCCGAACATCAGCAGCCCGCCGCACGCCCCCGCCACGTACGTCGTCACCCGGATCTGCGACGCCAGCCGGGCCCGCTGCCCGACGAGCAGCAGCGCGGCGACGAGCCGCAGCAGGCGCAGCGGCTGGACCAGCGGCAGCGCCACCGCGAGCAGTGCGAACGGATGCTTGCGTACGAACTTCCAGCGGCTCCGCGACAGCACGAGCCGCGCCCCGTAGTCCACCGCGAACGCGCCCCACACCGTCCACTCGACGGCCTGGCACACACCCCGTACCCAGGGGGCGGAGTCGGCGACGACGATGGGCGCGGCGTAGGCGACCGCGAACAGCGCCGCGAGTCACAGCAGGGGGACTTCCGTACGCCGCTCCCAGCGCGTACGTCTCGCCTCCGCCGCCTCGGTGGTGTCGCTGTCACCCGTCATGCTGGGCATCTTAGGCACCGCCGTCCGGCCGCCTTCCGGCCCCGCCGCCGCCTTCACATGCCGTGGCGGCGAGTGCCGAGGACGCGTTCGCTCACCTCCCGCTCCATGCCGGCCGGGCCGAAGGGGGAGGGGTCGGCGCCGATGCCCGTGGCAACGTTGCGCGGGGCTCCGGCCCTCGCTGCAACGTTGCGCCGAGCCGCGACGGCGCGGCGTGTGTCCTCGGTGATCAGATCGGCGTTGAGCGCTCCGGCGGCGCGGACCCCCGCGGCGGCGGAGCCCGCCACCTGCTCCGTCATGCTGGCGAGGTTCCCGGCGATCCACACGCCCGGTACGGCGGTCAACCCGGTGGGATCCGCCGGAATCTGGCTGCCGAGCACCGCTCCGGCCTTCTCCAGCTCGACCGGTTCCAGACCGAGGGACGCCAGGAAGCCGGCGCGGGCGGTCATGCGCGACGCGACGGCCAGCGCCCGGCAGCCGACGACGGTGCCACCGGCGAGCCGTACGCCGGTCAGCCGCCCGTCCTCCCGTTCCAGCGCGCTCACCTCGCCGTCCACGACCGCGATGCCGCGGGCGGCGAGCTGCTCGTACTCCTCGTCGTCCGGCTCGGGACCCGTGTGCAGGAAGAGGGTGACGTCCTCGCTCCACTGCCGCCACAGCAGCGCCTGGTGCACGGCCAGCGGCCCGGTGTTCAGCACGCCGATGGCCTGGTCGCGTACCTCCCAGCCGTGGCAGTACGGGCAGTGCAGCACGTCGCTGCCCCACAGCCCGGCCAGACCGGCGACGTCGGGCAGCTCGTCGACGAGGCCCGTCGCGACCAGTAGCCGGCGGGCGCGGAGCACCCCGCCGCCGGTGAGGCGGACGGCGAACCCCGGGACGTCTCCGTCCTCCGCCGCGCCTGCGGATTCCTGCTCGACGGCCAGGACGGTGCCCTGCCGGAACTGCCCGCCGTAGCCGCGTACTTCCGCGCGCCCGGTGTCCAGCAGTTCGGCGGGTGCGACGCCCTCGCGCCCCAGGTAGCCGTGCACGCCGTCGGCGGGGGCGTTACGCGGCCGGCCGTCGTCGACGACCACCACCGAACGCCGCGCCCTGGCCAGCGTCAGCGCCCCACTCAGTCCGGCGGCGCCACCGCCGATCACCACCACGTCAAAACGCTCTCCGTGCTGTGCGGTCTGCTCGCTCATGTGCGTTACCTCCGTTCTGAGGCAACAGTGCGCTCGCACTCCCGAGATTGACAAAGACTGTTGCCATAACGGCAAACTGGCTCCATGGGCGACGACGACCTCGCACACGTACTCACCGCCGTGGGCCCCCGCCTGCGCGCCCTCCGGCACGCACGCGGCGCCACCCTGACCCAGCTCAGCGCCTCCACGGGGATCTCCACGAGCACGCTCTCCCGCCTGGAGTCGGGGCAGCGCGAGCCCACCCTGAAGCTCCTGCTGCCCCTGGCCAAGGCGCACGGCGTACCCCTGGACGAACTCGTCGGCACCCAGACCGGCGACCCCCGCGTCCACCCACCCGTCGCTCCCCCCCAGGCGGGACGGCGCGTCCCGGTCTACCTGGAGATGGACATCTACTGGGCGTACTGCGGCCAGTACTTGTACTGGCCGCAGTACGCCCAGTAGATGTCCATCTCCAGGTAGACCAGCCGCGGGTCGGTCTCGGCGAGGAGGATGTCGTAGAGGCGCACGTCGGGCCGGTCCTCGGCGAAGCCGAACTCTTCGGCGTGGTTGTGCTGGTAGAACTTCAGGCCGCGGGCGCGGGCGGCCTCGCCGTACGTGTTGAACTCCTCGGCGGCCTTCTTCCAGGCGTCGACCGTGTTCCCGTACCGGTTGGGGCTGGCGGGCGTGCCGACGTGCGGGGCGCCGAGTGCCGCCGCGTCGTCGAGGACCTTCTCGAGCTGGGTGGCGAAGGTGTACGAGTCCGGGTCGCCGCCGTCGGCGTGGTAGCCGACGTGGCTGCCGACCGGGTCGAGCCCGTTGTCGCGCAGCAGCCGGCGCAGCTGCTTCAGGCTGATGTCGCCGGTGCCCTGGGTGTAGCCGGCGAACTCGACCTCGTCGTACTCGTAGCGGGCCAGCTCCTCGAAGACGCGGGCGAAGCCCATGGACTGGATCTGGTCGCGGAGCGTGTAGAGCTGGATGCCGAGCCGCCCGCGCGGCACCGCCGGTCTCAGGCCCGCGCCCGCGGGGGCGGGCGCGGCGGCGGCCGTGCCGGCGGTGCCCAGCAGGGCGGCCGCGGTGGTGCCGGCGGCGACGCCGAGGAAGCCGCGGCGGCGCAGCTTGCGGTCCAGTTCGGTGCCGTCAGTGGAACGGGAGGCGTTCTGGCGGTGCTTTCTCATGACGCGTCTCCTGTCGTGCGTTGTGGGTTCAGGGCGAGGTCCAGCAGGAGCCGTTTGACCTCGGTGGCGTCGACGGAGCCGGTGACGGCGTCCGGTCGGGAGCAGAGGATCAGCGGCCCCTCCTCCTCGCTGTCGGGCAGCCGCCCGTGGCTGCCGCGTACGGGAGAGGGGTCGAGCGGCACGACGGCCATGCGGTAGCGCATCCCGGACTTCTTGCGGGCGAGTGCGGTGGCGGCGCGCAGCCGTACGTACGGGTCGAGCGGGTCCATGAACAGTTCGGCCGGGTCGTAGCCGGGCTTCCGGTGGATCTCCACCAGCTGGGCGAAGTCGGGGGCGAGGGCGTCGTCCAGCCAGTAGTAGTACGTGAACCAGGCGTCGGACTCGGCGACGGCCACGAGTTCGCCGGCGCGGGGGTGGTCGAGGCCGTGGGTCTTCTTGCCGTCGGCGTCGAGGAGTTCGGCGATGCCGTCGAGCCCGTCCAGCGCCTCTCGCACGGCCGGCAGGTCCTCGGGGCGGCGGACGTAGACGTGCGAGATCTGGTGGTCGCTGACGGCGAACGCCCGCGAGGTCCACGGGTCCAGATACTCCATTCCGTCCTGCGTGTGCACCTCCAGCAGTCCCGCGCGGCGCAGCGCGCGGTTGATGTGCACGGGGCGGGAGACGGGCGTGATGCCGTACTCGGACAGGGCGACGACCGTACGGCCCTCCGCGGCCGCGTCGTCCAGCAGCGGGGCGAGCGCGGCGTCCAGGGCGGTGGCGGCGGCGCGGGCGCGCGGGTCGTCGGGGCCGTGGCGCTGGAGGTCGTAGTCCAGGTGGGGGACGTAGCAGAGGGCGAGGTCGGGCTTGCGGGTGCGGAGAATGTGCCGGGTGGCGTCGATGATCCACTGCGAGGAGGTGAGGCCGGCGCGCGGGCCCCAGAAGGTGAAGAGGGGGAACGTGCCGAGGGCGTCGGTGAGTTCGTCGTGCAGGTCCGGGGGGCGGGTGTAGCAGTCGGGTTCCTTGCGGCCGTCGGCGTAGTAGACGGGCCGGGGCGTGACGGTCCAGTCGGTGTCGGCGCCCATCGCGTACCACCAGCAGATGTTGGCGACGGTGTAGCCGGGATGCGCGGCGCGGGCGGCGTCCCACAGCTTCTCGCCGCCGACGAGGGCGTTGTGCTGGCGCCACAGGAGGACTTCGCCGAGCTCGCGGAAGTACCAGCCGTTGCCGACGATGCCGTGCTCGGCCGGTGGCACCCCGGTCAGGAACGTGGACTGCGCGGCACAGGTGACGGCGGGCAGGACGGTGCCGAGCGGCGCGTACGAGCCGGAGTCCGCGAGGGCGCGCAGCCGCGGCATGTGCGCGAGCAGCCGGGGGGTGAGGCCGACGACGTCGAGCACGAGCAGGGGATGCGCGGGTGCGGCTTCGGGGCCGGCGGGTTCGGTCATGGCAGCTCCTTGAGCCCGAGGTCGGTCAGCAGGTCGCGGGCGACGCCCAGTTCGGCCGCGATGCCGTCGGCGAGCTGGGCGCGGGTGCGGGGGCGCAGCCCGTCCGGCAGCGCCTGCCAGGTGTACGTCTCCACCTCCAGGTGGTGCGTGAGCGGCTCCGTACCGCCGACCAACTGCCCCAGCGCCGCCCGTAGTTCCGGCAGCGTCGCGGTCAGCGGCGGCCGGAGCGGCGCGTGCAGCGGCACGTGGAAGTGGGCGCGCCAGGGCGCCTCGGTGGGCAGCGCGCCGGAGGTGAGGGCCTCGTCGAGGTCGTCGGTGGCGCGCAGCCCGGCACCCGTACGGACCCGGGTCTGGTGCAGGAAGCGCGGCTCGGCGAAGTCGGCCAGGGCGGCACGTACGTCGGGGCGGTGCGGCTCCTCGGCGTGCAGCGCCGCCGACAGCTGCGCCTTGACGACGGGCAGTCCCGCGCGGGCGAGGGCGGGCAGCGCGCGGTCGGGGTCCTCGAAGGAGGTGGCGAGGTGGCAGGTGTCCACGCACACGCCGATACGGTGCGCGGGCGGCGCCCCGTCGCCGGTGAGCGCGGCGACCGCGTCGGCGGTGGTCTCGACCGTGCAGCCCGGCTCGGGTTCGAGGCCGATGCGGATGCTGCGGCCGGTCAGCTCCTCCAGCGCGTCGAGCTGCCGGGCGAGCGCGGTGAGCGCGCCCAGCGCCGTACGGCGGCGGTCCGCGTCGAAGCCGGTGCGCCAGGCGAGCGGCAGGGTGGAGACGCTGCCGTCGGTGACGTCGTCCGGGAGCAGCGCGGCAAGCAGCCGGGCCAGGTCGGCGGTGTGCTCGAGGCGGTCGGGCTCGGTCCAGTCGGGGCGGTACACGCGGTACTTGACGTACTCGTCGCCGAACCCCTGGTAGGGGAAGCCGTTCAGCGTGACGACCTCCAGGCCGCGCGCGTCGAGCTCGCCGCGCAGGCGGCGCAGCGACGCCGGGTCGGAGGTCAGCGCGTGGGCGGCGTCGCGCGCCAGCCACAGGCCGATACCGAGCCGGTCCCGGTGCAGCCGCCGCCGTACGGGCTCGGCGTACGTGCCCAACTGCGCCAGCACGCCGTCGAGATCCTCCGCCGCGTGGACGTTGGTGCAGTACGAGAGGTGGACGGTGGAGCCGTCCGGGTGCCGGAACCGCATCGTCACTCACCGCCGCGCAGCAGCGAGTTGCCCTCGTGGGTCGGCTCGGGCCGTACGACGTCCAGGTCGAGGCGTCCGCTGAGGCCGTAGAACGCGACGGGGTTGCGCCACAGCACCTGGTCCACCTCGTCGTCGGTGAAGCCGGCGGCGAGCATGGCGTCGCCGACGGCGCGGGTCTTGAGGGGGTCGCTGTTGCCCCAGTCGGCGGCGGAGTTGACGAGGATGCGGTCCAGGCAGCCGCCGTGCGAGCGGAGGATGCGGACCATGCGGTGCTCGTCCATCTTGGTGTCGGGGTAGATGGAGAAGCCGAGCCAGCAGCCGCTGTCGGCGGCGGCGTCCACCGTCGTCTCGTTGAGGTGGTCCAGCAGGACGAGCGCGGGGTCGAGCACGGACTCGCGTACGACGTCGACCGTACGGGCCAGGCCCGCCGCCTTGTCCCGGTGCGGCGTGTGCACGAGCGCCGGGAGGCCGTGGTCGGCGGCCAGTTGCAGCTGTACGGCGAGCGCGGCGTCCTCGGCGGGGGTCATCGAGTCGTAGCCGATCTCGCCGACGGCGACGACGGAGTCCTTGACGAGGTAGCGCGGCAGCTCGTCCAGGACGGGGAGGCAGCGCGGGTCGTTGGCCTCCTTGGGGTTCAGCGCGAGGGTGCAGTGGTGGGCGATGCCGTGCTGCGCGGCACGGAACGGCTCCCAGCCCAGCAGCCCGTCGAAATAGTCGTAGAACGTCTCGGGGGCCGTACGGGGCTGGCCGAGCCAGAAGGACGGCTCGACCAGGGCGCGGACACCGGCCGCGTACATGGCGGCGTAGTCGTCCGTGGTCCGTGAGGTCATGTGGATGTGGGGGTCGAAGATGCGCATCAGGACTCCTTCTCCTCCTTCTCCTCGTCCTTCGCGGTGAGCGCGTCCTTCGCGGTGAGCGCGAGCACGCGGTGGAGGTCGTCCGGTACGGGGCGGCCCGCGGCGGTCCGTTCGGCGGCGTAGTCGTGCAGCATCCGGGCGAGTTCGGCGTCGCCCGCGGCCCGCTCAGGCAGCTCCGCCACGGCGGCCACGGGCACTCCCGTGAACAGGCACTTGAGAATGGCCTGCCGCCACGCGTGGGCGCCGAGGTGCGCGGCGGCGTACGGGCCGACGGCCGCGGCGACGAGCCGGGTGTCGTTGGCGCGGAGGGCGTCCTCGACGAGCGGCACGGCACCGGCGCCGACCGGCAGCCGCGGCAGCGCGAGCAGCACGGCGCGGCGTTCGGCGGCGCTGCCGCGGGTGTAGAGGCGGGTGAGGGTGTCGGGGCCGGGGCGGGCGGCGTGCAGGAGGAGGACGCGGGCGGCGTCGGCGGGGTCGTCGGTGCCGTCGGGGTCGTCGGTGCCGTCCGGGTCTTCTCCCGGGCGGACGCGGCAGTGGCGGCCTGCCGACGCGAACCGCAACTCCCAGGCGGGTATGGGGCGCCGGGCGCCCTGAGCCGCGTCCGGCTGCTGCGTGCCGGAATCGGCGCCGGTGCCGGTGCCGGTGCCGGGGTCGGGGCCGGTGCCGGGATCGGGGCCGGGACCTGTGCCGGGGTCGGCCGCGGCGGACTGCCGCGCCTCCTCCAGCGCGCTGTCCAGCCACGTACGGGCGTCCTCACCGAGCCGCCGCCGCAGCGCCTCGTACAGCGCCTCGGCCCTCAGCACGGCTGCTCCTGTACGGGGCGTACGGGGTGGGGCGCTGCTGCGGACCGCGTGTGCGCGGCCGCCGCTTCGGCCGCGCGCAGGAAGCGCAGGGAGGTCTCCGCCATGGCCGGTCCGGCGTGCGAGTGGCGGGGCAGCTCGACGGTGACCAGCCCCTCGTAGCCCACGTCGCGCAGCGCCGCCAGGATCGGCGGGAAGTCCATCTCCCCCTCGCCGAACGGCAGATGCTCGTGCTTGCCGCGCCGCATGTCCTCGATCTGTACGTGCCGCAGCCAGGGCGCGGCGGCGTGTACGCACTCCTCCGGCGGCGCCGGTTCCAGGCACTGGCAGTGGCCGAGGTCCAGCGTGAGGCCGAGCCCCGGCGTACCGCCGACGGCCATCCGCAGCCGGTGGAACCCCGCCAGGTCCTCCACGAGATGGCCCGGTTCCGGTTCGACCGCCAGCGGCACACCGGCGGCGTCGGCCGCGTCCAGTACGGTCCCCATGCCGTCGGTCAGCCGCTGCCACGCCTCGTAGTGCGGCGTGCCCGGCGGGGCCACGCCGCTGAAGCAGTGCACCGCGTGCGCGCCCAGATCGGCGGCCACCCGTACGGCCGTGCACAGCAACCCCACCCGGGCGGCCCGGCCCTCCGGCTCGGCGTCCAGAAGGGTCGGGCCGTGCTTGCGGCGCGGGTCGAGCACGTAGCGGGCGCCGGTCTCGACGGTGACGGAGAGGCCGCGCCGCTCCAGCGACCTGGCGACGGCGGCCGTACGCCGGGCCAGGTCCGGTGCGAGCGGGTCGAGATGCATGTGGTCGAGCGTCAGGCCGACGCCGTCGTAGCCGAGTTCGGCGAGGACGGCGAGGGCGTCGTCGAGCCGGAGGTCGGCGAGGCCGTTGGTGCCGTAGGCCAACGCCAACCGCCGCAGGGCAGCGGGCGGGGTCATGTGGGGCTCACCTTCCTGGACAGCCGCCGTGCCAGCGGCAGCAGCGCGAGCAGCGGCACAGCGGTACGTACGGAACCGGACCGCGCGGCCAGCGCGGCCTGCAACGGGATCATGGCGCGAATGCCGCCGCCGACCGCCCGCTGGAACAGCTGCGGCGACGGGTTGAGCACGGCGTGCGCGAGGGGGCGGGCGGCGGTGGCCGCGTAGGCGGCGGCGAGGAGGGTGGGTACGGGGGTTCTGTGGCCGCCGCGGGTTGTGACGGCGGCGATCGCGCCGACGGCCGCCAGCGCGGCGAGCGGCAACGCCGTCGATTCACCGACGGTCTCGCGCCGCGACACGGTGGTGACGGCGAGGGTGTGCGCGCCGAGGAGGGCGGCGGCGGGGGCGGCGCTCCGTACGGTGTGGCTGGCACGGCCACCGCCGGTGGCGGGCCGGGGCGCGCGGCCCCACGCGGGTGCCTCGGGGCCGGGGGCCGTCCTCAAACGCCGGACGGGCTTGCTGAGGCCCGGGTGCTCCCCAAGGCGGACTGCCTCATCGGGGTTACGGGCCGTCCCCACGCCCCGGGCGGGCTTGGCGGGGGCGGGGGCCGCTGCTCGGGTTGCGGTGGCGCCCAGGAGGAGGTCCAGGGCGCGGGCCGTGGCCATTGCCGCCGGGCCCGCCGGGGTGTGCTTCAAGCCCAGGTCGTACGCCCACACCGCGCCCGCCAGCGCCGTTGCCGTACCGAACGCCGTACGCCCCGCCGCGGCCGCGAGCCCGAGGCCCGCCGCGGTCAGCGCGGCGGCGGCGGTGAGCGCCGCGCGCGGGCTGATGCGGCCCGAGGGCAGCGGGCGGTCGGGGCGTTCGACGGCGTCGATGTGCCGGTCCGCCCAGTCGTTGAGCGCCATACCTGCCTCGTACAGGCAGAGCGAGGCGCCCATGGCCAGCACGGTGCCGCGGTTCGGTCGGCAGCCTGCGGCTGCCGCGCCCGCGAGGGCGTCCCCGGGCACGGTGAACACGGCCGACACGCGCAGCAGTTGTGCCCAGTCGGCGGCACGCTCGGCGGCTCCGCGAGCGGGAACGTCCACGGCTCGGGGCTCGCTGGGCGCACCGGTGCGCGGCGGCCGTACGGGCACCCCAACGGCCCCGATCACACCGAGCACGGCGACCCCGACAACCCCGAACGCCCCAGCGCCCACGGCGCCTTGCCGGGGCGTTGCCGGAGCACCGGCGGGCCGGCCAGGCGGCCCGGTGCCAACAGTGTCGGCGTCCCTCGCCCCCTCCTGGCGGGCCCGCCATGGGGACGACCCGCGCCACATCAAGCCCGTCCGGCAGTTGAGGACGGCCCCCGGCCACGAGGCACCCGCGCTGGGCCGCGCGCCCCGATCGGCCACCCGCCGTGGCCTCGCCATCCCTTGACGACCCGCACGCGCCGGGCGAAGCGCGGCAGTCGACGGGGTACGCCCGTACGGCTCGGGCGGCATGGCAACGTTGCCGGGCCCCGCCAACCGGCCCCCCTCCGGAGCGGCTTCCGCCGCCCGGTGGCGCGCGGGGCGGCGCGCCCCGCGGCGCGCCAGGGCGGCGGCCACCGACGCGGTCGCGACCGTGAGTGCCCCCGCCGCCACCAGCGTGGCCACCCGTGTGGGGCCGTTCACGGGCGGGCCCCGAGGCGGGCGGCGAGGGACAGCAGTGCGCGCCACTGTTCGGGCAGGGCGCTCGACCCGGTGTCAGGGTCCTTGAAGTAGAAGCCGAGGCCGTCGACCGGCCCGGCCAGGCCCACTTCGTGGGCGCGTGCGAGCAGGCGCGCGAGGTCCAGTACGAGGGGCGCGGCGAGTGCCGAGTCGCAGCCCTGCCAGATGGTCTGGAGGATCATGCGTGAGCCGAGGAAGCCGTCGAACGCGACGTGGTCCCAGGCGGTCTTCCAGTCGCCCAGCGCCGGTACGTCGTCGATGTGCAGCTCGCCCTCGGGGAGTTCGCCGAGGGTGTCGGACAGCACCCGGGCCTTGCCGGCGTTCTTCGCCGCGGCCGCGCCGGGGTCGGTGAGGGCGGCCCCGTCGCCGCCGCCGAGCAGGTTCGTGCCGGACCAGGACCGTACGGACAGGGCGCGCTGCGCGAACATCGGCGCCAGTACGGAGCGCAGCAGCGTCTGCCCCGTCTTGCCGTCGCGGCCCGCGTACGGGAGCCCCGAGCGCTCCGCCTCTGCCCGCAGCCGCGGGTGGTGGAGCCCGGCGGAGGGGGTGAAGTTGACGTACGGGCAGCCCGCGCGCAGCGCCGCCGCCGCGTAGAGGGAGCTGGCGGGCAGGGCGGCGTCCCCGGCGGGAACGGGTTCCGTGGTGGCGACGTTGATCACGACGACACGGGCGAGTCCGTGCGTGCGCCGGAAGCCGTCGAGGTCGGCGGCGAAGGCGTCGATCAGCTCCTCCTCGCCGCGCGGGTCGTCGGGGCAGGGCCCGCCGGGGCGCAACGCGTCGTCGGCTGCGGACAGTTCGGCGCGGAGTGCGGCGGGCAGGCCGTGCGGGAGGGCGCCGGAGGTGACGAGTTCCTCGGCCCGTTTGGGCAGCGGGGTGTGCGCCGTGTCGTGGCCCCCGAAGACGAGGGTCTCCAGGGGTGGCAGTCCGCTGTCGGCGAAGGGGTCGGTCGCGGTGACCATTCCCGTGGCGGGATGGAGCCCCGCGGCGACGGCCGCGCAGCCGGCGATCGCGGTGGTGGCGACGGAGCCGCGGGCTCCGATGAGCCACACGCCTGTTCGGTCCTCGGTCACGTCCTGCCTCCCTGGTTGTTGCTCTGCCGTGGTGGGGGCCTCTGTCGTCGAGTGGGCTGGAGCGCCGCCGTACGGGCCGTGCCCGTACGGGGGTTGTGCCGTGGTGCCTGGCGCCGTCGTGCCTGGCGCCTCGTGCCGTCGTACGTGGTGCCTCGTGCCGTCGTGCCGGAGCCGTGCATGCGCACGTACCGGCTGTGGTGTGCCGTGTGGTGCTCCCGATTCAGCTGTTGTGCGGCGTGCAGCCCACGAGCCGCACTGCCCATCCGGCCGCCCGCCCAACCTCCCGTACGTGCACGGCAGGTGGCGCGGCACCCCGCAGGCACCCCGTACGGCGCCCGCACAGCGGTCGTACGGCGCCCGCACGGCACCCGTACGGCAACGGGTGGGGAGTCGGCGTTCTCCCCACCCGCCGCCAGCGCCGCGGGCGGCCCCCCTCGGGCCACCGGCGGCGGGATGAGGGGCCGGGACCGGCCGGGAGGCCGGGACCGGCCGGCTCGGCCGACCCGGCCTCAGGGCAGGTCCAGACCTACGGTACCGGTGTGGTCAGCTCCTTCACTCGGACGTTCCGGAACGAAACCTCGTCGCCGTCCCCGTGGTTCTGCAGACCGACGTGGCCGTCGGTGAGGCTGCGGACGGGGTCGGTGTTCGTGAAGTCGTTGATCAGCACGTCGTTGAGGTAGAGCTTCAGGTTCTCGCCCTCGACGACGAGTTCGTACGTGTTCCACTCCCCCGGCGGGTTGAGCGCGCCGTCGCGGGCCTCGATGTCGGCGGACTGGAAGCCGTAGACGGCGCCCGTCGTCTTGTCCTCGGCGTCCGTGGCGTCGATCTGGATCTCGTAGCCGTTGTCGACCGCCGACCACGGGTCGTCGGAGGCGGGGAAGCCGATGAAGACACCGGAGTTGTCGTCCCCGGCCATCTTCCAGTCGAGCTTCAGCGAGTACGAGGAGAACTGCTTGGCCTCGTACCACAGCAGGCCCATGCCCCCGGTGGAGGTCATGGTTCCGTCGTCGTTCAGCTCGAACGAGCCGGGACCGGCCTGCTGCCAGCCGTCCAGTGAGGTGCCGTCGAAGATGGGCGTGTAGCCCGGTTCGTCACCGCCGCCGGGAGGCGCGCACGTGGCCTCGACGGCCCCGGTCGCGTACTGGATGCCGCCGAGCAGGTGCTGCCGGAACTCGGGCTCGGCGTACGACTCCTTGGTGTGCCCGAGCCCGGTGTAGAACGACCGTCCGCCGTCGAAGTCCTGGCACCAGGTGATCGGGTGGTCGTCACCCATGTTCCCGCCGGTGTAGGTGCTTTCGTCGAGGGTGGCCAGCACCCGCGTCCGGGCACGGGGGTTGGACTGGTAGTTGTACAGCTCGTCCGTGCGCACCCAGCTGTCCTCGAGGTGCTCGGTCGCCGGGTGCTCGTGGTCCTCGACGTGCACCGTGGCCTCCTGGATGGCCGGGTGCGAGTCGAAGTACGTGCCTGCGAGCTGCCCGTACCAGGGCCAGTCGTACTCCGTGTCGGCCGCCGCGTGGACGCCGACATAGCCGCCGCCGGCCTGCACGTACTCCTCGAACGCCGTCTGCTGCGCGTCGTCGAGCACGTCGCCGGTCGTCGACAGCCACACCACGGCGTCGTACTTGGCGAGGTTCTCCGGGGTGAACCGGGCGGCGTCCTCGGTCGCTTCGACCGTGAAGCCGTTCTCCTCGCCGAGCTGCTGTACGGCGGCGATGCCGTCGGGGATGGAGTCGTGGCGGAAGCCGGCGGTCTTGGAGAAGACCAGGACGTTCTCGCCCTCCTTCTTGTCTTTCTTGTCCTTCTTCTCTTTCCCGGCTTCCTTTCCGGCCTCTGCTGCGGCCGGCGCCGCGGACTCCGCGGCGTGTCCGGCGGGCAGGGCAGCCGAGCCGAGAAGCAGAGCCGCCGCGATGGTCGCCAGGCGTGCTGTGCGCTGCATGCGTTACTCCTTTCTCTGCGGTCAGCTGCTGGTCACGGTGAAGCTGTCGAGGCTGAACCCGGTGCCCTTGAACACCAGGTAGAGGCTGGAGGCGTCGGCCGGCGCGCCTTCCAGCGCGGCCTCGAGGTCCTGCCAGCCGTCTCCGGCGGCGACCGGAACGGTGCCCACGAGCGTGCCGTCCGCGGCACCCGCGCGTACCTCGATGGAGCCCTCCGCGGTCGCGTTGACCCGCGCGGCCAGCTCGGTCACGCCGCTGAGCGCGTACGGGCTGAACGAGATCCACTGGCCGTCCTTGATCTCGGTGACGGCCTTGCCGCCCTCGGCTCCTTCCGCGTCGCCGACGGTGACGCCCTCGGCGGACTCGGAGAAGTGCTCGGCCTGGCGGTGCTTGGGCTGCAGGGTGCCCTGGTCGTGCGTGGTCAGCGCGGGCTGGCCGTTGGCACCGTTGTCGGTGTACTCGGCGTCGAGGACGCCGAAGATGTTCGCGTTGGGGTCGTGTTCACCGTCCGCCTTGGTCTGCAGCGTGCCGGAGCAGCCGTTCGCCGAGGTCTGCGGGTGGCCGTGCGAGTCGTGGCCGATGATGAACGTGACCTTGACCTTGGAGCAGTCGATCTCGCCGTCCTCGGGGTCGCTGACCTTCACCTCGAACGGGATGGCGTCACCGAAGTTGAACGGCTTGCCGTCCACCGGCTGCTGGATCTCCACGGTCGGCGCGGTGTTGCCCACGGTGACCTGGACCGAGGCGGTGCCGGTGAGCCCCGAGGGGTCGGTCGCGGTCACGGTGGCGCTGTACGTGCCGTTCTCCTGGTACGTGTGCGTGGGCTCGGTGCCCTCGCCGGTGCTGCCGTCGCCGAAGTCCCAGGAGTAGGTGAGTTCGTCGCCGTCGGCGTCCGTGCCCTTGGCTGAGAACGCGACGTCGAGCGGTGCCTGGCCGTTCGTCACGTCGGCCGAGGCCTCGGCGACGGGCGCGTGGCCCTCGGTGGCGTTCTCGATGCGGTACAGCGCGGAGTTCTCGTCGCCCGCGAAGTAGCCGGTGCCGTAGTCGAGCACGTAGAGGGCGCCGTCCGGGCCGAAGTCCATGTCCATCACCTGGGTGCCGCTCCAGGGGAAGTCGTTGATGGAGGTCACGGAGCCGTCGTCACCCTGCTCGATGCGCTTGATCCACTTGCGCCCGAACTCGCCGGCGAAGAAGTCGCCGTCGTACTCCTGCGGGAACTTCTTGGGCGAGTCGAGGTCCTTGTCGAAGCGGTAGACCGGGCCGCCCATCGGGGACTCCGAGCCGTCGCCGAACTCCGGCACGGAGGCGCCGTCGTAGGGGATCCAGGCGGGCTTGGCGGCCGGCAGCTTCTCCAGGCCGGTGTTGTTCGGCGAGTTGTTCACCGGGGCGGCGCAGTCGAAGGCCGCGCCGGAGGTGCCGGAGGCGAAGTCGTAGTCGGTGTACGCGTCGTTCTTGCCCGTGCAGTACGGCCAGCCGTAGTTGCCCGGCTCCGTGACGCGGTTGAACTCGACCTGCCCGGCGGGCCCGCGTGCCGGGTCGGCGGTGCCCGAGTCGGGGCCGTAGTCGCCGACGTAGATGGTGCCGGTGGGCTTGTCGACCGTCATGCGGAACGGGTTGCGGAAGCCCATCGCGTAGATCTCCGGCCGGGTCTTCTCGGTGCCGGGCGCGAAGAGGTTGCCCTCCGGGACGTCGTACGAGCCGTCCGCGTTGACCTTGATGCGCAGGATCTTGCCGCGCAGGTCGTTGGTGTTGGCCGAGGAGCGCTGCGAGTCGAACGCGGGGTTGCGGTCCGCGCGTTCGTCGATGGGCGTGAACCCGTCGGACTGGAACGGGTTGCCGTCGTCGCCCGTGGACAGCAGCAGGTTGCCGTCGGCGTCGAACGCGATGTCACCGCCGACATGGCAGCAGATGCCGCGGCTGGCGGGTACGTCGAGCACCTTGGTCTCGCTGCCGGCGTCCAGCGTGCCGTCTTCCTTGAGCACGAACCGGGACAGCCGGTTGACGCCGTTGAACGGCTCGAAGTCCGCGGCGGAACCGCTCTCCGGGGCGTCTCCGGCCGGCGTGTCCAGCGGCGGTGCGTAGTAGAGGTAGACGAAGCGGTTCTCGCTGAACCCGGGGTCGATGCCGACGCCCTGGAGCCCTTCCTCGTCGTGGGAGTAGACGGGGATCCGCCCGGCGACCGAGGTGGTGCCGCCCTCGTCGGTCAGCCGGACCGTGCCGTCGCGCGAGGTGTGCAGCACGGACTTGTCCGGGAGCACGGCCATGGTCATGGGCTCGCCCATCTCGGGCTCGCCCTTCGCCAGGGTGACCTGCTGGAAGTCCGCCGCGGCGGGCTTGTCCTTCTTGGGTGCGGGGGCGGCTTGCGTCGTGGGGCTGATGCCGACGGTGAGTCCGCCGACGAGCAGGGCGCTCGCGAAGGCCGCGAGGCGGATTCTCAGTTTGCGGTTCTTCCTGTGCACGCGTGTCCTCCTGGGACGTTAACGGTTGACGGGGGTGTCGTGACCGTCGTGCCTGGCACAGGCGCGCGCCGTCGCGCCGGAGTTCGGGGCGGTGCCCGAAGGGGTGTGTACGGGTCTCGTACGAGGGGGGTCGCGGGGGGATCATGACCCGTACACACCAAGGACCGTAGCCATCTTTGTCTAGTTAGTGAACCCCTTTCACAAATCCAGAAGTTGACTTCTTCCAGAGCCGGGACAAAGTACGGGCACCGGTACGCCGGTGACGTGCGGTCAGCCGTCGGTCAGCCGGTGGCGGCCGTCGCCCGCCGTCGGTCAGCCGTCCTCGGGCCCGCCGAAGGCCGCGTCGAACGAGGCGGTGGGCGGCTCGTAGTCGTACGCCTTCAGCCGCCGCAGCGCCTCGGGCGCGCCCTGGAGCCGGTCCATGCCCGCGTCCTCCCACTCGACCGAGACGGGCCCGTCGTAGCCGATCGACCGCAGCATCCGGAACACGTCCTCCCACGCCACGTCGCCGTGCCCGGCCGAGACGAAGTCCCAGCCGCGCCGCGGGTCGCCCCACGGCAGATGGGAGCCGAGCCGGCCGTTGCGGCCGTCCAGCCGGCGGCGGGCCTCCTTGCAGTCCACGTGGTAGATCCGGTCGCGGAAGTCGTAGAGGAAGCCGGTCGGGTCGAGGTCCTGCCACACGAAGTGGCTCGGGTCGAAGTTCAGCCCGAACGCGGGCCGGTGGCCGATGGCCTCCAGGGCGCGGTGCGTCGTCCAGTAGTCGTACGCGATCTCGCTGGGGTGCACCTCGTGGGCGAAGCGCACGCCCTCCGCGTCGAAGACGTCCAGGACCGGGTTCCAGCGCTCGGCGAAGTCCGCGTAGCCGCGCTCGATCATGTGCGGCGGCACCGGCGGGAACATCGCCACCAGGTGCCAGATCGACGAGCCCGTGAACCCGACCACCGTCCGCACCCCGAACGCCGCGGCGGCGCGCGCCGTGTCGGCCATCTCGGCCGCGGCACGCTGCCGTACGCCCTCCGGTTCGCCGTCGCCCCAGATGCGCGCGGGCAGGATCGCCTGGTGCCGCTCGTCCACCGGGTCGTCGCACACGGCCTGCCCGACCAGATGGTTGGAGATGGCCCAGCAGCGCAGCCCGTACTTGTCCAGGAGCTGGTGGCGGCCCTCGAGATAGCCCGGCTCGGTCAGTGCCCGGTCCACCTCGAAGTGGTCACCCCAGCAGGCCAGTTCCAGCCCGTCGTAGCCGAAGTCGCGGGCCAGCCGGCAGACCTCCTCCAGCGGCAGGTCGGCCCACTGCCCGGTGAACAGCGTGAAGGATCGCGGCATCGTGAACTCCAACTCCTCTGTGCGTCCGGCGGTGCTTCCGTGCGTCCGGCGGTGCTCTTCCGGTGTGTGCTTCGGCTAGTTCAGTACGGGGGTGTAGACGCAGTTCTTCGCGGCGCTCTCCTCCACCGCCGCCAGCACCCGCTGCACCCGCAGGCCGTCCTCGAACGACGGGCTCGGGTCGGTGTCGTCGGCGATGGCGTGGAGCAGGTCGCGGGCCTGGTGCACGAACGTGTGCTCGTAGCCGAGCCCGTGCCCCGGCGGCCACCACGCCTCCAGATACGGGTGGTTCTCCTCGGTCACCTGGATACGGCGGAAGCCCGCCTCGGCGGCGTCCTGCGTCTGGTCGTGGAAGTGCAGCTCGTTGAGGCGCTCCAGATCGAACGAGAGCGACCCGAGCGTGCCGTTCAGCTCCACGCACAGCGCGTTCTTGCGGCCCGCGGCGACCCGGCTGACCTCGAACGAGGCCAGCGCACCCGACGCGAGACGGCCGTTGAACACCGCCGCGTCGTCCACCGTGACCGTGCCGTACGCGGCCCCTGCCGCGCCGCCCGTGCCGTCCTTGCCGCCGGGCAGCGGCCGTTCCCGTACGAACGTCTCGGTCTGCGCGGACACCCCGGTCAGCGCCTCGCCCGCCAGGTGCTGCGCCAGGTCGATCGCGTGCGCC
The DNA here is from genome assembly GCF_003355155.1 of Streptomyces armeniacus. NCBI lineage: Bacteria > Bacillati > Actinomycetota > Actinomycetes > Kitasatosporales > Streptomycetaceae > Streptomyces > Streptomyces armeniacus. The sequence continues at coordinate 217,105 of NZ_CP031320.1, read as the reverse complement.
CCCAGGTCGCCGAGCGCGCCCGACCCGGCCTGGTCGCGCTGGAGCCGCCAGGCGAGCGGGAACTCCGGGTCGACCAGCCAGTCCTGCAGATACGTCACCCGTACGTGCCGGAGCGTCCCGATCCGGCCCTCCCGCACCATGTGCCGGGCGAGCGCCAGGGCGGGCGTACGGCGGTAGTTGAACCCGACCATCGCCCGCTGCCCGCGGTCCCGCGCGCGCCGCGCCGCGTCCGCCATGGCCTCGGCCTCGGCGACCGAGTTGGCCAGCGGCTTCTCGCACAGCACGTGCTTGCCCGCGTCCAGTGCGGCGATGGCGATCTCCGCGTGGCTGGCGCCGGGGGTGCAGATGTCGACCAGCTGTACGTCGTCACGGGCCAGGAGGGAGCGCCAGTCGGTCTCGGCGGCGGCCCAGCCCAGCCGTACGGCCGCCTCCCGTACGGCTGCCGGGTCGCGTCCGCACACGGCTCTCATGGCGGGGCTCAGCGGCAGGTCGAAGACCCGGCCCACGGTGCGCCAGCCCTGGGAGTGGGCGGCGCCCATGAAGGCGTAGCCGACCATGCCCACCCCCAGAGCGGGTGCGGCGGTGTCGTTCAGCATGAAGCTCCTCCCTGTCCCGGAACGGGACGGTCAGTTGAAGCCGATGGGCAGGTACTCGTCGACGTTGTCCTTGGTCACGACGGCGGAGTAGAGCGTCATCGACGCGGGGATCTCCAGCTCGGCGAGGCCGCTGACGCCCTTGCCCTGGCCCAGCGCGCGGGCGAGGTCGATGGCGGACGCCGCCATCGTTGGCGGGTACAGGACGGTCGCCTTGATGACGGAGTTGTCGGCCTTGATGGCGTCCATGACGCGCTTCGAGCCGGCGCCGCCGACCATCAGGAACTCGTCGCGGCCGGCCTGCTTGATGGCCCGGTCGGCGCCGACGCCCTGGTCGTCGTCGTGGTTCCACAGCGCGTCGAACGAGGACTCGGCCTGGAGCAGCGCCGACATCTTCTCCTGCCCCGACTCGACCGTGAACTCGGCGGCCTGCCGGGCGACCTTCTTGATGTTCGGGTAGTTCTTGAGGGCGTCGTCGAAGCCCTTGGTGCGCTCGCCGGTGAGCTCGAGGTTGTCCAGCCCGGCCAGCTCGACGACCTTGGCGTTCTTCTTGTTCTTGAGCTGCTCGCCGATGTAGCGGCCGGCGTTCAGGCCCATGCCGTAGTTGTCACCGCCGATCCAGCAGCGGTACGCCTGGGGCGAGTTGAAGATCCGGTCGAGGTTGACGACGGGGATGCCCGCGCGCATGGCCTTCAGGCCGACGCGGGTCAGGGCCTTGCCGTCGGCGGGCAGGATGACCAGGACGTCGACCTTCTTGTTGATCAGCGTCTCGATCTGGCCGATCTGCTGCGCCGTGTCGTTGGAGCCCTCGGTGCTGACGAGGGTGACGTCCTCGTACTCCTTCGCCCGCCGCTTGCCCTGCTCGTTGATGGCGTTCAGCCAGCCGTGGTCCGCCTGCGGCCCGGCGAAGCCGATGGTGACCTTCTTGCCGGGCTTGTCGGCGGCGTTCGCGGGCTGCTTGCCGGTGTCCTCGTCGTCGTTGCTCTCGTTGCTGGTACACCCGGTGGCGAGCAGGGCACCGGCGGCGGCGCTGCCGAAGAGGAGTCCTCTGCGGGAGGCGAACGGGGACGTGTGCGAGTTCTCTCTCATGTTGAGTTACGACCCTTCTGTACCAGTACGGCAGCGACGATGATCGCGCCCTTGGCGATCTGCTGGACGTCGCTCTGGAGGTTGTTGAGAGCGAAGAGGTTGGTGATGGTGGTGAAGACGAGCACACCGAGCACGGAGCCGGTGATCGTGCCGCGCCCGCCGCTGAGCAGCGTGCCGCCGATGATCGCGGCGGCGATGGCGTCAAGCTCGTAGAGGTTGCCGTTGGTGTTCTGGCCGGAGCCGGTGAGGACGATCAGCATGAACGCGGCGATGCCGCAGCAGAGTCCGGAGAGCAGGTAGAGCAGCAGCCGCTGGCGCTTCACGGCGATCCCGGCGAGCCGGGACGCCTCGGCGTTGCCGCCGACGGCCACGGTGCGGCGGCCGAACGTGGTGCGGTTCAGCACCAGCCAGCCGATCAGGCTGACCGCCGCGAAGATCATCACGAGCGGCGGCACCCCGAGCACGTACGAGTCGGGGACACCCAGGTCGAGCACCGAATCCACGGTGACCACCTGCGTCTTGCCGTCGCTGAGCTGCTCGGCCAGACCGCGCGCGGAGGCGAGCATCGCGAGGGTGGCGATGAACGGGACCATCGGGCCGTACGCGATCAGCAGCCCGTTGACGAGTCCGCAGCCCACTCCGACGAGTAGGGAGCAGAACAGCACGCCGGTGATGCCGTACTCCTGGGTGGCCACCGTGGTGGCCCATACGGAGGCGAGCGCGACGATCGCGCCGACCGACAGGTCGATGCCGCCGCCGATGATGACGAAGGTGACGCCGACCGTGACGACGCCGATCACCGACGCCTGGGTGAGGATCAGCTGGAGGTTGTCCGTGCTCAGGAACTCGTCCGGCTTGGTGATGCCGCCGACCAGCGTGAGCACGGCGAGAACGGCGATCAGGGAGACATGGCGCAGGTCGAGGCGCGTGGCCGCCGCCCTCGCCCTGGACTTGACCGGGGGCGGCGGGGTGCTCCCCTTCCCCGGGCTGGTCGCGGTGCTCAACACTACGGGGTTCCTTCCATGTCGGAGCCTTCCATGACGAGGTCGAGTACCCGGTGCTCGTCGAGCTCCCGGGCGGGGGCGGTGTGGACGACCCGTCCTTCACGCAGCACCAGCACCCGGTCGGCCAGACCGAGCACTTCGGGCACTTCGCTGGAGACCAGCAGGACGGCGACTCCTTCGTCCGCGAGCCGGCGGATCAGGGCGTACAGCTCGGAGCGCGCGCCGACGTCGACGCCGCGGGTGGGCTCGTCGAGCAGCAGCACGCGGCAGTCCCGCAGCAGCCAGCGGGCCAGCACGACCTTCTGCTGGTTGCCGCCGGACAGCGTGCGGACCGGCCGGTCCGGGTCGTCGGGGCTGAGCGAGAGGTCGCGGGTGCCGCTGCGGGCGGCGGCGCGCTCCGCCGTACGGTCCAGCCAGCCGCCGCGGGAGAAGCGCGGCAGGGAGGACACGGAGACGTTGCGGGTGACCGACTCGAGCATGAGGAGGGCCTGCGACTTGCGTTCCTCGGGCGCGAGCCCGACCCCGGCGCGTACGGCGGACAGCACCGAACCGGGGCGCAGCGGGCGGCCGTCGACCAGCACGCGGCCCGCGGTGGGGCGGCGGGCGCCGTAGACGGTCTCCAGGATCTCGGATCGGCCGGAGCCGACCAGCCCCGCGAGGCCGACGATCTCGCCCGGCCGCAGCTCGAGGTCGAGCGGCGCGAACTCGCCCTCGCGGGAGAGGCCTTCGGTGCGCAGCACCGGGTCCTTCGCGGGCGCCGGTTCCCCGGCGGGCTCGGCGGCCGGCTCGCCGGACGGCCGTTCGGGGAAGGCGTACTGGATGTCACGGCCCGTCATCAGCGCCACGACCTCGCTGGTGTCGGTCGTACGGGCGGGCAGTCCGCCGGCGGCGACGCGGCCGTCCTTGAGGACGGACACGCGGTCACCGATGCGGCGGATCTCCTCCAGCCGGTGCGAGATGTAGACGACGGCGACGCCCTCGGCGGTCAGGTCGGCGACGATGCGGAAGAGGTTGTCGACCTCGTCCGGGTCGAGCGCGGCCGACGGCTCGTCCATGACGATCAGCCGTACGTCGTGCGAGAGCGCGCGGGCCATCGACACGATCTGCTGGCCGGCGGCGGACAGCGCGCCGACGAGCGTCCCGGAGTCGATCTCCGGGTGGCCGAGCCGGCCGAGGAGTTCGGCCGTACGGGCGTGGGCCTCGCGTGTCCTGATGAAGCCGCGGCTGGCGACCTCGTGGCCGAGGAAGACGTTCTCGGTCACGGACAGGTGCTCCACCAGGTCGAGTTCCTGGTAGATGGTGGCGATGCCGAGCCGCATGGCGGAGACGGGCGTGGCAAGCCGTACGGTCTCGCCCTGCCAGCGGATCTCGCCCTCGTCGGGCTGGTGGGCGCCGGCGAGCACCTTGATGAGCGTGGACTTCCCGGCGCCGTTCTGGCCGAGAAGGCAGTGCACTTCGCCGGGTTCGACCTCGAGGTCGACGCCGTCGAGTGCGCGCACGCCGGGAAACGTCTTGGTGATGCCTGTCATCGTGAGCAGTGGAGCCATGGCGGGCCTCCGTGCGTGCGGGCAGAGCGGAGCTGAACGTGCTGCGGTGCGGTGTGTGCGGTGCGTTACGTGCTGCGGTGCGGTGTGTGCGGTGCGGTGCGGTGCGTGCGGTGCTGGTACTCGTACTGGTGCAGGTGCGGGTACGGCGCTGGTACGCGAGGCGCTGTGCGTGCGGGGCGGGCGGCCCGCCGGCCGTCGGGCCGGGGAAAGCGGGGCCGTCAGGCCGGGGAGAAGAGGTGGTCGCTGATGAGCCGCGCCGCGCCGGTCACCCCGGCGGCCTGGCCCAGCTCACCGAGCACGATGGGAAGGTTGCCGGTCGCCAGCGGAAGTGACTGGCGGTAGACCTGAGTGCGGATGCTGGCGAGCAGGGTGTGACCGAGGCCGGTGACACCGCCGCCGATCACCACCAGCCCTGGGTTGAAGAAGCTGACCAGTCCGGCGATGACCTGGCCCGTACGGGCCCCGCCCTCGCGGATCAGGTCGAGTGCCACGCCGTCGCCCGCCGCCGCAGCGGCGGCCACGTCGGCGCCCGTCAGCCGGCCGGACGTCTCCAGCCTGCTGTACAGCTCGGGTGAACGGTCGTCACGTGCGGCGGCCTCCGCGTCCCGGGCCAGCGCGGCACCGCTGAAGTGCGCCTCCAGACAGCCCCGGTTGCCGCAGGCGCACTGGCGGCCGTCGGGGTCGACCTGGATGTGCCCGATGTCGCCCGCGCTGCCGGTCGTACCCCGGTGGACCTCGCCGCCGACGACGATGCCGCAGCCGATGCCGGTGCCGATCTTCACGCAGAAGAAGTCCTGCACGGAGCGTGCGACACCCGCCTGCTGCTCGCCCATGGCCATGAGGTTCACGTCGTTGTCGACCATGACCGGGCAGCCCAGCTCCTGGCTGAGTGCCTCCCGTACGGGGAAGCCGTCCCAGCCGGGCATGATGGGCGGCGCCACCGGTACGCCCTCGGGGAACCGGACCGGCCCGGGGACTCCGATGCCGGCGCCGTCGAAGCCCTCCGCGACGCCCGAATCCCGCAGTTTGCCCACCATGGCCAGTACCTGTTCGAAGACCGCGACCGGCCCGTCCCGTACGTCCATCGGGTGGGTGAGATGGCCCAGGATCTCCAACTCGGCGTTGGTCACGGCGACATCGACCGAGGTCGCACCGATGTCGATGCCGAGAAAGCGCAGCCCGGGAGCGAGCCTGATGTTGTGCGACCTGCGGCCGCCGCGTGAGGCCGCCAGTCCGTCGGCGACCACGAGCCCGGTCTCCAGCAGCCGGTCCACCTCGACGGCGAGCTTCGACCGCGAGAGGTCGACCTCGTCGCCCAGCTGGGCACGGGAGTTGGGACCGCTGTCACGCAGCAGCCTGAGGAGCCGCGCCTGATGCGCGTTCGCGGGCCGAGCTGTCATGCGCCTCACGCTGCCCCTCCCTCCCCTGGCTTCCGGCACGGGGAACCGGTCCTCGGCATGCATCCCGGTCACCGGCGCGGATGCCGCCGCAGGCCGGGATTGCACGGGAAACGTAGCAGTGTGGCCCACCGCTGGGAAGAAGTTGCGCAGAAATCGATCCGACTTTCTCCAGTCTCAGGACAAAGCCGCTGCGGCCGTGTGCTCTCAGGTGCGGCCGCGGTCCTCCTGGGCCTGCTCCAGCGTCGGGGACGGCGGCATCCAGTCGGCACGGACGACGCGGAAGCCCGCCCGCCGGTACGCGGCGCAGACCTGCTCGTCGTCGTCGACGACGACGGCGACCGTACGGCGGGCCGCCAGCCGCTCCAGCAGCTTCAGCTTCGTGACCCGCGCCGGACGGCGGTCCGCGGCGCCCCGCATCCACAGCTCGCCCGTCGGCAGCCCCTGCTCGCCGAGCCAGCGGAGGGTCGCGCGGCGGCACCGTTCGGGGCGGCCCGTCACGTAGCTGAGCTCGCAGCTCTCGGCCCACTCGCGGGCCAGCGCCACCCCGGCGGGCAGCGGCGGATCGTCGTCCGCCGCGCGGAAGAAGGCGTCCCAGTCGCGCGGGGAGGACTCCACGTAGTGCAGCCGGTGGCGCGTGTCGGACAGCGTCCCGTCCAGGTCGAACACCGCGAGTGGCCGGTCCGCCGCCCGTTCCGTCATCCGCCGTCCCCTTCACTTCCGTGACCACCGCTCCGCGTGCAGCATTCTGCGTGCCGCACTCCTCGTTCCGCACTGAGCGGTCTCCGTCTACGCAGCGTAGGGCCGCCGCGCCACGGCCGCGCGTACGGGACAATGGACCGGCGACCCGCAACCGCACCGCCGTCCGTCCCCTCCGACTCGGGAGTGAGCGTCCATGGGCCGAGTCACCGAGCGCCGCCGCGTCATCCGCGTACGGGACGGCGCCGTCTCCGAACGCCCCGACACCCTCGTCGGCGAGGAGCCGCTGGAGATCCGCCTCAACGGCAAGCCCCTCGCCATCACCATGCGCACCCCCGGCGACGACTTCGCGCTCGCCGCCGGCTTCCTCGTCAGCGAGGGCGTGGTCGGCACCAAGGACGAGGTCACGAGCATCGTCTACTGCGCGGGCGCCACGGCGGACGGCGCCAACACGTACAACACCGTGGACGTACGGCTCGCCCCCGGCGTCCCGCTGCCGGACATCACGCTGGAACGCAGCGTCTACACGACGTCCTCGTGCGGCCTGTGCGGCAAGACCAGCCTCGACGCCGTACGCACGCGGACGCGCTGGCCCGCGGAGGAACTCGACGGCGTGTACGCCCCGTTCCGCGTCGAGCCGGACGTACTGACGCGGCTGCCCGACCGGCTCCGTGAGGCGCAGCGCGTCTTCGACCGGACCGGCGGGCTGCACGCGGCGGCGCTGTTCGCGGCGGACGGCACGATGCTCGGCGTACGGGAGGACGTCGGCCGCCACAACGCCGTCGACAAGCTGATCGGCGGCGCGCTCCAGGACGGCGCGCTGCCGCTCACGTCGGCGCTGCTGATGGTGTCGGGGCGGGCCTCGTTCGAGCTCGCGCAGAAGGCGGTGATGGCGGGCATCCCGGCCCTGGCGGCGGTCTCGGCACCCTCGTCGCTCGCCGTCGACCTGGCCACGGAGACGGGCCTGACGCTGGTGGGCTTCCTGCGGGGCGGCTCGATGAACGTCTACGCGGGCGCCTGGCGCCTTGGCCTTGGCCTGAACGAATCAAGCCCGTCGGGGCACAACCCCAGCCCGTCGGGGCACGACCCCAGCCCGTCCGGCGTTTGAGGACGGCCGTCAGCCACGATGTCGCGACGCTTGGCCAGCGGACCGCCGTCTCACCGGCGTTGCTCAGCGGCCGGACTCAGTGCCGACCATGGCCGATCCGGGCCGTCCTCAATCGCCGGACGGGCTCGAGTGGTAGCCCCACGCCCCCGCGATCTGCGCGAGCCGCACCGGCAGCTCCACGTCGTCCCCCGGCTGCCTCGCAGGCTGGATGCGGCCGGACTTGATGTTGCTGCTCCAGTCCCCGATGTGCGGGCGGAAGCTGCCGTGGTCCTGCTCGCCGTAGTCGAGCATGGCCGCGTCCCATTCCACGTCCAGGTAGCGGCAGATGTCCCGGGTGGCCTTCTCGGGCTCCGCGGTGAGGTGCTCGTACGTGACGGTGTGCCCGTTCAGTTCCGTGCGCGCGTCCTCGAGGCGTTCGGCGTACTCCAGGACCTCGCTGTGGATCTGCTCCAGGTCCGGCTCTCGCCTGCGGTTGACGAGGGAGGAGACGACCGCCGCCGGGTGGCGCAGCAGGAAGAGGTAGCGCGCGTCGGGCCAGCAGCGCCGCAGCCGGGGCCAGATCAGCGTGTTGGGCGGGGTCTTGTCGACGATCACCCGCTTTCCGCTGCGCTCCAGTTCGAGGTGGAGGACGCGGTCCCAGAGCAGGTGCTCCAGTTCGTCCTTGTCCAGCTCCAGTTCGCGCATCGCGCTGGGCGTGAAGTCGCGGCCCATGCGTACGTTCAGCGTGCGCAGGTGCATCTCGTGCGGGGCGCGGATGTCGGGGTGGCTGTTCAGGATGACGCGCAGCAGGGTCGATCCGGAGCGGACCGGGGAGAGTACGAAGACGGGCGACTCGACGAGCCGCGACGCGCGCGGGGCGGCGTAGTCCTGGCTGGTCCGGCCGTAGTCCGGCACCGCCGGCACCGTCCCGGCGGCACCGGCGCCGCCGCCCGTGCCCGCTCCCGGCGCGCCGCCCGGGGGTCGCAGCGCCGCGGCGATCAGCCGTCCTCGGCGGCGCAGTCCCTTGCCGACGGTCTTCATGCGCGGGTCGCGCATCGGTGACACCCTTTCTCGTGCATTTCGTTCCGGTGCCCCCGTGGCCGTCCGCACCGTCGTGCCCCGCCCGCACCGCCGTACCCGCCGTGTCCCCCGCGGTCGCCGAACGGCCATACCAGGGGATGGACACGAACGGGCAGTGTCGGAAAAGTAACGGAAGGGCATCGCCGGGCTGTCGTCGGTGCGTTCCGCTGACGCACGGTCACGCCGTGCCACGGCAGGGTGTACGACCGCACAGACGCGCGGGGAGGCGTACGGCAGACGTACGGCCCACCGCCGCCCGGCGGAACCGGGCGGCACCCGGCGTGGTGGACGGGACGCCGCGCGATGTCCAGAATTGGGTGCCCTTGCCAAGCGTTTCCGGGCCCCCATATCACTGGGGGGAGGTTCCGTGCAGATATCACGGGTGACCTGCAACGACCTGGCTCCGGTCTCCCGTTGTGACCGCAATTGCACCACTGACCAGCACCGACGCCTCTCCCGCTGGCGTTCCGTATCAGATACGGTCGCGGCGCTGTGCCCTGCAGGAGGAGCCGGACCATTGCACGAGTTCACCGTTCCCGCCTCGGCGACGGCGCCCCAGGTCGGAGGGCTGGCGGACGCCGTCTTCGACCACGCCGCCGATGATCCGGACCGGGTCGCGCTGGCACGCAAGGATGCCCAGGGGCAGTGGCAGGACATCACGTCGGGCCAGTTCCGCGACCAGGTGCTCGCGCTGGCCAAGGGGATGCTGGCGGAGGGCGTGCGGTTCGGCGACCGCGTCGCGATCATGTCGCGTACGCGCTACGAGTGGACCCTCTTCGACTTCGCCCTGTGGGCGATCGGCGCCCAGCCCGTGCCGCTCTACCCCACCTCGTCCGCCGAGCAGGTCTACTGGATGCTGCACGACGCGGGCGTCTCCGCGGCCGTCGTCGAGCACGAGGACCACGCGATGACCATCGGCTCGGTCGTCGACCGGTTGCCCCAGCTCAAGCGGCTGTGGCAGCTCGACGCGGACGCCGAGGCCGAACTGATGGCGGCGGGCGCGCACATCGAGGACGACGTGGTGCACCGGCACCGGCTCGCGCTCACCCCGGACACCGTCGCCACCGTCATCTACACCTCCGGCACCACCGGCCGCCCCAAGGGCTGCGTGATCTCGCACGCCAACTTCATGGCCGAGGCCGACAACATCGTCGACCGGTACGAGCCCGTCTTCCACTCGAAGCCCGGCGACCAGGCGTCGACGCTGCTGTTCCTCCCCCTCGCGCACGTCTTCGGGCGGATGGTCGAGGTCGCGGCCGTACGGGGCCGGGTCAAGCTGGGCCACCAGCCGCAGCTGTCCGCCGCCGCGCTGCTCCCCGACCTGGTGGCATTCCGGCCGAGCTTCATCCTGGCCGTGCCGTACATCTTCGAGAAGGTCTTCGCCGCCGCCCGCCGCAAGGCCGAACTCGAGGGCAAGCTCGGCCCGTTCGACAAGGCCGTCGAGGCCGCGGTGCGCTACGCGGAGGCGACCGAGCACAAGGCGTTCGGCACGGGGCCGGGCCCGGGTGCGTCGCTGCGGATGCAGCACCAGCTGTTCGACAAGCTCGTGTACGGCAAGCTGCGCGAGGCCATGGGCGGCCGCTGCCGGCACGCGATGTCCGGCGGCAGCGCGATGGAGCGGCGGCTCGGGCTGTTCTTCGACGGCGCCGGGATGCGGATCTTCGAGGGTTACGGGCTGACCGAGTCGACCGCCGCCGCCACGGCCAACCCGCCGGAGCAGACCCGTTTCGGCACCGTCGGGCGCCCCATCCCCGGCACCACGGTGCACATCGCGGAGGACAGCGAGGTGTGGCTGCACGGCGGCCAGATCTTCCAGGGGTACCTCAACAACCCCGAGGCCACCGGCGAGACGCTGCACGACGGCTGGCTGGCGACCGGCGACCTCGGTTCGCTGGACGAGGACGGCTATCTGACGATCACCGGGCGCAAGAAGGAGATCCTGGTGACGTCCAGCGGCAAGACGGTCTCGCCGGCCACCCTGGAGGAACGGGTGCGCGCGCACCCGTTGGTCGCGCAGTGCGTCGTGGTGGGCAACGACCGGCCGTACATCTCCGCGCTTGTCACGCTGGACCAGGAGGCCGTCTCGCACTGGCTGACGATGCGGGAGAAGCCGCAGCTCAGCCAGGCAGAGCTGGTGTGCGACGCGGATCTGGAGACGGAGATCCGGCGTGCGGTGGTGGCCGCGAACACGCAGGTGTCGCAGGCGGAGTCGATCCGTACGTTCCGGATACTGGCCGCACAGTTCACCGAGGAGCAGGGGCTGCTCACGCCGTCGCTGAAGCTGAAGCGGAAGGCGATCGAGAAGGCCTACGCGGTGGAGATCGAGGCGCTCTACCACACGTGACGGCCGCGCCCCGTACGCCACGCACCGTACGCCGTGCCCCCGCCCGCCCCCGTACGGGCGCCGCACCTCGCCGCGCTGGCCCGGGGAGGAATGATCCCGAGCCGCGGACCGTTACATTCCGAGGACCTGACATCCCCCGACAGAACGTAAGGACCGATTGCTCGTGAGCAGCGTCCCCTCCATCACGCTCAGCAACGGCGTCGCCATGCCGCAGCTCGGCTTCGGTGTCTGGCAGGTGCCGGACGACGAGGCGGCGCGCGCGGTGGGCACCGCGCTCGAGGCCGGGTACCGCAGCATCGACACCGCCGCGATCTACGAGAACGAGAAGGGCACCGGCCAGGCCATCGCAGCCGCCGGCGTCCCGCGCGAGGAGCTGTTCGTCACCACGAAGCTGTGGAACGCCGACCAGGGCCACGACACCACGCTGCGCGCCTTCGACGCCTCGCTGGCCAAGCTCGGCCTGGACTACGTCGACCTGTATCTCATCCACTGGCCGATGCCGGGCATCGACAAGTACGTGGACAGCTGGAAGGCGTTCGAGAAGATCCTCGCCGAGGGCCGCGCCAAGGCCATCGGCGTCTCCAACTTCCAGCCCGCGCACATCCAGCGGCTGATCGACACGACCGGCACCGTGCCCGCGCTCAACCAGATCGAGCTGCACCCGCACCTCCAGCAGCCCATCCCCCGCGCCTACCACGCGGACCACGACATCGCGACGGAGGCGTGGTCGCCGCTCGGGCAGGGCGGGGACGTGCTGGCCGAGCCGCTGCTGGGCGACCTCGCCGGGAAGTACGGCAAGACCGTCGCGCAGATCGTCCTGCGCTGGCACCTGCAGCTCGGGAACGTGGTGATCCCCAAGTCCGTGACCCCGTCCCGGATCAGGGAGAACATCGACGTCTTCGACTTCGAGCTGGAGCAGGCGGACGTCGACGCCGTCACGGGCCTGAACACGGACACGCGGCTCGGCGCCGACCCGGACACGATGAACTGGCTCGGCTGACCGAGACCCCGCACGGCTGCCGCCACGCGCGGCCCGCCGTACGTACGGAGCCGCCCGGACGACACCGTTCCGGGCGGCTCTCCGCGTTCGGCGCCCCGGAAGGCGGGCCGCCGTACGGCGTTCAGCCGGCGCCGTGTCCCGCCGCGATCTCCTCGATCCTGCGGGCCAGCGCGACGTCCAGCTCCGTGATCTTCCCGCCCACGCTGTGCGTGTTCACGGTGATCCCCAGCGTGTTGTAGCTGAGCGTCATGTCGGAGTGGTGCCCCAGCTCCTCCTGGATCGCGGCCACGTGGATCACCATCGCGGCGGCGGGCAGATGCTTGCCGAAGACGTAGTTCCGCGCGAGCCGGTCGTCGGCCGCCTCCCAGCCGGGCAGCTCCGCGAGCGCCTGTTCGGTCTGCTGCGGCGTCAGCGGTTCGGGTGCCATGAGGGTCCCTTCATCGGTGCGGTCGGTCGCGGGCCACGGGTCGCGGGTGCCCGGTACGGGGCCAGCGTGCCACGCTCTCCGGGCGTTTCGTGTGAGGCCATATATTCGAGCCATGACGACCACCGAGGACGACGTGCCGGTGGGCGCGCTGCTGCGGGGCTGGCGGAACCGGGCGCGGCTGAGCCAGCTGGAGCTGGCGCTGCGCGCCGACTCCTCCGCGCGGCACATCAGCTTCATCGAGACCGGCCGCGCCCGCCCCAGCCCCGAGATGGTGCGGCGGCTGGCCGAGCACCTGGACGTCCCCGTACGGGAGCGCAACGCCCTGCTGCTCGCGGCCGGTTACGCGCCCCACTACCCCGAGACCCCGCTGACCTCCCCCGCCCTGTCCCCGCTGCGCGCGGGGCTGGAGCGGATGGTGGCGGCGTACGAGCCGTACCCGGCGCTCGTCGTCGACGGCACGTACGAGGTGCTGGCCGCCAACCGCGGCATCGCCCTGCTGCTGTCCGGGGTCGCGCCGGAGCTGCTGGAGCCGCCGCAGAACGCCATGCGGATCACGCTGCACCCGGACGGACTGGCCCCGCGTATCCGCAACTTCGCGGAGTGGCGGGGCCATCTGCTCGAACAGATGGAGCGCCAGCTGGCGTTGGTGCGGTCGGCGCCGCTGCGCGCGCTGTACGAGGAGGTGTCCGCGTATCCGACGCCCCCACCCCCACCCGTACGGGACGAGGCGCCCGCGCCGCCGGCGGACGCCGGACCGGGCTGCCCGTTCGCGCTGCCGATGGTGATCGAGTACGAGGGGCGGGTCCTGTCCTTCTTCTCCACCATCGCGACCTTCAACACGCCGATGGACGTGACGGTCTCCGAGCTCGCCGTGGAGACGTTCCTCCCGGCGAGCCCGGAGACGGCGAAGGACCTTCAGCTGCTCATGCCGTAGCGGCGGGGCCCGTTCACGCGGCGGGCACCCGGTCCAGGAAGCCGAGTACGGCGCGGATCCGGCCGTCCTCGGCCAGCGTGATCACGTCGGAGCCCGCGACGGGCGCCGACCCGTCGGGGGCGCGCAGCTCCCAGCCGAACCGCGCGATGTGGTGGTGGCCGTCGACCGTCCCGGTGAGGGCGAAGACGCAGCCGGGGAACTGCTCCTGCGCTCCGGCGATCACGGCGGCCAGCCCTTCGTGGCCCTGGGCGTCGGAGACGGGATCGGTGTACGACCCGTCCTCGGTCCACGCGGCGGCGACGGCCTTGTCGCGGGCGGCGGCACCGGTGGCGTTCCACGCCTCGAAGTAGCGGCTGACGGCGGTCTCGTACGCGCTCATGTCGGGCCCTCCCTGGTGAGTGTGCGCTGTTCGCGGGGCGGGCCCGGACCGGAGTGCGCCGGCCCGGACCCGCTGACCTCACCCTGCCGGGCGCCCGGCGGAGCGTCGATTACCGCTGAGGTAAGGGCGCGGGCACCGCTGAGGCGAAGGCGCGGGCTACGCGCTGCCGCCCGTCTCCGGCAGCCGTACGGCCAGCAGCGCGATGTCGTCGTCGGTGACGTCCGGCAGCCGGGCCAGCAGGCCGTCGCAGAACTCGCCGACCGGCGCCCGGGCCAGCGCCGCCGCCTGCAGCCGCAGCCTGCGCATCCCCGCGTCGAGGTGGTCCACATGGGTCTCGACCAGCCCGTCCGTGTAGAGCAGGAGCGTGCTACTCGGCAGCAGCGGCTCGGTGCAGTCGGTGCGCGGTCCGACGAGTTCGGGAAGGCCGAGGAACGGGCCGTGCCCCTGGTCCAGATAGCGGGCGCTGCCGTCCCGGCTGACCAGCAGCGGCGGCGGATGGCCCGCGGACGTCCAGTTCAGCTGCCAGGGCCCGCGCGCCGGGCCCTCGACGCGGGCGTACACGAGGGTGGCCAGCGGGGTGTCCGTGAGCCGTTCCAGCGCGCCGTCCATCCGGCCGACGATCAGCCCCGGCGGCTCCTGGTGCTCCCAGGCAAGCGTCCGCAGCATGCTGCGTACCTGCGCCATACGGGCGGCGGCCTGCATGTCGTGGCCCGCGATGTCGCCGATGACCAACGCCATCGCGTCGTCGGGCAGCGGGAAGGCGTCGTACCAGTCGCCGCCGATCTGGGAGCCGGCCGCCGCCGGCCGGTAGCGGGCGGCCAGCTGGAGCACGCCGTGCTCGGGCAGGTCGGTGAGCAGGTGCCGCTGCATCGTCTCGGCGATGTCACGCTGCTGGCTGAACAGCCGCGCGTTGTCCATCGCCAGCCCCGCCCGCCGGGCGAGGTCGACGGCGAGCGCCAGCTCGCGTGCGTCGAACGGCTTCGCCGGGTCCGTACGGCCCAGCGTCAGCGACCCCAGCACCTGGTGGCGGGCGGTGAGCGGCGCGGCGATGGCCGACACAGTGCCGAACGACCGCAGCATCTCCTCCTGCCACGCCGCCAGCTCCGTGTCGGGCGGCGACGCGATGTCCTCCGGCCCGAGCAGCATCGCGGGCGCCCCGCGCAGCACCCGTACGAGCGGGTGCAGCGAACCGTCCGGCACCGGCGGCAGCGGGCCCAGCCACGGCGCGGGGCTCCCGCCCGCGTCCCCCGCCACGGCGACGCAGTGCGGCAGGCCCGCGGCGAGCCGTACGAACACGGCCCACTCGGCGAACCGCGGCACCACCAGCCGCGCCAGCCGGCGCAGCGCCTTGTCCGCGTCCAGCGTGGACGCCAGCACGGTGGTGGCGTCGGCCACCATGGACAGCCCGGCCGTACGCCCGGTCAGCTCCCGTACCTCCGGCGCCTTCCCGGCCAGCGGCCGCGGCCGGCTGGTGAACACCACCGCCGCCCCCGTCCGGTGGCCCTCGCGGTGCACGGGCAGCGAGGTCCACGACACGGGCAGCAGCTCCCCGTCGCCACGCAGGAAGTACGCGGTGCCGGTGGCCAGGCGGCCCTGCGTGATGACCCGCGCCAGCTCGCACTCGGCGTACGGCATCCGGGACCCGTCGCGCCGCCGGTGGAACAGCCCGTGCGCGCCCACGCCCTCGAGCTGCGCGACCGTACGCCCGAGCATCTCCGCCGCGCGGGCGCTGACGGAGGTGATCCGGCCGACGCCGTCGAGGACGTAGATGCCCGCGCCCACGCTCTCGGACATCTCGCGCAGGAACTCCACCGACACCACGGCGGCGGCGGGCTCACCGGACGACGGATCGGGCATCCGTTCCCTCTTGGTCTCTCACTCGGGCGGCCCCCGGCCGCCTCCGACAGGCCCCCGGCTCGGCCGCCCCGGACGGCCCCCGGCCCCGTCCCACCACCGTACCGGCATCCAAGCGGAATGCCGGGAGGCAAGCTCTGCGGGAGAGTGGCAGAGTGAGCGGGACAGACCTGGGGAAGCAGCCCTGTCCCGCTCCCACCTGCGGAAAGCGAGGCGAGCAGTGTGTCGGCGGCAACGCGTCCGGTATACGGAGCGCCATGCTGGGTGAGCCTGGCGACGCCCGAACTGGAATCTACGCAGGAGTTCTACTCCGCGGTTCTCGGGTGGACGTTCCGGCCCGATTCGCTCGGTGAGCAGTTCTCCGTCGCGATGTCCGGCGGCTCGCCCGTCGCCGGGCTCGGGGCCGTGACGTCCAGCTTGGGCATGGCCGTGGCATGGACCCCGTACTTCTTCGTGACCAGCGCGGACACCGTGGCGGCCCGCATCGGCGAACGCAGCGCGACGGTCGCGGTGGGCCCGGTGGAGCTCGGCAACGGCCGCGCCTGCCTGGCCTCCGACCCGGCGGGCGCGAACTTCGGCTTCTGGGAGGGCGACGTACGCCCAGGCTGGCGCTCCGGAGACCACGACGCCCCGGCCCAGCTGGACCTCCGTACGCGGGACGCCTTCGCCTCGGCGATCTTCTACGCGGAGGTCTTCGAGTGGGCCTCGGGCCGCCCGGACCGCTGCGATGTGGAGTACGAGCACGGCGCGGTGATCGTACGGGCCGCGGGACGCACGGTGGCGACGCTGCGCGGCGGCGCCGTCGAGTCGGCCCCGGACCCGCGCATCAGGCCGCGCTGGCACGTGTGCTTCCGCGTGGAGGACGTGGGGGCGGCCGTGGCCGCGGCGGAGGCGGCGGGCGGCACGGTGACGGAACCACCCACGGACACGCCGTTCGGTTACGCGGCGGGCCTCCGCGACCCGGACGGCGGCCTCTTCACGGTGGCCGCGACCCAGCCCAGCCACGCCGACGCGACGAACAAACCCCAGCAAACGACCACTTGAAACCAGCCCTCAAGGCGCGCCCGATCAAGCCCGTCCGGCGATTGAGAACGGTCCTCGGCCACGACGAGCCCGCGCCCGGCCACCGGGGGGGGTACCGCCGCCGAAGGGAACGGCGCCTCCCCGAGGCGTAAAAAGGGTAAACGGGGCGACACCGTCCCGTAAGGGGGCCCGGTTGTGGGGCCCACCGGCCCCGACTACTGTCACAGAGCCTTGGTGTTCGGGAAACCGGTGCAGAACCGGTGCGGCCCTCGCCACTGTGATCGGGAAGTCCGGCTCCATCCCCACGGGGAGGCCACTGGACCGCCGCGGGAAGCCGCGGGGTCCGGGAAGGCGGAGTCCAGGGCGGCATGACCCGTCAGCCAGGAGACCGGCCAGGGTGCGCTGTCCATCCACGAGGTGCTGGAGAGGTCTTCCCTGCCATGCATATCGCCGAGGGGTATCTGCCCCCGTTGCACGCGGTCGCCTGGGGCGCCGCATCCGCTCCGTTCGTCGCACACGGTGTCCGCGTACTCACCCGTGAGGTGCGGGCGCATCCCGAGAGCACGCTGCTGCTGGGCGCTTCGGGCGCCTTCACGTTCGTACTGTCCGCGCTGAAGATCCCGTCCGTGACGGGGAGTTGTTCCCATCCGACCGGCACAGGACTGGGGGCGATCCTGTTCCGGCCGCCCGTGATGGCGGTGCTGGGCACGATCACGCTGCTGTTCCAGGCGTTGCTCCTGGCGCACGGCGGCCTGACGACGCTCGGCGCGAACGTGTTCTCGATGGCCGTCGTCGGCCCGTGGGCCGGTTACGGGCTGTACCGGCTGCTGCGGCGCTGCGGACTGCAGTTGATGGTGTGCGTGTTCGCGGGGGCGTTCGCCGCCGACCTGAGCACGTACTGCGTGACGAGTGTGCAGCTGGCGCTGGCGTTCCCGGACCCGGGGAGCGGAATCCCGGGTGCGCTCGCGAAGTTCGGCGGCATCTTCGCGGTGACGCAGATCCCGCTGGCGGTCAGCGAGGGGCTGCTGACCGTGCTGGTGATGCGGCTGCTGCGGCAGTCCAGCGAGGGCGAGCTGACCCGGCTCGGGGTGTTCGCTCGGGACAAGAGCCGCCAGGACGGCAACCAGCCGAAGGCGGTGGCGTGATGCGCGGGACGAACGACATGAACAGCACGAACGGGAAGCGCAGGATGAGCCGCAACGCGAAGATCAACGCTCTGCTGCTGGCCGTCGTCGCGGCACTGGCCGTGCTGCCGCTCGCGCTCGGGCTGGGCGACGACAGGAAGGAACCGTTCACCGGCTCTGACGCACAGGCGGAGACGGCCGTCACGGAGAACGACCCGGACTACGAGCCGTGGTTCACGCCGCTGTACGAACCGCCGTCCGGGGAGGTCGAGTCGGCACTGTTCGCGCTCCAGGCGGCACTGGGCACGGGCGTGCTGGCGTACTACTTCGGGCTGCGCCGCGGCCGCCGCCAGGGCGCGGCCCGCGCGGCGGCGGCCACCGCGGAGGGGCAGCCGGACGCGGACACGGACGCCGCGGCCGACACCCACCGCCCGTAACCGCGTGCTCCCCATAGACGCGGCGGCGCACAGCAGCCGCTGGCGCCGCCGCCATCCGCTGGAGAAGGCCGTGCTCGGCCTCGGCCTGACCGTCCTCGCGGTGTGCCTGCCGCCGTGGCCGGGCGCGCCGCTGGTGGCCGGGGCCACCCTCGCCGTGCTGCTGGGCCCGGCGCGGGTGCCCGTACGGCAGTTGTGGCGGGCGTTCCGGCTGCCGCTCGGCTTCTGTGTCACGGGCGCGGTGCCGCTGCTGTTCCGTGTCGGCGGTCCGGGCGGGGAGGGCGGCGCCGCCGGGCTGGTGTCGCTGGATCCGGGCGGCCCGGTGCACGCGGGCGAGTTGCTGCTGCGTACGTCGGCGGCGTCGCTCGGGCTGCTGCTGTTCGCGTTCACCACGCCGGTGTCGGACGTGGTGCCGCGGCTGGTACGGGCGGGGGTACCGCCCGCGGTCGTGGACGTCGCGCTCGTGACCTACCGCATGAGTTTCCTGCTGCTCGACTCCGTGTCCCGGGTGCGCCAGGCGCAGGCGGCGCGGCTCGGGCACACCAGCCGTGCCGCGCAGTGGCGTTCGCTCGCGGGCCTGGGCGCCACGGCGTTCGTGCGGGCCTTCGACCGGGCGGCCCGGCTGCAGTCCGGGCTCGCGGGCCGGGGTTACGACGGGACGCTCCGGGTGCTGGTGCCCGATACGAGCGTCTCGTCCCGCTTCCTCGCCGCCACCGCCGCACTGCTGACGGGTGTCGCTGCGCTCACCCTCGTACTGGAAGGGCTCGTTCGATGACCACGGGCACCACCCCGGGCGCCGTCCCGGCCCCCGCTCCCCGCCCCGCGGCGGCCCCGTTGGTCGAGCTCGCCGGCGCCGCGTACGCGTACGGCGACGGCCCCGCCGTGCTGCGCGACCTGGACTTCGCGGTGCCGGAAGGCCGTTCGCTGGCGCTGCTCGGCCGCAACGGCAGCGGCAAGACCACCCTCCTGCGGCTGCTCAGCGGCGGCCTGCGGTGCACCTCCGGCGAACTGCGGCTCGCGGGCGCGCCGGTGGCGTACGACCGCAAGGGCCTGACGCGGCTGCGCGAAACCGTGCAGCTGGTGGTGCAGGACCCGGACGACCAGCTGTTCGCGGCCTCGGTCGGCCAGGACGTGTCGTTCGGCCCGCTGAACCTGCGGCTGCCCGAGGACGAGGTACGCGCCCGCGTGGCGGACGCGCTCGCGGCACTGGGCATCACGGAGCTGCGGGACCGGCCGACGCACCTGCTGTCGTACGGGCAGCGCAAGCGTGCCGCCATCGCGGGCGCCGTGGCGATGCGGCCGCGCGTACTGATCCTGGACGAGCCGACCGCGGGCCTCGACCCGCACGGGCAGGAGCAGTTGCTCGAGGTGCTGGACGGCCTGCGCGACGCGGGTACGACGGTCGTGATGGCCACGCACGACGTGGACCTGGCGCTGCGCTGGGCGGACGACGCGGCGGTACTGGCTCCCGGCGGGCCGCGTACGGGACCGGCCGCGGAGCTCCTCGCCGACCCGGAGCTGTTGACGGCGGCCGGGTTGCGTACGCCGTGGGCTGCGGCGGTGGCCGCGGCACTGCGCGCGCACGGCCTGCTCGCCGCCGGCGAAGCGCCGCCGCGCACGCCGGAGGAGCTGGCCGCCCGCTGGGGCGGCGCGCACGGCGGCGAACGGGACGGCGAGCAGGACGGCGTACGCGGCCCGCGCGCCTGAGCGGTGCCGGGCGCGCGCGGGTGCCGGGCAGCGCCCGCGACCGTACGCGCACGCCCCCACGCGCTCGCGCACACCCGCACGGACGCACACATACACGTATGGACTCCTCCCTACGTGTACGGAAACACGTGCGGAATTCGCCACCACACCCGTACACACCCCGTAAGGGTGGGAATAGCCGCGCACAGCCGGAGGTTGGGGACGTACGAGGCACCGGATCCCCGCTGACGTGCGGTTCTGCCAAGGAGGCGGGGCAGGATACCGGGCCCGGAGGGATTTCGGGGTGTAGCCAGGTCCCCTCTTCTTACTGTGGCGTGCCCCCGTTTCAAGACACGTGCTGCGCGGCTGTCTGTGATGCCCACGGGCCAGTCAGGCTGACCGCATGACGACAAGCACCGAAGCACCACCCGTGCGGACTCCGGACGCGGCACAAGGCAGCGACTTCGCCCGGCTCTCCCGGCGGATCATCGACGCGGGGCTGCAGAAGCGGCTGCCTGGCTACTACGTACTGCGGTTCACCCTGGTCGGGCTCGCGCTCGTGCTGGGCTGGACGGCGTTCTTCGCACTCGGCGACAGCTGGTGGCAGCTCGCCGTCGCGGTGGGCCTCGGGCTGATCTTCGGCCAGCTGGCGCTCCTCGCCCACGACCTCGCGCACCGCCAGGTGTTCACCAAGCGGCGGCCCAGCGAGATCGGCGGCCTCATCATCGGCAACCTCGGCATCGGCATGTCCTACGGCTGGTGGATGAACAAGCACACCCGCCACCACGCCAACCCCAACCACGAGGAGCTGGACCCGGACGTCGCCCCCGACATCCTCGTCTGGTCCACGGACCAGGCCCGCGAGGCGAAGGGCCTCCCGCGGTTCATCGGGCGGCACCAGGCAGGGCTGTTCTTCCCGCTGCTGACGCTGGAGGGCTTCAACCTGCACGTGGCCGGCGTACGGGCGCTGCGCCAGCCGCACATGAAGCGGCGCTGGCTGGAGGGCGCGCTGCTGTTCGCGCACATCATCGGCTACGTGGTCGCGCTGTTCCTCGTCCTGCCGCCCGGCCTGGCCGTCGCGTTCCTCCTCATCCACCAGGCGGTCTTCGGCGTCTACCTCGGTTCGATCTTCGCCCCGAACCACAAGGGCATGCCCACGCTGCGCGGCAACGCGCGTCCGGACTTCCTGCGCAAGCAGGTGCTCACGTCGCGGAACGTGAAGGGCGGCTGGTTCATCGACGTCGCCATGGGCGGCCTCAACTACCAGATCGAGCACCACCTCTTCCCGAGCATGCCGAGCCCGCACCTGCGGCACGCCCAGGCGATCGTGCGCGACTACTGCGAAGAGATCGACATCCCGTACCACGAGACCGGCCTGGTCCAGTCGTGGCGGGAGGCGCTGCGGCACCTCAACGAGGTGGGCGCACCCATCCGGGAGCGCGCCGGCGCGGAGAGCTGACGCCGGAACCGACTCCACGCGGGCGGACCGCCGGCGCCGCGCTCAGCGCGCGCGTGCGGTCCGCCGCCGAGTCCCAACCAGCACCCGTAAACACCCGCAATACCCGTAATACCCGCATTGTGCGCAAAGCCGCCGACGGGCCAGGCCCCCGGGCCCGTCGGTCACCGCGGCCCTGAGCCGCGGCGCCGGGCGTATGCCGCTGCGCGTACGAGTGCGCGCACCGGCACCGACCGCCCGCGTCACCCCACCCGTTGCTGCGTCGCCGCCAGGCCGTCGCCGTCCTGCGGCTCCGTGACAGCGCGCGCGTGCCGTACGGGCGCCGCGCCGCCGCGTGCCTCGCGCAGCCAGCGCCGCAGCACACGGTGCACCTGTTCCGCACCGACGAGCTCACCCGACACCACCGGCGCGGACAGCCGCAGCGGCGACAGCAGGAACGCCTGGTTCTGCTCCCCGCCCAGCCCGCCGTGCGAGCCGATCTGCTCCTCGAACGCGTGCACTTCGCCGGTCGCCGGATCGACGCTTGAGTTGACCATGATGTCGGCGGCGTGCGGGAACCCGGCCGTACGCCGCACCGCCGCCACCGCGCCCGGCCCGAAGCAGGCCAGCGGGTCGCGGTCCCCCGTCACCTCACCCGTGTCCAGCCGGTGTTCGCACGCCCCCGCGCCGATCACCACCGGCCCGTGCTCCTCGCTCCGCACGAGCAGGAAGCCGATGCCCGGATGGTCCGCGAGCGCCCGCAGCAGCGCCGGATGGCGCGCGTCGATCGCCTCGCGCGACATCCGTCCGGGCACGTCCGGGAACGAGACCAGCGCGAGGTTGCCCGACGCCAGCACCACCGGCCCCGTACCGCGCGGCGGCCGGTCCGGGCTGCGCCGGCGGCGGCCCAGCAGACCGGCCCGGCGCGGTTCCTCCGGGCGGTGCAGCGCCGCGCGCGCCGCCTGCCGGGCCTCGGCCCCGCTGGGCGTACGCCCGGCACGGCGCGGCACGGGCAGGCCGCACCCGGCCCGTACGAGGTCCTCCAGCGTCAGCCCGAAGGCACCCGCGAACGTCTCACCCGTGCTCTGGCCGTGGTCGGAGAGCAGCACGACGCGGTACGGGCGCGGCGCGTGGTCCGTCGCCTTGACGATCATGCGGACGGCGCGGTCGAGGCTGCGCAGCACCTGCCGGGTGTCCCGGCCGCGCGGCCCGGAGTGGTGCGCCACCTCGTCGTACGCGACGAGGTCCGCGTACACCGCGGCCCGCCCGCCCAGCACGTCGCCGATCACCGCCGCGACCACCACGTCGCGCTGGACGACGGTCACGAAGGCCCGCAGGAACGGGTACAGGCCGCCGCGCGGAACCCGCGGCGACTCGCGGCGCAGCCGCGCCCGCACGGACTGGCCCACCTCGCGGAACACATCCGCGACGTACGACACCGCGGTGCGGGTGGCGTTGGCCGGGTCGGAGAAGTACGCGAAGTACCCCGCGCGGGACCGGGTTTCCCGGCCGCGCCGCGCGGAGACGGACAGCACGAGCGCGAGCTGGCGGGCGCCGCCGCTGAACAGGTTCCCGCGGCTGGCACCGTCCGTCTCCAGCAGCCCGTACCGCCCGGTGCGCTCCACGGCCCGGCGCTGCAGCTCGGCGGCGCCGCTGGGCCGGTTGCTGACCATGACGACGCCGGTCTCCTTCTCGTACCAGCGGAAGGCGGGCACGTCCTCGTTGCTCCCGTGCAGGATCCCGAGCTGGCTGGCACCGGTCTGGCTGGACCAGTCCGTACGCCACCGGGTCAGCCGGTGCGTACTGCCGCGCAGCGCGGCGACGGTCGGCATCAGCGGCTGCTCGCCCTCGATCGCCTCGCGCAGCACGTCGTACCCCACGCCGTCGAGCTGCAGGAAGATCACGCCGGGGCTCTCGTCCATGGGACCCGCCGTCCCCTCGCGGCGCCGCCGCCGTCCGGCGAGCCGGGCCAGCCTGCGCCGGTAGGCGCCGTCGTCCCGTACGGCGAGGAACGTGCTCGTCGCCGACGAGGCGGCGGACATGACGGCGGCGACCACCACGGCCGTCTCCGCGTTGACGTCGCCCCGGTCCGGGGTGACGCGGAGGGCGATCCACAGGAGGGAACCGTTCAGGAAGAACACCAGCAGCCCCAGCACCAGGGCGGGCACGAGCAGCAGCGCCCGTACGAGCACGGGCCACACCAGCGCGCTCAGCACCCCGAAGGCGCCCGCGCCGAACGCGGCCGTGACGGCGATACGGGTGGCGCTGTCGCCGCTCGGTGACTGCAGCCGGAAGTCCGGCAGGCCGCCCGCGAGCAGCAGCATGGTCACGGTGCTTACCGCCCACACCGCGAGCACGCGGAGGACGGTGCTGCCCACGGCGCGCCAGGGTGGCAGACGCAGTCGCACGCTGTGGTCTCCTCACGTTCCGGTCACGCACGCCCGCGCGCGGCGGACGCACACGTCGGGGCGCGGGACATTGTCCACTTTTTCACAGTGCGCGCCCCGGAAGCCTCGGGCTTACGCCCGATACGACCCGTAGGGGTCGGACCCTCCGACCCAGCGGCCCACCGGTCATCTGGGAGCGGACCTCAGCAAAATCAAGCCCGTCCGGCGATTGAGGACGGCCCCCGGCCACGGCGGAGGCGCGCTGTGCCCCGCGCCGGTCCCGTCGCGACGGCCCGGGTGACCGGAAACCCGGCAGCGGAATGGCCGCGCACCAGGCCCGCCGCCGGCCGGTGGCCGCTCCGGGCCGTCCTCAAACGCCGGACGGGCTGAACGGGCGGCTACGCTCAAGGAGGGGCGGCGCCCCCGCCGCGGAGAGGAGCACACGTGCCGGTGGAGGTCACGTGGTGGGGTCACGCCACCGCCACAGTCCGGGACTCGGGTGTCACCGTGCTCACGGACCCGCTTCTCGTACGCCGCATGGCACACCTCCGCCGACGGCGCGGCGCGCTCCCGCCCGTCTCCGCGACGCTCGCGGACGTCGTCCTCGTGTCCCATCTGCACGCCGACCACCTGCACGTCGGCTCGCTCACGCGGCTGCCGCCCGGCACCCGCGTCGTCGTGCCGCGCGGCGCGCCCCGCGCGGTGCCCGGCCTGCGCCGGCTCGGCACGCTGCTCGACCTGGTGGAGGTGGTCCCCGGCGACGTGGTGCGGACCGGCCCCGTACGGGTGTGCGCGGTGCCCGCGGCGCACGACGGCCGCCGCCTCCCGTACGGCACGCACCGCGCGCCCGCGCTGGGTTACGTGGTGGAGGGCGAGGCCCGTACGTACTTCGCCGGTGACACCGGCCTGTTCGACGGCATGGCCGACGCCGTCGGCACCGTGGACGTGGCGCTGCTGCCGGTCGGCGGCTGGGGCCCGTACCTCGGTGACGGGCATCTGGACGCGGGCGGCGCGGCACAGGCGCTCACGCGGATCAGCCCGCGCTGCGCCGTACCGGTGCACTACGGCACGTACTGGCCGATCGGCATGGACGCGATCAGACCGCACGAGTTCCACTCCCCCGGCGACGAGTTCGCCCGGCTCGCGGCGCAGCTCACACCGCACGTACGGGTGCACCGGCTCCGGCACGGGGAAACCGCGCGGCTGGAGACGTCCGTATGATCACGGCGCTCGGCGGGGAATTGTTCGCGGCGGTACGGGCGGTGCCGCCCGAGACGACGCAGCAGGCGATCGGCTATCCGTCGCTGTTCCTGCTGGTGGTCTTCGGCTCGCTGGTGCCGGTGGTGCCGACGGGCGCGCTGGTCAGCGGGGCCGCGGTGGTCGCGTTCCACCAGAGCGTCCCGGCAGTGTCGCTGCTGCTGGTGTTCGGCGTGGCGGCGCTGGCCGCGTTCCTCGGCGACCTCGGGCTGTACTGGCTGGGACAGCGCGGCATGGGCTCCCGCAACGGCTCCCGCTGGCTGGAGCAGCTGCGCGAACGGGCGGCGCCGGAACGGCTCGCCCAGGCCCGCGAGAAGCTCGACCGGCACGGCGTGGCGGTGCTGGTGGTGTCCAGGCTGGTGCCCGCGGGGCGGATTCCCGTGATGCTGGCCTGCCTGATGTCGCACATGCGGATGCGGAACTTCGTACGCGGGGACATTCCGGCATGCCTGGCATGGACGGCGACGTACCAGCTCATCGGCGTCGCGGGCGGCTCGCTCTTCCCCGAGCCGTGGCAGGGCGTGGCGGCGGCGGTCGGCCTGACGGTCCTGGTGAGCGTGGCACCGACGGTCTGGCGCCGCATCCGTGGCCGACGCGGAGGGGGCCGTACGGAACGCCGTACGGCGCGGACGGCACGGCGTACGGACGGAGGGCACGAGGCGCCCGACGGCCAGGATGGCCAGGATGGCCAGGATGGCCGGGGCAAGCAGGACAGCCGGGACAGCACGGTGCGCTGAGTCCCGGCGCGGATCAAGCCCGTCCGGCGTTTGAGGACGGACCGGAGCGAGCACGGTCGGGCCGGGACCACGCCGCTCGGCCGACCACGACCGCCGTTCGGCGCCACCGCCTGCGGACCGCGCGGAGCGCACCTCAGTCGGAGGCGAGCAGCTCCGCGAGAGCCGTATGCACAGCCTCAAGTGCCTCGGGCACGCCGGGCAGTTCCATCGGACGCGCGCCGGGGGCCCGTACGTCCGCGGCCCGTACGTCCGCGGCCCGTACGTCCGCGGCCCGTACGTCCGCAGACGGCACACCCGCCGCCAGCACCTCCGTCGAGATCCGTACCCGCAACCCCAGCGGATCGTCCCCGACTCGGTGCCCGCCGGTCGCGTACGGGCCGAGCCGCCGCACCAGTTCCGCCTCCAGCGCCGCGGCGTCCTCGATCCCGTGTGCCGCGAGCCGCGTACGGGACTGCTCCAGGTCCACGTACAGGTGCCGCCCGACCTGCGGCGGACGGCACAGCGCCCCGGCCGCCGTGAACTCGTCGTGCAGGGCCGCCGCGTACGCCCCGTGCAGCGCCGCCTCCGCGGCGCGCCGCTCCCGTACGTGCGCGGGCTCGGCCAGCGCCTCAGCCGCCGCGTCGGCGTCCGGCCCGTGCAGGCCCGTGTGCAGGGCGCCGAGCACTTCGCGTACGTGGTCGCCGAGCGCACGGCCGTAGTCGCTGTCCGGGAAGCGGGCGATGCCCGCGCTCAGCCCCGGCGGCAGCAGCGCGGCGTTCAGTCCGGCGAGGACGACGACCGAGTCGGCGTGGCCGTCCCCGACCATCTCGGCGGGGCTGACGACGACCGTGTCCCGCGTGCTGTGGGAGGTGTCGCGCCAGCTCTCGTCGCTGACGATGAGGAGGCCCTCGTTCACGGCGGCCTCGCACACCTCGTGCAGCAGCTCGGGCGGCGCAGTGGTGCCGGTGGGGTCGTCGGCGACGGAGAGCAGCAGGACGCGGGGGTCGCCGCCGTCGGCGCGGGCCCGTCGTACGGCTTCCAGCAGCGCGAACGGGTCGGGCACACCGCCGCACTCGGCGGGCACGGGGACCGGGTGTACGGGCCGCCCGAGGAGCCGCGCCTGCGGGGCGTGCCAGGCGGCGCTGGGGCGGGGCAGCAGGACGGCGCCGGGTCCTTGACCGGTCGGGCCCTGGCCGCCGGGCGGCGCGCCGCCGGGGCCCCCGCCCTCCGGTGGCCCGCCCGCCGCGGGGGCCTGGCCGGGGGCGGCGGACGCACCGGGGGCCGCGGTCACGCCGGGGGCGGCTGTCGCCCCGGTGACGGCCTCCCGGCGCACCGCCCGTTCCCCGAGCGCGCCCGGTGCCGGACCGGCGGGGGTGGCGGCGGCCCCGGCGAGCAGCGCGAGCAGGAGGAGCGGCGCGCCCGGGGCGGTGACGACCTGGCCGGGCTCGGTGTGCAGACCGCGGCGGTGCCAGTAGCCGCATGCGGCCGTCGCCACGTCGGTGTGCCGCATCGGCCTGCCTCCACCGTTCCGCTGTCCCTCGCGCTCTTCAGGCGCGCTGCGCATACGTACGTGTGCGTACGTGTGCGTACGTCACGGTCACTCTGGCAGACGGGTGTCCGGGGCGGCGGGCGACATGCGCCGTACGGCCCGTGCCGCCCGTCCAGCCCGTCCGGCGCCTGAGGACGCATCCGGGCCCCCACGGCCCGGTGGGCGGCCCGCGCCGCCGGTGCGCACCGGTGCGGCGCGAGGCCACGCCCCCGCGGGGTGGTCCGCGGCGTGCGACCCGCCTCGGCACCACCGTGGCTGAGGGCCGTCCTCAAACGCCGGTCGGGCTGGATGCCGCGGCCTCCCGCCGTCGCCAACCGGCAGACGGGCTGGATGCCGCGGCCTCCCGACCTCGCCAACCGGCGGACCGGCTGGGTGGCGCGGCCGTACGCCCGTCGTCAATCGGAGAGACGGGCTGGATGGGCCGACCGTCGAGGGGCAAAGGCTCAGTGGCCCCCGCCCCCCGGCACGTTGCCGCTCTCGTCCGTCACCACGAAGAGGCCCGCCATGCCCATGTCCGCGTGGCTCTGGACATGGCAGTGGTACATCCACTCCCCGGGGCCCACGTGTTCGCCCGCGATCACCTGGAAGCCGAACGAGTCGCCGGGGCCGCAGATCTTGTTGTCGACGATGATGCTCGGGTCGTCCGGCCCGGCCAGCATGCCCGTACGGTTGTCCGCCCAGCGGTGACCGTGCACGTGGAACGTGTGGTAGAACTCGCCGTGCGTGATCACCAGGAACTCGCAGCGCTCGCCCTGCTTCACCTTGAAGTTGGGCGTGTCGTCACCCGGCTTGCCGGTCCGGTTGTTGATGGTCATGTCGTTGAAGACGCAGGTGAACTGCTTGTCGGGGACGGGGTCCCCCTTGCGCCGTACGATCAGCCCGCCGTAGAGGCCGTTGCGGATGCCGCCGGTGCCGTGGTGGGTGCCGACGACGTGGTCGTGGTAGTGCCAGTAGCCGGCGCTGCCGTGTACGTACGTGCCGTCCGCGCGTTTCCCCGGCTCGTGCGACTTCCAGGTGTAGAGCCGTTTCTGGCCCGGTTCGACAACGCTGTCAGTCATATGGGTGCCGTCGCTGTCGATCTCGTAGTCCACGCCGTGCACGTGCAGACTCGCCGCCACGTCCAGGGTGTTGACGACCTCGATGTGCAGCGTGTCGCCCTCGTACATCTCCAGGAGCGGTCCGGGGATGGTCGCCTCGCCGGGCTTGAGGCCGTAGCCCATCTGCCCGTCGGGCAGCGCCTCGATGTACATCGTGACGAGGCGTGTCTCGCCGGCCGCCGCGGCCGCGGGCTGCGCCGCGGCGGTCCGCGCGTCGGCGGCGTGTGCCGTGGCGAGGCCGGTCGGGGTGAGCGCGGCCAGAGCCGCGCCGCTGGTGAACGTCCGCCGGGAAAAGCGTGATCGCGCCATGCGGATACCTTCCTCGGTCGTCTCTCACGACCCTCGGTCGTCTTCCACGACGTTGACGGCCAGTCATGCTAGGAAGCCTCCGAGAGTTTGACCACCCTCTGGACAAAGTTCAGTTGGTTTCGGTCATAGCCATTGGCGGCTCGGCAAAAGTCGTTTAGCTTCCTAGGGCGTTGCAGTTCATCCACGAGCACCCACGAGAGGTGTGCGAACTATGCGGCGCCGAGCACACGTCCTAGCACTTGCCGCCACCATGATCGTGTCGCTGCTGGCAGGAGCACCCGCCAACGCGCGCACTGATAACGATGTCGGCGGCGGAGCCGAGAAGAGACAGGAGCCTCCGGGCTCGGCCGACGTCCGGGTCCTCGTCTTCCATGGCGAGAACGCGCCGGACGACGTCACCCAGGCCGGTATCGCGGCGATCGAGCAGATCGGCAGCGAGGCACCCGAAGAGCAGCGCTTCAGCACCGAAGTCAGCGACAACCCGGGCGTGTTCACGCCGGGGAAGCTGGAGAAGTTCAACGCCGTCGTGTTCCTCTCCGCCGACGGCGATCTGCTGGACGCGGACCAGGAGGCGGCGTTCACGGAGTACATCAAGTCCGGCGGCGGCTTCCTCGGGCTGCACGACGCGGCCCGCGCCGAGCCGGACAGCGAGTGGTTCACCGGCCTCATCGGCAGCCGTCCGGCCGAGGGCGGCCCGACGGCGCCGCAGAAGGCGACCGTCGAGGTGGGCGACCGCGTCCATCCGGCCACGAAGGGCCTGCCGCTGGAGTGGGCGCGCAACGACACCTGGTTCAACTGGGCGGAGAACCCGAGCGGCAAGGTGCACACCGTCGCCCGCGTACGGGAGAGCACCTACGACCCCGGCGAGGGCGCCAACGGCTGGGACCACCCCGTCTCGTGGTGCCGCGACTACGAGGGCGGCCGGTCGTTCTACACCGGCATGGGCGGCACGGTCGCGAGCTTCGGCGAGTCCAACTTCCGCAAGCACCTGAGCGGTGCACTGCAGTGGACGACGCGGCTCACGCAGGCCGACTGCAAGGCGACGATCGCCGCCAACTACAAGGCGACGAGGGTCACCCAGCCCAACCAGCCGGACCAGCTCGACCAGATCGGCGAGCCGCACGGGCTGGATGTCGCGGACGACGGCCGGGTGTTCTCCATCGGGCGCGGCGGCGGCATGCCGAACTCCCCGGTGGTGACGGACTGGAACGACCCGAAGATGGGCCTCGGCGACGGCACCCTGCACGTCTGGGACCCGAAGACGGGGAAGGTCACGCTGGCCGGCACGCTCGACGTGTTCGGCAACAAGGGCGGCGGCGACGAGCTGATCAAGAACGAGGAGGGGCTGCTCGGCATCGCGCTCGACCCGGACTTCCTCACCAACGGGCTCGTCTACCTGCACTGGACGCCGCACGCGAAGATCGACCGTACGGCGCACATGGCCGAACGGCGCGTCTCCCGCTTCAAGATGAACCTGGCGACCAACAAGCTCGACGTGGCCTCCGAGAAGGTCCTGCTGAGCTGGCCCGTGCAGATCCACAGCTGCTGCCACGCGGGCGGCGGCATGGACTGGGACTCCAAGGGCAACCTGTACATCGCCACCGGGGACAACAACTCCTCGCGGTTCAGCGACGGTTACTCGGGCAACAACCCGGAGCCCGACTTCGGCGGCGTCTCGTTCGCCGACGCGCGCCGCACCGCGGGCAACACCAACAACCTCAACGGCAAGATCCTCCGCATCCACCCGGAGGCCGACGGCACGTACACCGTCCCCGAGGGCAACCTGTTCACCGGGAACGAGGAGGGCGGCGGCAAGACGCGGCCCGAGATCTACGTGATGGGCGTACGCAACCCGGCGCGCATCGCCGTCGACCAGGAGACGGACTGGCTGTACGCGGGCTGGGTCGGGCCCGACGCGGGCGAGCCCAGCACCACGTGGGGTCCCGCGAAGTACGACACGTTCGCCGTCATCACCTCGGCGGGCAACCAGGGCTGGCCGTACTGCATGGGCAACAGGCAGCCGTACCGGGACCGCAATCTGCCCGATCCGACGCAGCCGCTGGACTGGTACGACTGCGGCGACCTGAAGAACGAGTCCCCCAACAACGACGGGCTGGTGAACCTGCCGCCGGCCCGCGACAACAACATCTGGTACTCGCCGCAGGGCGGCGGTCCGGACTTCCCCCGGAACGCCGACGGCGTGCCCAGCTACAAACTGGAGGAGCAGCAGCTGCGGCTGCCGTGGCTGAAGGGCGGCGGCCAGGCGGCCATGACGGGCCCGGTCTACCGCTTCGACGAGGGCAGCAACAGCGCGGTCAAGTGGCCGTCGTACTGGGACGGCAAGTGGTTCACCGGGGACTTCTACGACGGTGACCAGCCGCGCCACGCGCTCGTCATGGACCCGTCCAACGCGGGCAGCGGCGGACTCCCGGTGCACGCCGAGAGCCTGGACGCGATCGTGCCCGCGGGCGAGGGCGGCATCCGGAACCTCATGGACTGGAAGTTCGGCGCCGACGGCGCGCTGTACGTCCAGGACTACGGCCGCGGGTTCTTCACCGCGGACGGCGACTCCGCGCTGTGGCGCGTGACGTACGAGGGAGGGCCACCGACACCGCTGGCCGCGAACACCCTCGGGAAGCAGGACTCCGCGGGAGGCGGTAAGCGATGACACGACGGAGGATCGGCAAGACCCTA
This sequence comes from Streptomyces armeniacus, assembly GCF_003355155.1. NCBI lineage: Bacteria > Bacillati > Actinomycetota > Actinomycetes > Kitasatosporales > Streptomycetaceae > Streptomyces > Streptomyces armeniacus. The sequence goes on along the minus strand of NZ_CP031320.1, from coordinate 185,960 downwards.
CGGTCATTGGCGACCGTGATGACGCTCGTCCTGGCGACGCTCACGCTGACGCTCGGCCCGTCCGCCCAGGCACAGCAGCCGCCGGGTGAGACGGAGCAGGCGGCGGCTCAGGTGCTCACCTGGACGGCGGGCGACAGCATCACCGAGTACACGTCGGCGCCGACGACGGCGGTCGCCGGCGAGGCGACGCTCGTCTTCGAGAACAGCGCGGCGACGGGCAACACGACGGCGATGCCGCACACGTTGACGTTCACCACGGGCAACCCGGACTACAACTCCGACGTGAACGTGAACATCCTCGCCAACCCGAACGACGCCAACGGCGGCCGCCACGAGGTGTCCGTGACCCTCTCCCCCGGCGTGTACCACTACTACTGCGCCCTCCCCGGGCACGGCAGCATGCAGGGCGAGCTGGTGGTCACCGGTGGCGGCGGCGAGGACACGACCGCGCCGGTGCCCACCGCGGACGTGAACGGCCGGCAGGACAGCTCGGGCGCGTACATCGGCAGCGCCACCGTCTCGCTGGCCGCGACGGACGACTCGTCGGGCGTGGCGAGCATCGAGTACGCCCTGGACGGGGGTGAGTTCGCCGCGTACACGGCGCCGGTTGTGGTGGACGCGCTCGGCGAGCACACGGTGAAGTACCGCGCCACGGACAACGCCGGGAACGTGTCTGCGGAGGAGTCCGCCGCGTTCACGGTGGTCGAACCGCCGGACGACGCGGTACCGCCCGAGGTGACGGCGAAGGTCGACGGCGAGCAGACGCCGGACGGCGAGTACATCACGATGGCCACGGTGACGCTGGACGCGACGGACGACTCGTCCGGCGTGGCCAGCGTGGAGTACGCGGTGAACGGCGGTGAGTTCACGCCGTACACCGAGCCGTTCATGGTGCACGCGGTCGGCGAGCACACCGTCAGCTACCGCGCCACGGACAACGCGGGCAACTCCTCCGAGACCGGCACCGTCACCTTCACCGTCGTGGAGGACGGCGGCGAGCCGGACCCGGTGTGCCCCGAGCGGGACGGCCGTCCGCTGGTCGTCGTGGGCGACGAGCAGTCCGGCGTGCCCAACCGCGTGGCCCCGGACGGCTGCACCGTCAACGAACTGATCGAGGACGAGGCCACCTGGGACGGCGAGAAGGCGTTCCGGGAGCACGTGGACACGGTGACCGACAAGCTCGTTACGGACGACGTCATCGACGCCGAGGAGCGCGAGGCGATCACGGACGCGGCCGAGCGGTCCGACGTGGGCGCCAAGGGCACCACCGGCTACGAGAAGGTCTACGACGGGACCGAGGAGTCGTTCGCGCGCTGGGAGCACGTCGGCGGCGGCGGTTTCGACCGCAAGTCCAACGGCACGCTGACCAGCAGCCGCGAGATCGAGGGCATGGGGATGCTGTGGTTCCCGGAGAAGAAGTACGGCGACTTCTCCCTGCGGCTGCAGTTCCGCGACGACGCGCCGGCCGAAGGCCGGGCGAACAGCGGCGTCTTCGTGCGCTTCCCCGGAGTGCACGACCACCCGGAGGAGTCGCGTCCGGAGTGGGTGGCCATCAAGTACGGGCACGAGATGCAGATCTACGACGGGAAGGGCGGCGACCAGTACAAGACCGGCTCCACGTACGGCTTCGACCTGGTGGGCTACGGCGACTCGATGGCCATGCCGAAGGGTCTGTGGAACGACTACGAGATCCGCGTCGTCGACCAGCACTACTCCGTCTACCGGAACGGCCGGCTGATCAACGAGTTCGAGAACGCGCCGGGCCAGCTGTTCTCCCCGCCGCGTGACGACGACCCGGGCACGGACGGGCGGCAGCACGACAGCGGCTACATCGGGCTGCAGACGCACGGCACGTCCGATGTGATCTCGTTCCGGGACGTACGGATCAGGCCGCTGTGACGGCCGTACGGACCGCCGCGTCCACGGGGGTGGTCAGCCTGCGGTGAGACGGGCGAGACCGGCACAGCCGTCCGTACGGGCCAGCGCCTCGAGCTCGTCCAGAGCCCGGCGCGCCCGTGCGGCGGCCTCGGGGTCGCTCTCGGGCAGACCGCTGGCCAGGAGTTCGTCCTCGTCCAGCCGCAGCACCTGCGTACCGTCCGCGGAGACCCACAGGTCCAGTTCCAGATCGGTGATCGCCAGCGCCCCGTCCGTGACCCGGGCGGGGCGCGTCATGTCGCAGTACCAGCCCTTGAGGCGTCCGCCGGCATCGCGCACCTCCTTCACCGCGTACCAGCGGTCACGCCAGTAGTGCTCGGTGAAGACGTCGCCGCGCTCGAAGCGCACGAACCCGAAGTCCTTTACCGGCGGCCCCGCCCAGGGGGCGCGTACGACGGCGTGCGTGCCGTCGTCGCGGATGACCGTCGCGGGGTAACGCACGTCGTGGCGCTCGTGCTTGAGGAGGGTGACCGTGACCTGGTCACCCGGGGTCAGTGTGGCTTCGGTGTCCATGGGCCCAGCCTCGGATACGGGCGGCGGCCGACGCACCCGGATTTCGCACGGTGGTTCCGGCTGGGCTCGGGCGGCGCTCCCGGCGGCGGCCCGGCGGGGATTCCGGGCGGGCGCTCCGGGCGCCCCGGGCTCCGGGCTCCGGGCGTACGGCGTCACTTCACGCGCGCCCGCGCGCCCTCCCTCGTACGGCCCGGGGCCACGGGGCGGCGCGGGTGGCGGCGCAGGTACTCGCCCTCCAGCTCCGCCATGCGCGCGTTGTGGGCTCCCAGTGCCTCCGTCGATCCGTGCAGCAGGGTGTCGTGCCGGGTGCGGTGGATCGTCTCCAGCTCCTTGAGCAGCTGCGCGTCGGAGAGATCCTTCGGATCGATTCCCATCATGCGCCCTCCTCGTGTCGGTCTTGTCTCAGCGGGTACCCGATCAGGGCGATTCAAGGAGGGAGCGATGGAGCTCGGATTCCTCAGTCCGCTCTTCGACCGCCCGGGGCCGTGGGCCTCGGTCTATTTCGACACTACGACCGCACCCGGGGACGCCGCCTCCCGTCAGCAGGCACACGCGCACGCCGCCTGCGCCCGGCTGCGCCGGCAGGGCGCCGACCAGGGCACCTGCCGCGCCGTGTACGACGTGCTCGCCGCGGCGGGGCGCCCGCCGCAGCCGCCGGGCCGCGCGGTCTTCGCCGCGCACGGCGAAGTGGTGCTCGCTCCCCCGCTGGCCACGCCGCCCCCGGGCGGCGGCCCGCACGCGTGCTGGGAGGCGCTGCCGCACACCGGCCCGCTGCTGGAGCTGCTGGAACGCCACCCCGTGGCCCTGGCCGCGCGGGTGCACCCGGCGGGCGCCGACCTGGAGCTGCACGGTCCGCTGGGCATACGGGACGCGGGCCGCGTACGCGATTCCGAGGCCGTGGCGGACGCGCTGAGCAGGTGCTTCTCCGCGTACGGCGCCGAGCTGCTGGTCCTCGCCGGCGACGTGCCCGCGCGCCGTGCGCTGCACGCGCAGCTGCCGGCGCGGCTGCGGAACCGTACGGTCCAGGCCGCGCGCGGCAGCCGGCGGCCGCTGGCAGACGAGGTGGCGCGGGCGCGGAACGGGCACTCGCGGGAGCGCACCTCGACGGCGATGGCGCGCTTCGTGGCCGGACGGGTGCCGACGGACGACGGCCGCGTGTGGGCCACGGAGAACGTGCACTCGCTCGCGGACGCGGCGCGCGAGCACCGTATCGGCTCGCTGCTGATCCGGCCCGACGGAGCGAACGTGCACCGCGAGGTGTGGGTCGGCGAGGACCCGGACCAGATGGCGGTGGACCGTACCGGCACGGAGCACCTCGGCGGGCCGCCCGCCACCGCGCGCGCGGACGACGCGCTGCTGCGCGCGGCGGCGGTGACGGGCGCCGAGGTGGTCTGCGTACGGCCCGGCGAGCTGGCGCCGGACGCCCCGGCCGGGCTGCCGGCCGGGGGCCTGGGCGCGCTGCTGCGCTGGCCGTACGGGGGAACACGGGAAGGAGGTGGCCGCGATGGCGGACGGCGAGAGCCCGCAGCGCGGCAGTGACCGCATGAACGTCCATCTGGACGACGAGATGAAGAAGGAGCTGCGCGGCAGGCTGCAGTCGGGGCACCCGACGCACGCGGAGCAGTGGAAGGACCCCGAACCCGACGCGGACGACGACCCGCAGCTGGCCGAGTGGGCGGTCCCCCGGGACACGGGCCCCGACCGGGAGGAGACGGAGGCGGAAGCGCTCCGCTCCGACCTGGCGCGGCATCTCGGCCGCACCCCTTTCCCGGCGGACAGGGGCACTCTGATGCGCACGCTGCGTGACGCGCACGCCCCCGACGCGCTGCTGGACACGCTGCGGGAGCTGCCGCGCGGCGGCCACTACCGGAACGTGCAGGAGGTCGTGGTCGCGCTCGGCCGCGCGCCCCGGTCCTGAAGGGCGCTACGGTCCTGAACGGGCGCCACGGTCCTGAACGGGCGGGCCGGATCCGGGCACGGCGTGCCCCGTTCCGCCATGCGGCACTGACCCGGCCCGCGCCATCAACTACGCTGCCCCGCATGGAGATTCTGGGGACTTCGCTGCGGGTCTGCGTCGACGATCTGGACGCCGCCATTCCGGTGTACGAGAAACTCGCGAACGCGGAGGCGGCCCGCTTTCAGAGCGGTCCGGTGTCGGTCGCCGCGGTGGGCCCCTTCTTCCTGATGAGCGGCCCGCAGGAGCACCTCGACATCCTGCGCAAGATCAGCGCGACGCTCGCCGTCAAGGACGTGGACGACGCGGTCACCGACCTGCGTACGGTCGGCGCCGACATCATCGCGGGCCCGAAGCCGACACCGGCCGGGCGGAACCTGATCGCGCGCCACCCCGACGGCTCGGTCTTCGAGTACGTGGACCGGCAGGGCGCCGCGGGCGCCTGAGCCCCCGCCGGCCGCACGTCCCGTCCCGTACGCACATCCCGTACGCACGTCCAGCCCCGTACGCACGTCCTGTCCGTGCGTACGGCGGTCAGCTCACCTCGAGCACGATCTTGCCCCGCGTGCGGCCCTCCTTGCTCAGCCGCCATGCCTCCGCCGCCTCGGCGAGCGGCAGGGTGCGGTCGACGTGGACGGTCAGCTTCCCCGCGTCCGCGAGGTCGCCGAGCGCGGTGAGCCCGGCCGCGTCCGGGCGTACCCAGACGAGGTGCCCGCCCAGCGCCGTCACCTCGCCGTCGGCGATGGACGCGATCCGTTCCGGCGTCCGTACGAGCGCCTGGGACGCCGCGGCGGCGCCGCCCCCGACGAAGTCGAGCGCCGCGTCCACGCCTTCGGGCGCGAGCGCCCGCACCCGTTCGGCGAGCCCGTCGCCGTAGGTCACCGGCTCGGCGCCCAGACCGCGCAGGAAGTCGTGGTTCCGCTCACTGGCCGTGCCGATGACGCGTGCCCCGCGTGCGACGGCGATCTGCACGCCGAGTGAGCCGACGCCGCCAGCCGCGGCGTGGATGAGCGCGGTGTCGCCCGCGCGCACGCGCACGCGGTCAAGGGCCTGGTACGCGGTGAGGCCCGCGAGCGGCAGCCCGGCGGCCTGCCGCCAGTCCAGCGCCGCGGGCTTCCGGGCGAGCGCGCGTACGGGCACGGACACCAGCTCCGCGTACGTGCCGTGCTGGATGTCGTCCCGCCGCGCGTAGCCGAGCACCTCGTCGCCTACGGAGAACTCCGTGGCGTCCAGGCCGACCGCCTCCACGACGCCCGCCACGTCCCAGCCGGGGATCAGCGGGAAGTGCGTCTCGAAGAGGGGGTCGAGCCCGCCCTCGGCGACCTTCCAGTCGACGGGGTTCACGCCCGCCGCCCGTACCCGTACGAGCACGTGGTCCGGCGCCACCTTGGGGTCGGGCCGGTCGGTGAGCCGGAGGCCGTCGGGTCCGTCGTAGCTGTCTGTCACGATTGCCTTCATACGGGCGGGAACGGACGGCCCCCGTTGATCATTCCCGCCGCTGCCGTGCGGTCCCCCGAACGCCGTAGCGCTCCGCCGCGTTCCGCGCCCCGGCGGGCGCGCCGGGCGCCACGTACTGCCGCAGCACCTCCCCGAGTTCGCTCTCGAACGCGCCGTACCGGCCGCGCAGCCCCGCGCCCGGCCAGTCCGGCGGCAGCAGCGGCTCGGGCAGTACGGGGTCGGCGAGCAGGTGCCGTACGACCGCAGCCGCGACCGTGAACCGCTCCGCCAGGTCCGCGGACCCGTCCAGCGCCGACGCCAGCGCGCGGGCCCGCCGCGCCCAGCCGTCCAGGTCCCACAGGGCGGCGGCCAGCTCCGCCGGGTCGCCCTCGGGCGCGCCCGTGAGCAGCGTGCACTGGGCGCGTACGACGGGCGGGCGCGGACGCTCCAGGTTGGCGGGCCGCAGCCAGCTGCCCTCGCGCAGCTCGGCGAGCCGCAGCGCGGTCATCGTCTGCCGCAGCGCGGCCCGTTCGGCGGCGGGCCGGCGGTCCGCGGTGACGAGCGCGATCTCCCAGCGGCCGTCCCAGTCGCGGACACGCGGCGAACGGCTGTCGTCCTGCCGCGCCTGGCGTGCCAGCAGCCGGGCGGTGAGCCCGTACGTGCCCTCGCGCTGCTCCAGGTCACCGGCTGCGACCATGCGGGAGAGGGCCACCCGTACGGTGCCCTCGGCGACGTCGAACAGCTCCCCGACCCGGACCAGCGCCCGTACGGGCAGCCGCGGCGGATGGTGCCCGAGGAGGGTGCTCAGCACGATGGAACGGGCGGTGAGCGGCCGGAGCTCGAGCGACCCGCTGTCGGCCGGTCTGCCGCCGGTTGTCCCGTTCTCGCTCCCGTAATCGTTCATCTGTCCGGAATTCTATCCCTTACGGGTTCACCGCGCGCATCCGGAAGGCGTAACGTCGGGAACATGGCCACCCACGAAGTCTTCAACCAGGCGCCGCCGCTGAGCGACTTCAGCACCGCCGACGAGCCCGCCCTGCTCGACGCGCTGCGGCGGGACGGCGCGGGCTGGGGCGAGCCGGAGCTGCTGCGGCTGGGCGCGCTCGCCGGCTCGCCAGAGGTGCAGGAGCAGGCCCGGCAGGTCGAGGAGCAGCCGCCGCGGCTGCGCACGCACGACCGGTACGGGCACCGCGTCGACGAGGTGGAGTTCCACCCCGCCTGGCACCAGCTGATGACGACGGCGGTCGAGCACGGGCTGCACGCGGCGCCCTGGGCGGAGCCGCGCGCGGGGGCGCACCTGCTGCGGGCGGCGAAGTTCTACGCGTGGTCGCAGGCGGAGGCCGGACACGGCTGCCCGGTCTCGATGACGTACGCCGCGGTGCCCGCCCTCCGCGCCGAACCGGGCCTCGCGGAAGCCTACGAACCCCTGCTCGCCGCCCGCGGCTACGACTTCGGGCTGCGGCCGCCGCTCGGCAAGGCCGGGCTGATCGCGGGCATGTCGATGACGGAGAAGCAGGGCGGCTCGGACGTCCGCGCCAACACCACGCGCGCGGTGCCGTCACCCCCAGACAACACAGACGGCATGGCCAGCACAGACAGCATCGCCAGCACAGACAGCATGGCCAGCACGGACGGCGCCGGCGGCGCGGAGGCGTACCGCATCACCGGGCACAAGTGGTTCACCTCGGCCCCGATGAGCGACGTCTTCCTGACCCTGGCGCAGACCGACGAGGGGCTGACCTGCTTCCTGCTCCCCCGCGTCCTGCCCGACGGCACCCGCAACGGGCTGCGGCTCCAGCGGCTCAAGGACAAGCTCGGGAACCACTCCAACGCCTCCGCCGAGATCGAGTACGAGAACGCCCTCGCCTGGCGGGTCGGCGCACCCGGCCGCGGTGTCCGCACCATCGTCGAGATGGTCAACGTGACCCGGCTCGACTGCGTCCTCGGGTCCGCCGCCGGAATGCGCGCCGGGCTGCGGCAGGCGCTGCACCACGCCACGTACCGGCGGGCGTTCGGCGCCCCGCTGGCCGAACAGCCGCTGATGCGGAACGTGCTGGCCGACCTCGCCCTCGAGTCCGAGGCCGCGACCGTCCTCGGGCTGCGGCTGGCCGCGGCGCTGGACCGCGCGCAGGCCGGGGACGCGGACGAGGCGGCGCTGCGCAGACTGGGGCTGGCCGCGGGCAAGTACTGGGTGTGCAAACGCGGCAGCGCACACACGGCCGAGGCCCTGGAATGCCTGGGCGGCAACGGCTACGTAGAGGAGTCCGGCATGCCCCGGCTCTACCGCGAGGCCCCGCTGCTGTCCATCTGGGAGGGCTCGGGCAACGTCGCCGCGCTCGACGTGCTGCGCGCCCTCACCCGCGACGCGGGCACGCTCGACGCGTACCTCGCCGAGGTGGACCGCGCGGCCGGCGCCGACCGGCGGCTCGACGCGGCCGTGGCGGCGCTCCGCAAGGAACTCGCCGGACTCGCCGGGCTGTCCGACCCGGCGGAGGCGCAGCTGGGGGCGCGGGGCCTGGCGGAACGGATGGCGCTGGTGCTCCAGGGGGCGCTGCTCGTACGGCACAGCGAGGCGGCGGTCGCCGACGCGTTCTGCGCGTCGCGGCTGGGCGGCGAGTGGGGGCGGGCGTTCGGGACGCTGCCCGCGGGGACGGACTTCGGCGCGGTGCTGGGGCGGGTGCGTACGGGCGGCTCGGGTGCGGGCGCTGACTCGCGTACGGGTGCGGGTGCGGGTACGGGCTCGGCGGGTGTGGCGGGTGCGGGCTCGGCTGCCGGTGGCGCGAACTCCGGTGCGGGGGCCGCCGTATGACCGTGTGGGTGAAGCGGAACGGCCCGGTCAGCACCGTCGTACTGGCCCGGCCCGAGGCACGCAACGCCGTCGACGGCGCGACGGCCACCGCCCTCGCCGACGCCTTCCGCGCCTTCGACGCCGACGACGACGCGCGGGTCGCCGTGCTGTGGGGCGAGGGCGGCACGTTCTGCTCCGGCGCCGACCTCAAGTCGGTCGGCACCCCGCGCGGAAACCGGGTCGCCCCCGACGGCGACGGGCCGATGGGCCCGACGCGGATGCGCCTGAGCAAGCCCGTCATCGCCGCGGTGAGCGGCCACGCGGTCGCGGGCGGGCTGGAGTTGGCGCTCTGGTGCGACCTCCGGGTGGCCGAGGAGGACGCCGTCTTCGGCGTGTTCTGCCGCCGCTGGGGCGTGCCGCTGATCGACGGCGGCACCGTACGGCTGCCGCGGCTGATCGGCACCTCCCGCGCCATGGACATGGTGCTCACCGGGCGGCCCGTGGCCGCGCAGGAGGCGTACGAGATGGGCCTGGCCAACCGCCTCGTGCCGAACGGCCGGGCCCGTACGGCCGCGGAGGAGCTCGCGGCGGAGATCGCCGGGCTCCCGCAGGACTGCCTGCGCAGCGACCGCGCGTCCGTACTGGACCAGGAGGGGCTGCCGGAGGCCGAGGCCATCGACACCGAACTGCGGCACGGACAGGGCGTGTTGGCCCAGGCCCTGGACGGAGCCGCGCGCTTCGCCGCCGGCGCGGGCCGACACGGCGAGCCGACCTAGGCCGGACCCACCGAGCCACCGCGCCGCATGCGTCACCTCACGGCACCACCACGATCTTCCTCCCCACCCCCGCCGCGAACGCGTTCAGCGCCGACGGGTAGTCCGACAGCGGCAGCCGGTCGCTGATGAAGACGTCCGGATCCAGCACGCCCGCCGCGAAGAGCTCCGCCGCGCGCTCGTAGCTGTGCAGGACGGCCATCGAGCCGGTGATGGTGATCTCCTGGTTGTAGATCTTGTACGGCTCGATCGTCGCCCGCGTCGCGTAGTCCGAGACGCCGAACTGCAGGAACGTCCCCGCCTTGGCGACCCGTCCCAGCCCGTCCTGGATCGCGGCGCCGTTCCCCGTCGCGTCGACCACGAGGTCCCAGCCCTGCGGCCGGTCGAACTCGTCGGCGTTCGACGCGCTGCCGGAGCAGCCCAGCTTGCGGGCGGTGGCGAGCCGTTCGGCGTTCAGGTCCAGCACGTCGACCGCCGCGGCGCCCGTGAGCTTCGCCAGCTCGAGCATCATCAGGCCCATCGTCCCCGAGCCGTAGATGAGAACACGGGAACCGAGCTGGCTCTTGAGCACGTCGTAGCCGCGCACCGCGCAGGACAGCGGCTCGATCAGCGCGGCGTCCTGGGTGCGTACGTGCTCGGGCAGCGGCACGCAGTTGGCGACCGGTGCGACGGCGTACTCCGCCGCGCCGCCCGCCGTCGTGACCCCGATGGCGGCCCAGCGGTCGCACAGGTTGTTGTGTCCGGTGCGGCAGTACCGGCACTCGAAGCAATACAGCGACGGGTCGACGGCCACCCGGTCGCCGATCGACAGCTCGGTGACGTCCGTACCGATGCCGACGACCTCGCCGGCGAACTCGTGCCCGGGCACGATCGGCAGTGACGGCGCGAACTCGCCCTGCATGATGTGCAGATCGGTGCCGCACAACCCGCACGCGGCGACGTCCACCACCACCTCACGCGGCCCGGGAGTGGGGTCGGCCACGGAGGTGAGTGTGACCTTTCCGGGCGATTCGACGAGTGCGGCCTTCATTTGACGGCTCCTAGCGACAGGCCCTGGACGAGTTTGTCCTGGGCGGCGAACCCGGCGGCCAGCACCGGCAGGGAAATGGCGAGCGACGCGGCGCACACCTTGGCCAGGAAGAGGCCCTGACTGGTGATGAAGCCGGTCAGGAACACGGGTGCGGTCTGGGCCACCACACCGGTGAGCACCTGCGCGAACAGCATCTCGTTCCAGCTGAAGATGAAGCAGATCAGGGCGGTGGCGGCCATCCCGGGGCCGGTGATCGGGGCGATGACCCGGGCCAGGATGGTCGGCAGCCGGGCGCCGTCTATCTGGGCGGCCTCGATGACGGATATGGGGACCTCGGCCAGGAACGACTGCATCATCCACACGGCGATCGGCAGGTTCATCGACGTGTAGAGGATGACCAGCAGCCAGATGTTGTCGAGCATGCCGGTGTTCTTGGCGAACAGGTAGATGGGCAGCAGCCCGGCCACCACCGGCAGCATCTTCGTGGACAGGAAGAAGAACAGCACGTCCCGCCACTTGCGCACCGGCCGTATGGACAGCGCGTACGCCGCCGGGAACGCCAGCAGCAGCACCAGGAGCGTGGACACCACGGACGCCGTCATCGAGTTGATCAGCGGCGGCCAGGGGCTGTTGCCGCCCCCTGCGCCGAAGAACTCCCGGTACCCGTCCAGGGTGAGCGGCGCGCCCAGCGACGGCGGGTTGGTGGCGGCGTCCGGCTCGGAGTGCAGCGAGGTCAGCGCCATCCAGGCGACCGGGAGGAAGAAGAGGATCCCGGAGATCCAGGCCAGCAGCCCGAGGGCGGCGTTCCGCCTGCGCGCGCGGCGTACGGGGGCGGGTACCGGGCCGGTACGGGCCTTGGCGGGCGCCGTCAGGGTCGCGGTCATGACCGGGACACCTCCTCGCTGAAGAGGGACGAGACCACTCGCAGAGCGAAGGTGGCGATGACGATGGACCCGATGACGACGAGCACACCGGTGGCGGACGCCTCGCCGTACTCGTGCGCGTTGTAGAACGTCTCGTAGATCGTGTACGGCAGGTTGGCCGTACCGAGCCCGCCCTTGGTGATCGTGAAGACGGCGTCGAAGTTCTGCACGATGTAGATCGAGCCGAGCAGGGCGCCCAGTTCGAGATAGCGGCGCAGGTGCGGCAGCGTGAGATAGCGGAATATCTGCCAGTTGCCCGCGCCGTCCAGCCGGGCCGCTTCGATCAGGTCCAGCGGCCGGCTCTGCAGCCCGGCCAGCAGGATCAGCATCATGAACGGCGTCCACTGCCAGATGAGCGACATCTGCACCGCGAGCAGCGGCATGTCGGTCACCCACTCGGGCTGCACCGGGTCGTCGATGCCGACGAGGCCGGCGAGCCAGTTGAGCAGGCCGTTGAACAGCCCGTACTCCGGGTTGTAGAGCACGTGCTTCCACAGCAGCGCCGCCGCCACCGGCACGATCAGGAACGGCGCGATCAGCATCGTCCGTACGATGCCGCGGCCCTTGAACGAGCGGTCCAGCAACAAGGCCAGCAGCAGCCCGATGACGATGCTGACCAGCACCACGACGGCGGTGAGCACGGCGGTGGTGACCACCGACTCGCGTACCTCCGCATCGGCCAGCACGGTGCTGTAGTTGTCGAAACCGGTGAAGTGCCGGTCGTCGGGGTGGAGCGAGTTCCAGTCGAAGAGGGAGGTCACCAGCGTGGCCGCGAACGGGAGTTGGGTGACCACGATCAGGAAGACCAGGGCGGGCATCAGCGGTGCTCTGGTCGCCCAGGCCCGCAGCGCCGGCCGCTTCGCGGCGGGCGGCGGCTGCGGGTCCTGAGCGGAGGCGGCGGGCGGCGCGGCGGCCGCCGGGGGCGCGCTCATCACTGGTATTCCTCGCCTACCTTCTCGGCCAGCTTCTGCGACTTCTCGAGCGCGGACTCGACGGACTGGCGGCCCGCTATCGCGGCGCTGATCTCCTGCGAGACCTTGGTGCCGAGGTCGGTGAACTCCGGGATGCCGACGAACTGGATGCCGGGCGCCGGACGCTTCTGCACACCCGGATTACGCGGGTCGGCCTGGTCGATCGCGTCGTGGGTCACCTTGTAGAACGACTTGGCGGCCTTCTGGTACTCGGGGTTCTCGTACGTCGAGGCGCGCTTCCCGGCGGGGACGTTCGCCCAGCCGATCTCCTTGCCGACCAGCTCCTCGTACTCCTTGCCGGACGCCCACGAGATGAACTTCCAGGCGCTGTCGGCGTTTCCGGACGCCTTCTGCATCGCCCACGCCCAGGTGTAGAGCCAGCCGGAGCTCTTGGTCTTGTCGACGGGCGCCGGAACGTAGCCGATCTTGCCCTTGACCGGGGACTTGGTCTCCTCGAGCGAGCCGGCGCCGGCGGTGGCGTCGTACCACATGGCGGCCTTGCCCTGGGTCATGTTGTTCAGGCACTCCGCGTACCCGGACTGGGCCGCGCCGGCCTCACCGTGCTCCCGCACCAGGTCTACGTAGAACTTGGTCGCCTTGGTGAACTCGGGCGAATCCAGCTTCGCTTCCCAGTTCTCGTCGAACCACGTGCCGCCCATGGTGTTCACGACGCTGGTCAGCGGCGCGATCAGCTCGCCCCAGCCGGGCAGCCCGCGGAGGCAGATGCCCGCCATGCCCTTCTGGGCGCCCTCCACCTCGGCGGCCAGGTCGGCGACCTCCTGCCAGGTCGGCTTCGCGGGCATCTTCAGGCCCTGCTCGGCGAAGATGTCCTTGCGGTACATGAGGAAGGACGACTCGCCGTAGAACGGCGTGCCGTACGTCTTGCCGTCCTCACCGCTGAGGGAGACCTGCATCGGGGTGAGGATGTCCTTGGCCTCGAACTTCTTGTCCTTCTCGATGTACGGGTCGAGGGCGTGCAGCCAGTCGTTCTTGGCGTAGATCGGCGCCTCGTAGTTGCTGATGGTGGCCACGTCGTACTGGCCGGCCTGGTTCGAGAAGTCCTGACTGATCTTGTCCCGGACCTCGTTCTCCGGCAGCACCGTGAAGTTGACCTTGATGCCGGTCTTCTTCGTGAAGTGCTTCGCGGTCAGCTTCTGCAGATCGGCCATCTGCGGGTTGTTGACCATGAGGACGTTGATGGACTTGTCGTCCGAGGACCCGCCCCCCGCTCCGCTGCAAGCGGCGAGGAGACTCCCCGCGACCGCCACGGCGACGAATGCACGCGCTGGTTTTCTGCTCTGGCTGCGCATGTCCTGCTCCGATTTCTTCGGTGATGAGGGGCTGTTTCACGAAATATGAGGGGATGCTGTGAGCGTGCTGTGGGTGTGCTCGGCCACGCCTCCCGCGTACGGAGGGCGCGGGAGGCGAAGACTTGGGAAGGCCGGGAGCCTGCCGAGGAGACGCCGGGCGGTCAGACCCGGATGACCTGCGGCCCCTGGAGGGAGTAGCGGTGGGCCTCCGAGGCGGGCAGACCCGTGGAGGTCACGATCGCCTCGAAGTCGCCGACTTCGGCGAAGCGGCAGAAGCTCACCGCGGCGAACTTCGTATGGATCCCCGCGAAGACGCGTCTGCGTGAGGCGCGGATCGCCTGGGACTTGACTTCGCTCACGGCCGGATCGGGGGTGGTCAGGCCGTGGTCGCGGGAGATGCCGTTGGCTCCGATGTACGCCAGGTCGATGACGAATCCGGCCAGCATCTTCGTGGTCCAGTGATCGACGGTGGCCAGCGTGCCGCCGCGCACCCGGCCGCCGAGCAGCAGCACGGTGAAGCCGTCGTACTCGGCGAGCGCGCCCGCCGCCGCGAGCGAGGCGGTGACCACGGTCAGATGCCGGTCACGGGGCAGGGCCTCGGCGATGAGCTGGGGGGTGAAGCCCTCGTCGACGAAGACCGTCTCGGCCTCGCCCAGCAGGTCGGCCGCGGCGGCGGCGATCCGGCGCTTCTCCGGCACGTGCATGGTGGTACGGAAGGCGAGCGTGGTCTCGAAGCCCGCGCTCTCCACCGGGTACGCGCCACCGTGCGTACGGCGCAGCAGGCCGTGCGACTCGAGCACCCGCAGGTCACGGCGGACCGTCTCCCGCGCGACGCCCAGCTCGGCGGCGAGCTCGGCGACATCGACGGAACCGCTGCGGCGTGCCGCTCCGACGATCTCCCGCTGCCGCTCTTCCGCACTCATGAGGCTTCGCCCCCTCTCCGTTCGGGCGTCGTGGTGCCCGTTCGGGCCGTGTGAAGAGTTGTACATCCGGCGCAACAGTGCGGCCAGGCTTGGAGCACACGGGATCGTGCCCGTTTGTGCCCGCTTCCCGGGGCGGCGCGACGGCTTGGGGGCGGCGCGAAATGGATTCCGCGTGACCTACGCCACTGACCGTTTCGGGCACGCGAATGCCCGTTTCTTGCCCGTGCCGTGCGACCGGCCCGGGCCCGCCCCCTCAAGCCGGGGCCGGGCACCCCCAAGCCCGTCCGGCGCTTGAGGACAGACCGGGGCGGTCACTGCCCGGCACAGGCCGGTGGCCCAACCGAACACTGCCGAGTGCAGGCCCACCGTGGCCAAGGGTCGGCCGGACGGGCTTGGGGGGGGCGGCTGCGGGCCGTCCCCCAAGTGCCGGACGGGCTGGAGAGTCAGGCCGGGCGCATGCGGAACTCGTAGCGGTCCGGGATCGGGGCGTCCGTTATCGAGGACCACGTGTCGTTGAGGATCTCGTCGCCCTCCCGCAGATCGTCCACCTCGAAGCCGTCGCCCTCGGTGAAGACCGCTCGGGCCGCCTCCCGGTCGCCCTCCGCGACCAGGATGCGGGCGTGCAGCAGGCGGCAGCGTCCGCGGGCGCGTTCCTCCGGCGGGAGCCGGTCGAGGACGGCGCGGGCGTCGGCCGGGCGGTCCGCGGCGAGGAGGACGGGGACCGCTTCCCGTATCAGCGCGGCCAGCGCGTGCCCGTCGGAGACGCGCTCGACCGCCGCCAGGAAGCGGTCGGCCGCGCGCTGCGGGTACAGCCCGGTGGCCGCGTCGTACGCGTCCGCCACGGCGAGGCAGCGCAGCGCCCACGGGGTCTCGGCCGCGGCACAGGACCGCTCCCAGCTGCGCACCGCCTGCGCGTGGTCGCCGGCGTGCCACTGGGCGATGCCCAGGTGGTAGTCGGTCATCGGCCCGGAGGGCGCGCACTCCAGCTGGTCCCGCCACGCGGCCGAGACCAGCGTGGGGCCGGGCGGCGTGCCGCCGAACCCGTCACGCTCCGGCCCGTCCGGGCCGCGGCCCGCGTCCGCGGCACGGCCCGGGTCGGGCAGGCGGCCCGTCTTGAGGAGCTCCAGCCACGGCTGCTGTTCCTCCCCCAGCGTGTCCTCGGGGAACGGGGTGCCGGGCAGCAGGTGACCGCCGCGGACGACCTCCAGCGCGCCCCAGCCCGAGCCGGTGGCGAGGCGCGGCTCGGCGGGGTCGGTGTCGGCGTACGGCCGCCAGGCGGCGTACGCGGCGTCCACGTCGGCGCGCGGCAGCGCCGTCTCGAGCCGCCCTTCCACCTCGGCGCGTGCGGCGTCCCAGTCGTCGCCGTGCACGGCGGCCGGGTCGGCGTCCAGCGGACCGTACGCCTCCAGCCACGCGAACTCCTCGCCCGCCTCCAGCGGGATGTGCTCCAGCTGCGTACGGGCGAGGCCGGCCTGGATCTCGGCGTACCCGGGAGTGCCCGGCTCGGTCAGCCACTGCTGCCACCGGCGGCCGCCGGGCCCGTGGCCCCAGACGAACAGCTTCCGGCCCCGCAGCAGGTCCGTGGAGGTCTGGACGAGACCCTGCCCGTGCTCGTCGAGCGACGCGATCCACTTGCGGGCCTCGACCGGCACTTCGTAGAAGTAGTCGGCGGGGAACTCGCTGCGCAGCGGATAGCTGCGGTCGGCGTCCCGCCAGTGGGGCACGGGGATACGGCGCAGGCTCCGCTCGTAGCCGAAGTGCCAGGTCTCCTCGGCGGGTACGAGGACGCGGGTGCGCTCCTCTTCCGGGACGGCGATGTTCGACCACCAGTAGACGGGCACGGTGCGGTCGTGCGGATTGCGGGTCCGCGCCCCCACGTAGAGGAAGTCGGAGCCCTCCGGCAGCCACAGGTCGACCTGGAACGGGGTGTCGCGCAGCCGCTCCCACTCCCACAGCCGCAGCATCTCGCCGCCGTCGGGCGCGGGCACGACCGCCGCGTGCACGGGCGCGCAGGAGAGGGTCGTGTGGCCGGTGGCGCCGATGTTCCACTCGATGCCGCCGGAGAACCAGGCGCCGTTGAGCGCGAAGTCGGCGGGCTGCAGGACAGGGTTCGTGTACAGCAACTCCCGCCCGGTGGGCTTGTGGTGGAGCGAGTGAATGCGGCCGCCGAGGCCCGGCAGGACCGTGGCGCGCAGCCGGTCGCTCTCGATCACGAGGGTGTCCAGGCCGGCCGGTGCGCGGTCCCGGCCGTAGCCGTCCAGGATGCGCGTGGGGAGCACGGAGCTCAGCGGCTCGTATCCGACCTGACGCGCCATCGACGGTGGCAGCGCCGCCCGTTCGCTCTCCTCGATGGTGTGCATCTCGTCGAGCGGCAGCAGCGGCGGAAGCGGATTCTCCGGTCCGACGGGTGCCACGGGCAGGGTCAGGATGCTGCTGCGTACGGTCGTGCTGCCCACGGCTGCCTCGCTCTCTCCCACGGGGCCGCCGCCTCCCGGCACCCCCGATGACCATGGAACACGTTCGGCAGCTTGTTGAACAGTCCTCCCAGGTAAGGCTTGGGAGTTCGCTTTTCTCTTACTTTGGCAAGGAATCGGACTGCACTTTCGATGGGTTGCGTGCAAGGGCCGGCGCGCGGCACCCCCGCCCCGTCAGCCCTCATCAGCGACCCGTCAGCGACCCGTCACGGCGCCAGCACCGACTCCAGCAGGTCCGCCAGCAGCGCCGCGCCGCTGCCGTCCGCGTCGCGCTCCGGGTCGTAGATGGTGAGCTGGAACCCGGCGCAGCGCGGCGACGCGGCCAGCGGCCGCAGCAGGCCCCGTACTTCCTCGGCGGTGAGCCCGCCGGGTTCGTCGCTGTCCACCGCGGGCAGCACCTCCGGGTCGAGCACGTCGGCGTCCATGTGCAGCCAGAAGCCGTCCAGTTCGGGCGCGGCGACGCGGTGGAGCGCGGCGCGTGCGGTCTCCTCGGAGCCCTCGGCGCGTACGGAGGCGACGGGGGCGTAGTGGATGCCGAGGCCGGTCAGCTCGTCGAAGCAGTTCTCGGGTTCGTTCTCGGCGTCGCGCAGGCCGAGGAGCGCCACGTCCTCGTCCCGTACGTACGGCCGCAGCCCCTCCAGGTCCGTCAGGTCGCGCTGGCCCCGGCCGGTCGCCAGCGCCACGTCCTCGCCGCCGGCGGCGCCGATGCCGTCCGGGGCGTTGCCGGGGTGGCGGAAGTCGTCGTGGCCGTCGAGGTAGGCGAGCCCGTACCGGCCGACGCGGCGCAGCGCCAGCGACGAGCCGAGGACGATGGAGCAGTCGCCGCCGAGTACGACCGGGAAGTCACCCGCCCGGACGTGGCCCTCGACGCGGTCGGCGAGCCGGCGGCTGTAGCCGGCGATGGCGGCGGCGTTGAACACGCCGTCGCCGCGCTGCCACTCGCCGCGGTCGTAGCGCGGCGGCACCACGACGCCGCCCTCGGCCGCGCCGAGCCGCCGGGCCAGGCCCTGGTCCCGCAGGGCGCCCGCGAGCTTGTGGCAGCCGGGCACGGTGCCCGGGGAGGGCGGGCGCAGCCCGAGGTTGGAGGGGGCGTCGATGAGTACGAGTCGGCGTGACATGCGCCCATTATCCGCGGCCCCTCGGGCGGCCGTACGGCCCGGGGCTGCGAGGATGCCCCTCATGGTGTCGACTGAACGCGTTCCTCCGTCGCTGCCCGTGGTCACCACGATGGGGCGGCACGCCGGCGGCCGGGCGTGGCTGGCGGAACTGCCGGGGCTGATCGAGGAGTTCCGGGAGCGGTGGGGGCTGCGGCTGGGCGAGCCGTTCCACGGCGGCAGCTGCTCCTGGGTGGCGCCCGCCTGGCGTCCGGAGGACCTGGACGCCGCGGGCGGCACGGACGCCACGGGTGACACGTACGCGGACGCCGCCGCGCCCGCCGTACTGAAGATCACCTGGCCGCACCCCGAGGCCGTCGGCGAGGCGGCTGCGCTACGGCTCTGGGCGGGACGGGGCGCGGTGCACGTGTACGAGGCGGACGCCGAGCGGTTCGCGCTCCTGCTGGAGCGCTGCGACCCGGGCACCGAACTGGCCCGTGCCCACGGCATACCGGCCGACGAGCGGCTCACGAGCGCCGCCGACCTGCTGCGCGAACTGTGGTCCGCGCCGGTCCCCGCCGACGCCGGGCCGGCCCCGCTCGCGAACGTCACAAACGAGTGGGCGGACCTCGCGGAGGAACGGGCGTCCCGGCCGTGGCCGGAAGGGATCGACACCGGGCTGTTCAAGCTCGGCGCGCGGCTGCTGCGCGAACTCCCCGGCTCCGCCGACCGCGAGGTCGTGCTGCACGGCGACTTCAACCCCGGCAACGTCCTCGCGGCGCGGCGGCGGCCCTGGCTGGCGATCGACGCTAAGCCGATGACCGGCGATCCGGCGTTCGACCCCTGGCCGTTGATCGAGCAGGTCGACGACCCGTTCGCGCACCCCGATCCGCGGGCCGTGCTCGAGCACCGGACCGCGCTGGTGGCGGAGCTGGTCGGCGAGGACCCGTGGCGGGTACGGGCGTGGGCCGTGGCCCGGCACGTCGAGTACCTGCTGTGGTCGGTCGTGGAGGACGAGGACATGGCGCGCAGCATCGTCATGACGGAGCAGGCCCGGCTGCTGGCGGACGTCGCGGGGCTCTGAGCCGGGCCCTGGCCAGGCTTTGACCGGCCTCTGAGCCGGGCTCTGGACCGGGCGCTCGGCTGCGCCACCACCGCCGGGCTGACGTGCGGGAACGGCCGCGCGGTTGCGAGACACCAGGGGCGCGGGACGATGGAGTGACGCACACCCGTGCCCGAGGAGGTACGTCATGACGACCGCCGCAGACATCATGCACCCCGGTGCACAGTGGATTCCCGCCACCGAGACCCTGGACCGGGCTGCCCAGTTGATGCGCCGGCTGGACGTGGGGGCGCTCCCGGTCAGCGACAGCAACGAGCGGATGTGCGGCATCCTCACCGACCGCGACATCGTGGTCGGCTGCGTCGCGCACGGCCAGGACCCGTCCAGGATGACGGCGGGCGATCTGGTGCACGGCACACCGCGCTGGATCGACGCCGACGCCGGGATCGACGAAATCCTCGAAGAGATGCGGAGCCACCAGATCCGGCGGCTTCCGGTGATCGAGAACAAGCGACTCGTCGGCATGATCAGCGAGGCGGACCTGGCTCATCATCTGTCCGAGAGCCAGATCGCCTCCTTCGTCGAGAGCGTCTACGCCTGACGCGCCCGGCCCCCGGCCCGGCTCACTCCCCGACTGCCCCGTCGGCCAGCTCGCGAACGATGTCCAGCTGGCCGACGTGGCGCGCGTACTCCTGGAGCAGATGGCACAGGATCCAGCCGAGCGTGGGCGCCTCCTCCGGGGTGCCGAACCGCCCGCCGACGGCGGCACGGTCGAGCAGCGACGCCTCGCGGATGATCGCCCGCGAACGGTCCCGCTGGGCCGCGAACCGCTCCAGCACCTCGCCCGTGGTCATGCCCTCGGGCACCTGCCAGCGGCCGTCCGGGCCGTCGTCGCCCCACGGGTCCGGCACGCGCTCCGCCCGGAACCCCCAGCAGAGCCAGCGCCGTTCGACGTGGACGAGGTGCCACACCAGCTCCAGGGGAGTCCAGCCGGACGCCACCCTGCTGGCGCGCAGCTCGGACTCCGGGAGCCCGGCCAGCTTCCACAGCAGCGTGTCGCGGTGGAACTCCAGCTGGCCCGCCAGCAGCTCGTGCGGGTCGGAGACCGTACGGGCGGGCTCGTCCCGTGACTCGGAGGGCCCGCCGCCGGGCGCGTCCCCGTGCCTGTCCGGCGCCGCGGTCATTTCCGCAGCTCCAGCGGGGGCACATCGTCCCGTACGAGTCCGAACGTCCGGACGTAGAGGGCCAGTTCGGCCTCGACCGCACGCGTGATGGTGTCGGCGCGCCGGAATCCGTGCCCCTCCCCCTCGAAGGCGATGTACGCGTGCGCCGCCGCGTGTCCGTCCACTGCTTCCAGGAAGCGGTCGCACTGCACGGGCGGGCAGATCACGTCGTCCAGCCCGGCCATCAGCAGGAACGGGGCGCTGGTGCGCGCGGCGTGGTTGGCGGGTGACCGCTCGCGGTAGCGGTCGCGGGTCTCGGCGAGCGGCCCGACCAGCGACTCCAGATACTGCGACTCGAAGTCGTGTGTCTCGCCCTCCGCCCAGCCCTCCAGGTCGAGGATCGGATAGAGGATGGTCGCGCAGGCGTAGACGCCCTCCGTGGCGGGCGAGGTCAGTGACGCGGCGCTGGTCCAGCCGCCCGCGCTGCCGCCGCGGATCGCGAGCCGCGCGCGGTCCGCGGCGCCCTCTTCGGCCAGCGCCAGCGCGACCGCGGCGCAGTCGTCGACGTCCACGACGCCCCACTGCTCGCGCAGCCGGTTGCGGTACTCGCGGCCGTATCCGGTCGAGCCGCCGTAGTTGACCTCGGCGACGCCGATGCCGCGCGACGTGAAATACGCGATCTCCAGGTCGAGCACGAGCGGCGCGCGGCTGTTCGGGCCGCCGTGCGCCCACACCACGTACGGCGGCAGCTCGCCGTCCGGTGCGGTGACATCGGGGTGGTGCGGCGGGTACACGTGCGCGTGGATGTCGCGGCCGCCCGGCCCGGTGAAGGTGCGGATCTGCGGCTCGGGGTAGAACACCGGGTCCACCGGGTCCCGGTGGACGGAGCCGATGACGCCGGTGTGCCCGGTGCCGGTGTCGAGCTCGACGATCTCGTACGTGCTGTGCGTGCCCGCCGCGATCCCGGCGACGCGGGTGTCGCACACGGCGAGGGCGGGCGCCCACTCGGTCCACGGGCCGGTGCCGTCCACGAGCTCGCCCGTCTCCGGGTCGAGGATGCCGAGCTTCGTCTCGCCCAGCCCGTGCACCACGGCGATCAGCCCGCTCGGCAGCGGCGCGAACCAGCGCTGCCCGATCTTCCACAGGCCGCCCCCGAACTCCTCTTCGCGCGGGCAGAGGTTGACCAGCTCGCCGTTGTCCGGGTCGAGCCGGTGCACGTTCCACCAGCCCGTACGGTCCGTGGCAAGCAGCAGCGAACCGTCCGCCGCCCACTCGGCCTGGACCACCGACTCGTCGGCGCCGCCCGCGACCGTACGGACGTCGGTGAACGCGCCGTCCTCCGTGACGCTCGCGAGCCGGACCAGCGTGCCGTCCCAGGGCATCGACGGGTGGTCCCAGGCCAGCCACACGGCCTGCCGTCCGTCCCGGGAGAAGCGTGGGCCGGTGACGAAGCGGTGGGTGGCGTCGGTGAGTTCGACGACGAGGGAGCGGTCGCCGGCGGCGGAGCCGTCGAGCGGCACGGAGACGGGCAGCCGCCGCAGGTCCGTCTGGCCCTCCCCGGTGAACTCCTCCAGCACGCAGGTCACCACGCCGAGTTCGGGCCGCAGCACCGGGTCGCACCAGCGGAGCCCGCCGCCGACGCCGGAGACCGGGGTGAGCGGCCAGGGCGCGGTGCCGGGGTCGTCGGGGGCGAAGGCGTACAGCCGCTGGTCGCCGAAGTGGGTGAACACCACGAGGGGGCCGCCCTCGGCGCGCGGCGCGCCCGCCCAGGGGGTGCCGCCGTACTCGATGACGCGGTTCCGCACGTTCCAGGGCGCCGGGAGCGTCGATTCGGCGGGTGCCGAACGGTCCGCGCGCAGCCGCATCAGGGCGCGCCGGCCGCCCTCCTCCGGGCGCGGCTCCGTCCACCACACCTCGTCGCCCACGGCATCGAGGAACTCGGGCCGGCCGTCCCGCGCGGCGACGAGCGCGCCGTCGATCGGGGACGGCCAACTGCCGTACGGGGCCCGGGCGGTCTCAGATCGGGTGGTCACCATGCAGTCAGTCTCCTAGAGGGCGAGCAGGGCGCGGTCGAGGACGCGGACGCCGAAGTGGAGCGCGTCCACCGGCACCCGTTCGTCCACGCCGTGGAACAGGGCCTGGTAGTCGAAGCCCTCCGGGAGCCGGAGGGGCGTGAAGCCGTACCCTCTGACGCCCAGCCGCGAGAACTGCTTGGCGTCGGTGCCGCCCGACATGCAGTACGGCACGGTGTGCGCGGTCGGGTCGAAGTGCTCCAGCGCCTCGCGCAGCACCGCGAACGCCGGCTGGTCCACGGGGGCCTGCAGGGGGACTTCCTGGTGGTGGAACTCCCAGTCGACGTCGGGGCCGGTCAGCCGGTCGAGGGTGGCCCGGAACTCGTCCTCGCCGCCGGGCAGCATCCGCCCGTCGACGTACGCGGTTGCGCTGCCCGGGATGACGTTGACCTTGTAACCCGCGTCGAGGATGGTCGGGTTGGCGCTGTTCCGCACGGTCGGCTCGACCAGCGCGGCGGCCGGGCCGAGCTTGGCCAGCAGGCTGTCCACGTCGAAGTCCGGCGCGTCCAGGTCCGGGGCGTCGAGCCCGTGCAGCCGGGCCAGCTCGAGCAGCGCGGCCCGTACGGTCGGGGTGAGCCGGACCGGCCACTCGTGCTCGCCGATCCTGGTGACGGCGGCGGCGAGTCTGCTCACGGCGTTGGCGCGGTTGACCTTCGAGCCGTGGCCGGCCTTGCCGGTGGCGGTGAGCTGCAGCCAGCCGGTGCCGCGCTCGCCCGCGGCGACGGGATAGAGCCGGAGGCCGCCGCCCGCGTGGAAGGTGAACGCGCCGGACTCGCTGATGCCTTCGGTGCAGCCCTCGAACAGCTCCGGGTGCCGCTCGGTGAGGAAGCCCGAGCCGTACTCGGCGCTGTCCTCCTCGTCCGCGGTGAAGGCCAGCACGATGTCCCGGCGGGGCCGCACGCCCGCGCGCGCCCAGGCGCGCACGACGGCCAGGGCCATCGCGTCGGCGTTCTTCATGTCGATCGCGCCGCGTCCCCAGACGACGCCGTCGCGGATCTCGCCGGAGAACGGGTGGACCCGCCAGTCGGCCGGCTCGGCGGGCACCACGTCGAGATGGCCGTGCAGCAGCAGCGCGTCCGCGTCGGGGTCGGTGCCCTCGACGCGCGCCACCACGTTCGTACGGTCCGGGGCCTTCTCGAGCAGTGTCGGTTCGAGGCCGGCTTCCGCGAGCCGCTCCGCGACGTACTCGGCGGCCTGCCGCTCGACGCCGTCGCCACCGCCGTTGTTGGTGGTGTCGATGCGGATCAGGTCCGAGGTGTAGGTGACCACCTCGTCGAGGGCCTGCTGGTCGATGTGCGCGTCAGCCATACTGCTCCTCCACGGCGGACGAGACGAGTGTCGTGACCGCCTTGAAGCAGCGGATTCCCTCGTACATGGTCGGCGAGGTGTACGCCACGCGGCGCTCGCCCGTGCGCTCCACCCCCGGCACGACGGTGGCCGCGCCGACGAGGTGCTCGGCGTCGAACTCGATCTCCACCTCGTGCGGCCCCTTGGCCGCCGGCGTGTGCCGCACGGCGAGCGGGGCGGCCTCGCGGGCCGCCGCGGTGATGTCCCGCGCCGTACGGGCGGGGGTGCGGCACACCGCGGCATACCGCGAGACGTAGTCCTTCACGGCGGCCGTACGGGCCTCCGGTGCGTATCCCTTGGCGTCCTCGCAGGCGAGGTCGTCGCCGGTGACCAGCACGACGGGCACGCCGTACTCCGCCACCACAAGGGAATTGAGCAGGCCCTCGCTGGCGCGGACGCCGTCCACCCAGACGCCGGTCAGCGAATTGGCCAGATAGGTGTGCGCCAGCACGCCCTCGCTGCCCGCGCCCGTGTGATAGCCGACGAACGCGATGCCGTCCACGTCGCCGTGCTGCACGCCCTCGACCATGCTGAGCGACTTGTGCCGCCCGGTGAGCATCTGCGCGCGCTCGTCGAGCTGCTCCAGCAGCAGGTTCCGCATGCTCCAGTGCGCCTCGTTGACCAGGACCTCGTCGGCCCCTCCGGCGAAGAAGCCGGCGATCGCCGCGTTGACATCGGAGGTGAACATGGGGCGGCAGCGCTCCCACTGGGGCGTCCCGGGCAGCACGTCGGCGGGCCACGTGACGCCGGTGGCGCCCTCCATGTCCGCGGAGATCAAGATCTTGCTCATGCCGCGTCACGTTACGCGGTCGCCAAAGGCAGCAAAACCCCTGTGGATAACTTCTGAGGTCTATACCTCTTCAGGTCACCCGTTCCGCCCTGCGACCAGCCAATTCGAGGGTAGTTCGGCGGGTGCGCCGTCCGGTCCGGGCACGGTCAGCGCGAGCGGTACGGCGCCCCGCGCCAGCACGTCGAGGCCGGCGTCGCGGAAGAGCTCGGGCACGGACTCGTCGGGCATCTCCATCGGCGTGATGCCGTGTGCGAAAACCGCCGCCAGAGCGGGCGGCGGTCCCTCCGGCCGCCGCATCAGCGCGGCGAGCGCCACGCCGCCCGCCTCGGCGGGCTCCACGACGAAGGCGCGCCCCCGCTCCCCCGCCAGGGCCGCCACGGAGGCGGCGATACGGGCCCGGTCGCCGGGGGCGCACTGGTGCAGTACACCGCGCACGTAGACGTCGGTGTCGCCGCCCAGTTCCGCGCCGAGCCCGGCGGCGGCCGCCGGGTCCACCGCGTCCAGCTGCCGGAACTCGGGGGCGGCGAGGGGCCCGGAGCCCGCGCCCGCACCGGAGCCCGCACCCGAACCCGCACCGGAGCCCGCGCCCGCGTCGCGCGCCCGCTCTATCGCCGCCGCCGACACGTCCACGCCGACCACCCGCTCGTACCGCCGGGCCAGGAAACGCGTCACCGTGCCGTTGCCGCACCCCAGGTCCACCACGGGGAGCTCGCTGTCGAAGTACGGCCCGAAGAGCGGCAGATGGACGGCGCCTGTACGTTCCGGGGGCGCGTCCCAGAACACCGCGCCCTCCTCCGGCGGCGCGTCGCGCCAGAAGCCCTCCCATGCGTCGGCGTACGGCGTTGTCGGTGGGTTCATCCCGGGACTCCCGTCTGTCGGCGTGCTCACGACCCGTGCTCAAGACCCGTACTCGTGACGCCTGTCCCGGACCCGTACAGAGGCTGCTCAAGACCCGGGCGCAGGCGGCGCGTTGGGGCAGCGTACGCGCGGAAGGGCGGCCCGGCACCCGTGCGTACGGCGGCCGGACGGACTCATTCCGCTCACCCTTCGGGCAGCGCCTGCTCGAACCACACCGTCTTGCCGCCCGCCGTACGGCTCGCACCCCACTCGTGCGCGAGCCGGGCCACGACGCGCAGCCCGCGTCCCGGGCTGTCCTCGCCCGCCGTGTCCCGCAGCACCGGCAGGGTGTGGTCCTCGTCCGTCACCTCGCACTGCAGCGCCGCCGTGCGCACCAGGCGCAGCCCTACGCGGTCGCCGCCCGCGTGCCGTACGGCGTTCGTGACCAGCTCGCTGACCAGCAGCTCCGCCGTCTCCACTGCCTCGTGCGGCAGCGCCCACGCCGTGAGCCGCGCACGCACCTCGGCGCGCGCCGTACGGACCTCGCCCGGCTGCGCGTCCAACGTCCAGGCCGCGACGTCCTCCTGCCCGATGCCGTTGAGCCGGGCCATGAGCAGCGCCACGTCGTCCTTGCGGCCGCCGCGCGCGGTGGAGGTGAGGCGCGCCAGCTCGCGGATGATCGTGTCGCAGGCGTCGTCCATGGAGGCGGCGGGGTGCGCCGCGGACTCGCACAGCGCG
The DNA here is from genome assembly GCF_003355155.1 of Streptomyces armeniacus. Classification (NCBI taxonomy): domain Bacteria; kingdom Bacillati; phylum Actinomycetota; class Actinomycetes; order Kitasatosporales; family Streptomycetaceae; genus Streptomyces; species Streptomyces armeniacus. The sequence continues at coordinate 159,825 of NZ_CP031320.1, read as the reverse complement.
GCCAGTCCGTCGCCGATGTCGACGCCGCGCACCTCGACGAGTCCATCCGTGCACAGCACGAGCCGGTCGCCGGGCGCCACCGGCACGGTCACCGTCTCGAACGGCACCGAACCGACGCCGATCGGCGCGCCCGTCGGGAGCTCCAGCAGCTCGCCCCGGCCGCACTCGGCGCGGACGAGGACGGGCGGGATGTGTCCGGCGTTGGCCATCCGCAGCTCGTTCGCGATGGGGTCGTAGACGGCGTACAGGCAGGTGGCCAGATAGCCGTCGCCGAGCCGCTGGGCGAGGTCGTCGAGGTTGCGCAGCAGCTGTGCGGGCGGCAGTTCGAGTGCGGCCATGGTCTGGACGGCCGTACGCAGCTGGCCCATCATCGCGGCCGAGTTCAGGCCGTGCCCCATCACGTCACCGACCACCAGCGCCGTACGGGAGCCGGGCAGCTTGATGGTGTCGAACCAGTCGCCGCCGACCCGGCCCAGCCGGGTGCCCGGCAGATAGCGGGTGGCGGTGTCGCAGCCGGCCATGCGCGGGGCGACGCGCGGCAGCATGCTGTCCTGGAGGGTCTCGGCGACGTTCTCCTGGTGCGTGTACATCCGGGCGTTGTCGAGGACGAGGCCGGCGCGGGCGGCGAGTTCGGCGCCGGTGACGCGGTCCATGTCGTTGAACTCGGCGCGTTCGCGGTGCCGCAGCAGGATCATGAAGCCGAGCACCACGTTCCGCGCCTTCAGCGGCACGACGAGCATCGAACGGTTGTTGATCAGCGGGCTGATGTCGCGCTTCTCGAACTGCGCGGCGATCGCGTTGCCCATCTGCTCGCTGATCCGCGGTACGAGCACGGGTTCGCCGCTGGTCATGCACTGGAAGAACGGCGTGTGGGCGGGGAACGGCATCGACTCGCCGACCGGCACCACGTCCTCCCAGCGGCCCGGTTCGTCGTTGTGCTCCAGTGCGACCCGGTGCCACATGGTGGTGGCGTCGGGCGGCCCGTCCGGGAAGCCCTCGCCCGCCACGACCTGCTCGCGCAGGTAGGTGCCGGCGACGTCGGTGAAGCGCGGCACCACGGCCTCGCTGACCTCCTGGATGGTGCGCGCGAGGTCGAGGGACGAGCCGATGGCGCCGCTGACCTCGTTGAGGAACTCCAGCCGCTCCCGTACGGCGGCGTATTCGAGGTCCGACGCCAGCTCCTGCGCCGCCGCCCGCGCGGCCTCCGACTCGGTGTCGGTGCGTTCGGCGGCGCGTTGCAGCCTGACCCGGCGCTCGACGCGCCGGGGCACGCCCCAGTCGGGGGTGACGGGAACGCGTTCGTGCTGGCTGATGTCCAGTACGGGATAGCCGAGTTCGAGCACCTGGGAGACGATCCGCGCGCTCTCCTGCGGGCTCATGCTGGGCAGGATCTCGGGCAGCCGGCCGGCCAGCTCGGCGGAGCCCGGGAAGTCGGTGTGCAGGGCGAACCCGGGGGCCACGCGCTCGTGTTCGGCGTCCGCGGCGGGCGGTTCGACGCCGCCGCGCGTCTGCAGCCGCGCCGTGTCGGCGGCCAGCACGAGCAGCCGCTCCGGGCCGTTCCCGACCAGCGGGTACGCCCACCACAGCACGTCGCCGGAGCCGCTGCCCGGCTCGGCGACCCGCGCCCGGCCCGCCACGGCGAAGGAGGTCGCCGCGAACGCGCCCGTGACCGGCATCAGTTCGTCCGCGGGCGCCCCGACCGCGTCCTCCCGCGACACCCCGAAAAGCTTGCGCGCACCGGAGCTCCAGTGCGAGACGCGCCCCTCCCCGTCGATGACGGCCACCGCGAGCGGAAGCCGCCCGGGTTCGCCGGCGACTGCCCCCACCACGTCTTTCCCTGCACGTGCGCGTTCCATCGAAACCTCTCCAAAGGGCTCTCGGCCGGAGCCGGGAGGCAGGAGTCACGAGGCGCGGTTCTCCCCTACCCGCTGTGCGGTTCCACCGTACGGGGAGGGCGGTGCGGCGCGGGGGGCATCACACGAATAGGTGGTGCGCCGGCGTGCCACCGGCTCGCGCCGCGCGCCCGCGGCCGTACGACGGCCACCGGGAACGCCGTCCCCCGGGCGGTTCGCCGAGGTCACCCGGCCGGAGCGGGGGCCGCTCCGGCCGGCGCACGCGCGGCTTTATCGCTCGGCTCGCCTGTACACGCCCCTGAGAGGTTTCGTTTCTGCGGCCCGCGGGGGCGCGCGGGGCCCCAAGTGTCAGTCCTCGTGCCCGAGTTGGAGATCGCGTTCCGTACGGCCGCCGCCCGCGATGTGCAGCACCGTCGCGACCGGCGGATAGCCGGCGGCGATCACCGTGTACTCGCCCGACGACAGGTCCACGAACCGGAAGATGCCGTCCGCCTCCGTCGTCGCCGTGTCCACCACGTTGCCCGCCGCGTCGAGCAGCGTCACCCGCGCGTCCTCGACGGGCCGCCCGCCGTTCGCCCGTACGGTGCCGCGCAGCACCGCGCCGCCCGCCAGCTCGACGTCCTGCCGCGTCTCGCGCGCCGCCTGTACGGTCACCGGCTGCGCCGCCGGACGGTACGCGGGCGCGCTGGCCGCCAACGTGTACTCGCCCGCGACCAGTCCGTCGATCACGTACGCGCCGTCCGGCCCGCTGCGGGACGTGGCGACGACCTCGCCGCGCACATCGGTCAGGGTCACCGCGGCGTCGCGTACGGGTGTGCCGTCGGCGGTCTGCACGGTGCCCGCGAGCCGCCCCGCGCCGCCGAGCACGAGGTCGAGTTCGACGGGGCGTTCCGCGACGGACACGCTGACGGCCTGCGGCTGGTGTCCGCCTGCGGCGGCGATCAGGACGTACGAGCCGGGGCCCGGCGTGCTGAGCGCGTACCGGCCGTCGTCGCCGGTGGCGCCGCGGCCCACCTGCCGCCCGCTGGTGTCGATGAGGGTGAGCGCGGCGCGCGGCACGGTCGTTCCGTCGCTGTGCTGCACGGTGCCGCACACGGGCACTCCGGCGCCGTACGGGCCCGTGAGCGGGTCGGCACCGGAACGGGCCTCGGGCACGGGGGCGTTCTGGGACACCAGGGGTTTCTCCTTCAGCAGGAAGGCGAGCAGGAGCCCGAGAACGAGCACCGGCACGAGGTACAGGAAGATGCGGGGCATGGCGTCGGCGTACGCCAGGATGTAGCCGTCGCGCAGCGGCTCGGGGAGCGCGTGCACCAGGGCGGGGGTGAGCGCCTCGGGGTCGGGCAGCTCGGTTCCGGCGCCCGGCGATCCGTCGGGCGCGGTGCCGCCTTCGGCGTGCGGAAGTTCACGTTCGAGGGCGTCGGCGAGGCGGTGGGTGAAGAGGGTGCCGAAGACGGCGGCGCCGACGCTCCCGCCGATCTGGCGGAAGTAGTTGTTGGCGCTGGTGGCCGTGCCGAGGTCGGCCGCCGGTACGGAGTTCTGCACGGCCAGGATCAGCACCGGCAGCACGCAGCCGATGCCGAAGCCGAGGACCGCCATCCAGACGCTGTACGTCGCCCGGGACGTGTCCGCCTCCAGCCCGGACAGCAGCCACATCCCCACGGCCGACAGGGCGCAGCCGAGCAGCGGCCACAGCCGGTAGCGGCCGGTGCGCGAGATGAGCTGCCCGGAGAGCATGGACGCGCACACGATGCCGCCCATCATCGGCAGCATGAGCAGCCCGGACTCGGTGGCGGTAGCGCCGTCCACCATCTGCAGATAGCTCGGCAGGTAGCTGGCGGCGCCGAAGAGGGCGACGCCGACGACCGCGCCGATCAGCCCGGTGACGTTGAAGACGGAGTCGCGGAACAGCCGCAGCGGGATGACAGGTTCGCGGGCGAAGCGCTCGGTGACGAGGAACAGCAGCCCGCTGGCGAGCGCCCCGGCACCGAGCCCGAGGACGACGCGGTCGTCCCACGCGTATTCCGTGCCGCCCCAACTCGTCAGCAGCACCAGACAGGTGGAGAACGCGGCGATCAGCAGCGCGCCGAGCACGTCGAGCCGGGGGCGGCGGCCGCCGGGGGCGGGGAGCTTCAGCACGAAGGCGGTGACGAGGAGGGTGAGCAGGCCGAACGGCACGTTCACGTAGAAGCACCAGCGCCAGGACAGCTCGTCCGTGAACCAGCCGCCGAGCAGCGGCCCGGCCACCGAGGCGAGCCCGAACGCGGCGCCGATGAGACCCATGTAACGACCGCGCGCGCGGGGCGGCACGATGTCCGCGATGATCGCCTGGACGCCGATCATCAGCCCCCCGGCGCCCGCGCCCTGGATCGCGCGGAACGCGATCAGCTCGTTCATCGAACGCGACCAGCCCGCGAGCCCGGAGCCGATGATGAACACGACGATCGCGAACAGGAAGACGCCCTTGCGCCCGAAGAGGTCGCCGAGCTTCCCGTAGACGGGCAGCCCGATGGTGGCGGCGAGCAGGTACGAGGTGACCGCCCACGACATCCGCTCCAGGCCGTGCAGATCGCCGACGATCTCGGGGAGGGCGGTCGCGACGATGGTCTGCTCGAGCGCGGCGAGCAGCAGCGCGAGCATCAGGACGGCGAAGACGATCCGCACGCGGCGCGGGCTGAGCCCGGCTGGCGCGGCCACGCCGCCGTGGTCCGCGGGAGGGGGCGGCGCGGCGGCGTCCGTACGGGCGTCGGTGTCCGTACGGGCGTCGGTGTCCGTACGGGCGTGGCTGCCGGTCTCCGTACGGGCGCCGGTGCGCGGGGGGTCCGTACGGATACCGCCACGGGCCTCCGGCGCGCTGCTCGCGGGGGCCGGAGCCGGGGCGTGCGTCCCGTAGTCCGGGATCTCCAGGGTGACCTCGACGGCAGCGGGCCACGCCGGGTCGCTGGTGCTCTCCAGCGTGGTCCCGCCCATCACACTCACCCCTTGCCCCGAGTCGCCAAGTGCGCATATTTCTCGCATCAAGCGACAAGAGCGAGCAAGTTGGGCATGGAGTGCGGAGGGACCCGTTCGGAGCGCCAACTCCGTTGCCCTGGGCGCCCTTCCGGCGCTCATCAGGGGCTTTCGTATTCCCGTCGGCGCGACCGGCGTACGCCCTGGCCGCGCGAAAACCACTCGATCCGGTGAGACGGCCGGTGCTTCCCGGGAGCTCTCCGAAGACCTCGCGGCCTTCGGAGATCCCGTGCGGCCCGGCCCTCTTCCGACCGTCCCGCAGCTATCGCTCCGGGGTCACTTCTCCGTCTCGGCCGCGAAGTTGGCGAGCAGCTCGTCGTAGATCCGCGCGAGCCCCTTGGGCGCGAAGGTCTTCTCGAAGAAGCCGCCGATGCCGCCCGCACCGTCCCAGACGGTGGTCACGGTGACGCGCGACGTGCCCTCCTCGGCGCCCGGCGTGACGCGCCAGGTGGTGACCATGGAGGAGTTGCGGTCCTTCTCGACGAGTTCGCCGTCCGCCGGCTCCGTGACGTCCAGGAGGCAGTCGCGCACCCGCTTGCTGGTCGCCTGGAGCTTCCAGTGCACGAGGGTGCCCTCGCCGTCGCCACCCTCGCGCACCTCGTACTCGCTGAACTGCTGCGGCAGCACCTTCTCGCGCGTGCCGCTGTAGTCGGCCAGGGCGCCGAAGACGTCCTCGGGCTTCGCCCGGACCTCCCGCTGGGTGGCCGCTTCGACCTGCGCCATTGATCCTCCTGTGCTCGTCGCCTGTGTCCCGTCGCGTCTTGTCCGCGCACGCGCTCGAGGACCCGGCGCCCAGCCAACCACCCGCGCGTCCCCCGCCAAAATCCGGGTTGACCGCTAGCATGGGAACAGGTGTTCTATTGAGGACACCGTGAGGACCACCAAGGAGGACCCCATGCGCTGGGACAATCTGAGCGGCGACGGCCCGGCCGCCCTCTTCGGCACCGACGTCGTCACGCGCACGTTCGACACCCCGGAGTTCCGGGGCGTCACCTTCCACGAGGTGCGTGCGCGCTCGATCGTCAACCGGGTGCCGGGGGCCTCCCGCATGCCGTTCGAATGGACGGTCAACCCGTATCGCGGCTGCACACACGCCTGCGTGTACTGCTTCGCGCGCAAGACGCACAGCTATCTCGACCTGGACACCGGCGCCGACTTCGACTCGCAGATCGTCGTCAAGGTCAACGCCCCCGACCTGCTCCGCCGCGAGCTGGGCGCACGGCGCTGGCGCGGCGAGCACATCGCGATGGGCACGAACGTCGACTGCTACCAGCGCGCCGAGGGCCGCTACCAGCTCATGCCCGGCATCCTCACCGCCCTCCGCGACTACGCCAACCCGTTCTCCATCCTCACCAAGGGCACACTGATCCTCCGCGATCTCGCCCTGCTGCGCTCCGCGGCGGCCGTCGCGGACGTGGGCGTCTCCGTCTCGGTCGGCTTCACTGACGAGGGGCTCTGGCGCTCCGTCGAGCCCGGCACGCCCGCACCCGAACGCCGCCTGGACGTCGTACGCACCCTCACCCAGCACGGCATACCCTGCGGGGTCCTGATGGCCCCGGTCATCCCGTTCCTCGGCGACTCGCCGTCCCAGCTGCGCACGACCGTACGGGCCATCGCCGCCGCCGGTGCCACCTCGGTCACACCGCTCACGCTGCACCTGCGGCCGGGGGCCCGCGAGTGGTACATGCGCTGGCTCGGCATCCACCACCCGGGGCTCGTCCGGCACTACGAGGCGCTGTACGCGGACGGGGCGTACGCGCCCAAGTGGTACCAGCGGCGCATCACCGGTCAGGTGCACGAACTCGCCACCGAGTACGGCATCGGCCCCTCCTCCCCCGGCACGCACCGGTTGCCGCCGGAGCACACGGAGGAGGACGCGCCCGACGAGGGCGTACACGCGCAGCAACTGACGCTGCTCTGATGGCTTTCACCACGCTGACGGATGTCACCGCGCTGACCGCTGTCAGCTCACTGACCGGTCTCACAGCCCTTACGGCTCGCACAGCGCGGGGCTGATCACCGCGGACCGTGCTCACGGCACACCGCACTCAGCGCAGTCCGTGCTCACGGCAGCACGCTGAGCACCACCTTGCCGCGGACGCCGCCGGCCTCCAGCGCGCGGTGCGCCTCCGCGACGTCCGCGAGGGGCAGGACCCGGTCCACCACCGGCCGGATCGCACCGGACTCCGTGAGCCGGGCCAGTTCGGCGTACAGCGTGTCGTCGGGGTTGCCGCTGAAGCTCCGGACACGACGCCTGCCGAAGGCCGCGGAGGCGGCGATGTACGCGAGCGACCGGAGCATGTGCCCGCTGTCGAAGGTCACCGCCACCATGCGCCCGTTCGCGGTCAGCAGCCCCCGGTAGGCGCTGAGCGCGGAGCCGACCGCGTCCAGGACGACGTCGAAGCGCGGGAGTTCGGCGGGCCCGGTCGTCGCGTAGTCGAACGCCTCGTCGGCGCCCAGCCCGCGTACGAAGTCCAACTGCTTCGCCCCGGCCAACGCGGTCACGTGGGCCCCGTACGCGTGCCCGAGCTGGACCGCGGCGCTGCCCACACCGCCGCTCGCGCCCCGCACCAGCAGCCGTTCGCCCGCGCGCAGCCGGGCCTCGTCGCGGAGCGCGGTGAGGGCGGTGGTGCCCACGGCGGGCAGGGCGGCGGCCTGTACGAGTTCGGTTCCGCTCGGGGCCAGCGACAGACGCCGTGCGGGAGCCGCGACGTACTCGGCCGCGGCACCGAACGCCCTGGACCCGCCCCACACCCGGTCGCCCTGCCGAAAGCCGGTGACATCGGGGCCAAGCGCCACAACCTCACCTGCGAAGTCGATTCCGGTCCGTTTCGGGAAGCCCCGGCTGAGACCGGTGACGACGCGCACCTTGCCCGCACGGGCGAGGAGTTCGCCGCCGTTCAGGCTGGCCGCGTGGACGCGTACGAGGACCTCGCCCGGTCCCGCGTCCGGCTTCGCCACCGTGCCCTCGTAGAGCACGTCCGGAGGCCCGTACCGGTCGTACAGGGCCGCTCGCATCTCACTCACTGCCTGACTCCTCGCTGTCAGTCTGCTGACTGCTGACTGCCGTCTGCCGTCTGCCGTCTGCCGTCTGCCGTCTGCCGTCTGCCGTCTGCTGTCTGCTGTCTGCTGTCTGCTCCCAGCCAACCGGCTAACCGGACGCCCCCTTCCACTTCTCGTTAATGTGAGACACATGGCTGCCGACTCGTCTCAGATCGCCCCAGCCGCGTCCGCTGACGCTTCGGATCGGCTGCGCGCGGACGCGGAGCGCAACCGGAACCGGATACTCGACGCCGCCCGCGAGGCGTTCGCCGTACGCGGCCTCGACGTGCCCATGGCGGCGATCGCCCGCCGTGCGGGCGTCGGCGTGGCCACGCTCTACCGGCGCTTCCCCACCCGGGAGTCGCTGGTCACGGAGGTCTTCGCCGACCAGCTCGCGTCCTGTGCGGCGGTCGTCGACGAGGCGCTGGCGGACCCGGACCCGTGGCGCGGGTTCTGTACGGTCGTCGAGAAGGTGTGCCGTATGCAGCTCGCGGACCGGGGGTTCACGGCGGCGTTCCTCAGCGAGTTCCCGGACGCGGTCGACTTCGACCGCCAACGCGCCCACGCCGAGCGGGGCTTCGACGCGCTGACGCGGCGGGCGCAGGAGGCCGGGCGACTGCGCGCCGACTTCCACCCCGACGACCTCACGCTCGTCCTGATGGCCAACGACGGCATCACCGCCGAGGCCGCCGGCTCCGCCGAGGCCGCGGCGGCCGCCTCGCGTCGGCTGGTCGCGTTCCTGCTCCGGTCCTTCCGCGCCACGCCTTCGGTCCCGGTCCCGCCGCTGCCGCCACCGGCCGCCGTGGGTCTGTGTTGGCCCAAGTCCGGCCCGTCCGGCGCTTGAGGAGGGCCCTCGGCTACGGACACCGCCTGGGCCTCCTTGCCCACCGCCTGGCCTCTGGCCCCCCACAGGTCCCGTAAGCCCACGCCTCGCCCCTGGCCCCCACAACCGCCGGTCTCCACCCGCCAAGATGGCCCGCATTCCCCCGACGGCCGCCCCGGACCGTCCTCAAACGCCGGGCGGGCTTGAACAGCCGCCCGGCGGTTGTCAGTGCCGCTTCCTACACTCGCCGACATGACCAGCCAGACCGCATGCAGCGAGCACGCCGAGGGCCCTGAGGAGTGGTGCCCGCTCGACGGGTGGGAAGACGGCGCGGGTGAGCCGCCCGAAGGGGTCGAAGTCCTGCTCCGTCTCGCGCCGTTGATGCCCTCCCACCTGCTGCTCCCGGTGCTGGACAGACTCGGCGTGCCGGTGGTCGACGCTCTGCACCAGCCCTGGCTCGAGGTGCGGTCCGACATGGGCGGTTACGACGCGTACATGGACGCCGTGGAGTGCCCCGCCCTCATCGAAGCCGTTCTGGCGAGAGGCGACCCGGAGCTGGTCCGGGAGCTCCTGTGGGCCAGGCCGCTCGCCGGCCACTGGTCACGCGTGGCCGACGGGCTGAACCGTGTCGGGGGCCCCCAGCTGGCAGAGGTCGCCGCAGAGTTGTACGCGGATCCCGACGCCACCGCCGCCATCCGGCACAGCCTCGCGCGGGGGCCGCTCGGCCCCGCGATGGCCGCGTGCCTCGCCGCGGACGGCACGCTGTCGCCCCGGCACCTGCGCCCGCTGCTTGCCACGGGCGACCCGGAGGTGGCGCGGCACGTGCTCGCGCTCCCGCCCGGCTCGGTGACCAGGGACGAGCAGGCGCTCGCCGCCATGTCGCTGCTGGAGCAGGGGCACGGCGAGGACCTGGTCGGACTGCTGCGCCCCGTTCCGGAGCAGGGCGGCGCCAAGAAGGCCGCTCCCGGAGCGCACATCGCGGCGGAGTTGGCGGAGGCGTTCGCCGACGGCGTTCCGGCCTCCTCCGACGCGCCGGGCGTGGCGGCGCTGCGCCGTATCGCCGAGGAGGCACACACGCCTCGCCGCCTTGCCGCGCTTCTCACGGAGCAACTCACCGGCAAGCGGCAGAACTTCAGCTTCGTCCGGCACAGCCCTCAGCTGCACGACCTCAACGCGCTGGCCGGCGTCGAGCTGCCGCGCACGACACGGGACCTGGTGGTTTCGAAGCTCCGGAATGAGCTCCCGGCAGAGTTCGGGCTGCCGCTGCTGGACCACCGGGACGCGGCCGACGACCCTGACACCGCCCTGGTGACACCGAGGCAGGCGCTGGAGGTCGCTTCCCGGGACGACGTCATACGGCACACCGCTCCCGTACATCACCTGGCCGAGCTGCTGGATCCCACGCGGGACCGGAGCGCGGGTCGGCCCATCGACCGCATGTACGGCGCTCAACTGGACGTCGCCCTCCGTGCGTTTCTGGAGGACATGTCCCCGGAGGCGCTGCTGGGCGCCGCCCGGCTCGGACCGGGCTTCGACGGCACGCTGCCGGAGTTGCTGGATTCGGCCACCGCGGACACCGGCACCACGGATCTGCCGCCGGAGGGCATCGAGCTGCTGCACCTGCTGCTGCACTCCGCTCCGGCCGGTGTCGTGCCCGTGGTCCTCTCCCGTGTCTCCGCGCAGGACGCGCTCGGACTCGCTTGGCACGCCGCCGTGCGGCTCAGCCACGTGCAGCCCGACGACAGAGACGAAGACGGTGACCTCCGGCCGTACCGCTCGGTGCTCTGTGCCCTCGCGAGAGTGCGTACGGACCCGGCCGTACGGGACGTGCTGGCCGAGACGGCCGTGCAGGCGGCCGGCGTCGCCGGGCTCACGGATGCCGCCGAGGAGCTGCTGGCCGCGCTGGACGCGGGCGGTGTCCCCGTACGGGAGCCGGCCGCGCGCCATCTCCCCGGGCCGCAGGCGTGGCTGGCGCAGTCCGAGCGGCGCCGGAGAACGGCGCGCGAGGAGTGGGAGTCACCCGAGGTCGCTCTCGCCGGACTGACGGCGGCCGGGCACTCCTCGCGCCGGGCCCGCCGTCCCGGCACTCCGATCGCCTGGGAGGAGGTCGTCAGCCACTACCGCGGCGGCGGCAGGCTCGCCGAAGCGGCGCTCGCGCCGCTGCTCCACCGGCCGGATCTCCCGGAGGAGTTGCGGCCGCTCCTCCCGGAATCGCATCCCGAGCTGCGTACCCTGCCGCTCTGGGTCACCGAAGGGGCGACTCCCCCGCGCTGGCTGCTGCGGGAGGCGCTGCCGCATTGGGACCGGACGCCCGCGGTGGTCCGTTCGTCCCGGCTGACCGTGGCCGTCGAGCGGCGGCTCGTGGGCGCCGCGGAAGTCCTCGGCCTCCTGGCACCCGCCCCGTACGCGGCGGAAGTGCTGGAAAGCGCCCAGCACGTCGTCCCCGAGCTGGCGCCCCGCTGCCGTGAGCTGGTCGGCGCACACATACCCCAGGCCGACGCGGCAGCGTGGACGGCCGCGGTCCGGATGCTGGCAGGGGGATTCTCCGGCACGCTCCTGGAACTGCTCACCGCGGCTGCCGCGCGGGCCTCGGCGGCGGACGGCACGGTGCCGGAGGAAGGCGAGGTGCCGTCACGCGAGGTGCCGCAAGGCGAGGTGCCGCAAGGACCCGTGGCGGATTCGGCTGGCGCGTAGCGGGTGGTGCGGGTGAGGATCGCGGCATGTCATCTGATCTCATCCACGTCGCCGCACCCGACGGCGTCGCTCCCGGTAACGGCTACAGCCACGTCGTCTGGGGCGAGGGCAGGTTCATCGCGGTCTCAGGGCAGATCGCCGTGGACGAGCACGGCGCGGTCGTCGGCGAGAACGATCCCGCCGCACAGGCGCGCCAGGTGTTCGAGAACCTGCGCCGCTGCCTCGCCGAGGCGGGCGCGACCTTCGACGACGTCGTCAAACTGACCTTCTTCGTCACGGACTTCGGCTTCATGCAGGCCGTACGGGACGCACGCGACGCCGTCATCGACACGTCGCGCCCGCCCGCCAGCTCCGCCGTGCAGGTCGCCGGGCTGGTCCGGCCCGAGCTGCTGCTCGAGGTCGAGGCGTTCGCCATCCTCCGCTCCTAGGCGGGCAGTAGCCGCTCCTGGGCGACGGCGCGCGGGCTGTCCCTCCGCGCGGAGGGACAGCCCCCGCGCCGTCGCCCGTTCAGTCCGTGGAGAGCCCGGCAGCCGTCTCCTCCAGCGCGTCGAGCACCGGCCGGATCAGCGGGTGCTCCTCCGCGCCCCGGCGTACGGCCGCGAACACCCGGCGCGTCGCCGCCGGCCCCGCGACCGGGCGTACGACCGTCTCCCTGTGCTCCATCCCGCGCAGCGCCGAACGCGGCACCAGCGCCACCCCCGCACCGGCCGCCGCGAGGGCGACGACGGCGCGGAAGTCGTCCGAGGTGTGCGCCAGCCGTGGCTGGAACCCGGCGAGTTCGCACGCCAGCAGCATCACGTCGAGGCAGGGGTTGCCGGGGTGCTGCCCGATCCAGTCCTCGTCTGCAAGCTCCGCGAGCGCCACGCGCCCGACGCCGCTCAGCGGGTGGGTCCGGGCGAGTACGGCGTCGAACGGCTCCGCGTACAGCGGCAGCCTCGTCAGCCGCGGGTCGTCCGGACGGGGCGCGCCGCGGTACTCGACGGCGACGGCCAGGTCCGCCTCCCCGTCCAGCACCATCGGCAGGCTCTCGTCGCCCTCGGAGTCCCGCACCCGTACGCGGATGCCCGGCTCGACGTCGCGCAGGCGGCCGATGACCGGCGCCACCACCTCCGCGATGCCCGTGGCGAACGACGCGACCGTGACCTCGCCGACCGTGCCGTCCGCGTACGCCGCCAGCTCCGCCTCGGCCCGTTCCAGCTGGGCGACGACGGCGTGCGCGTGCCCCAGCAGGATGTCCCCTACGGCGGTCAGTTTCACGCCCCTGCTGCTGCGGGTCAGCAGGGTGTGGCCGGTCTCCTGCTCCAGCGCGGCCAGTTGCTGGGAGACGGCCGAGGGTGTGAGGTACAGCGCCGCGGCCGCGGCGGTCACCGTGTGGTGGTCCGCCACGGCCCGCAGCACGCGGAGCCGCCGGGGGTCGATCACCGGGCCATTCTCTCAGCGCGGCGGACGACGTGCCTGGTGGCGCGTGCCACGGACCCGGTGGCGCGCACCGCAGTCACCGCGGGCCGCCTCAGCCGTGCAGTGCCGCGCGGGCGTCGGTGAAGGCGGCGACGGCCCGCTCCACGTCCTCCTCCGAGTGCGCCGCGGACAGCTGGACGCGGATGCGCGCCTGGCCCATCGGCACCACGGGATACGAGAAGCCGATCACGTACACGCCGCGGTCCAGGAGGAGTTCGGCCATACGGGCCGCCTCCGCCGCGTCGCCGATCATGACGGGCACGATGGGGTGGTCGCCGGGCAGGATCTCGAAGCCCGCCTCGGTCATCGCCGTACGGAACCGGGCGGTGTTGGCACGCAGCCGATCGCGGAGTTCGCCGGCGCTCTCCAGCAGGTCCAGGACCTTGATGGACGCGGCGGCGATGACGGGCGCGAGGGAGTTGGAGAAGAGGTACGGGCGGGACCGCTGCCGCAGCAGGGCGACGATCTCCGCGCGGGCCGCGACGTAGCCGCCGGAGGCGCCGCCCAGCGCCTTGCCGAGGGTGCCGGTGATGATGTCCACCCGGTCGCGTACGCCGTGCAGTTCCGGGGTGCCGCGGCCGCCGGCGCCGGTGAAGCCGACGGCGTGCGAGTCGTCGACCATGACCAGCGCGTCGTAGCGGTCGGCGAGGTCGCAGATCGCGTCGAGCGGCGCGAGGTAGCCGTCCATCGAGAACACGCCGTCCGTGACGATCAGCCGGCGGCGGGCGTCCTGCGACTCCTTGAGCCGCTGTTCGAGCCCGGCCAGGTCGCGGTTGTCGTAGCGCAGCCGGCGGGCCTTGGAGAGCCGGATGCCGTCGATGATGCTGGCGTGGTTGAGCGCGTCGGAGATGACGGCGTCCTCGGCGCCGAGGAGGGTCTCGAAGACGCCGCCGTTGGCGTCGAAGCAGGAGGAGTAGAGGATCGTGTCCTCCTGCCCCAGGAACGCCGAGAGGCGCTGTTCCAGCTCCTTGTGCACCTCCTGCGTGCCGCAGATGAAGCGGACGGAGGCCATCCCGTAACCCCACTGGTCCAGGGCGTCCTTGGCGGCGGCGACGACCTCGGGGTGGTCGGCGAGGCCGAGGTAGTTGTTGGCGCAGAAGTTGAGGACGTCGCCGGGGCGGCCGCCGTCGGTGACGGCGACGGACGCGCTCTGCGGGGTGCTGATCACACGCTCGGGCTTGAAGAGGCCCGCGTCGCGGATCTCGTCGAGGGTGCTGCGCAGGTCGTCGCGGACGGACTCGTACACGGAGGCTCCTTCAGGTACGGGAGGGGGTGGGGCGGCGTGCGGGGCAGTGCGTACGGGGTCAGACCGTCCAGTCGAGGATGATCTTTCCGCTGCGGGCGGTGGCGGCCTCGTCGAAGGCCGCTTCGAATTCCTCGTAGCCGTACCGCGCGGTGATCACGGGGCTGATGTCCAGGCCGCCTTCGAGCAGGACGGTCATCGCGTACCAGGTCTCGTACATCTCGCGGCCGTAGATGCCCTTGATGGTGATCATCGACGTGACGATCTTCGACCAGTCCAGCGGGAACTCCCGCGCGGGCAGGCCCAGCATCGCGATCCGGCCGCCGTGGGTCATGTTGTCGACCATGTCGCGTACGGCCTCCGGGCGCCCGGACATCTCCAGGCCCACGTCGAAGCCCTCCTTCAGGCCCAACTCCCGCTGCGCCTCCGCGAGATCCGCGTCCGAGACGTTGAGCGCGAGGCTGGCACCGGCCTTGCGGGCCAGTTCGAGACGGGGCTCGCTGACGTCGGTGACCACGACGTGGCGCGCGCCCGCGTGCTGGGCGACGGCGGTCGCCATGATCCCGATGGGCCCCGCCCCGGTGATCACCACGTCCTCGCCGACGAGCGGGAACGACAGGGCCGTGTGCACGGCGTTCCCGAACGGGTCGAAGATCGCAGCGATGTCCAGGTCCACCTTTGCCTGGTGCACCCAGACGTTGGAGGCGGGCAGCGCGACGTACTCGGCGAACGCGCCGTCCCGTCCGACGCCCAGCCCGATCGTGCTGCGGCACAGGTGGCGGCGGCCGGCGAGGCAGTTGCGGCACTTCCCGCAGACGAGATGGCCCTCGCCGCTGACGAGATCGCCGACGCGGATGTCCGCCACGTCGTCGCCGATGTGCGCGACCTCGCCGACGAACTCGTGGCCCAGCACGAGCGGTGTCTCGACGGCCTGTCGGGCCCAGCCGTCCCAGTCGCGGATGTGCAGATCGGTACCGCAGATGCCGGTGCGCAACACCCTGATCAGGACGTCCCCCGGCCCCGTACGCGGCTCGGGCACGTCCGCGAGCCACAGCCCGGGAGCGGCCTGCTGCTTGACAAGGGCTCTCATACGGTGGCTCCCCGGGCTGGCGCGACACCGACGTGTCCGGCGGTGCGCTGCGGTCTTGCTCTCGGACGGGTCCAATCTGCCGAGGGGGTGCCGTTAAGTCCATCGAGGATTTCTTAATCAGGACAACAGCGGAGCTTTACACGGTCCAGCCCGTCCGGCGATTGAGGACGGCCCCGGCCGAGGACAACACGCGGGCCGCCACCGGCTCGTGGACCACCAGCAGTTCGGTGGGCCCCAGCCGCCGGCCTCCGCCCAGCGCCCTGGCCCGCACCCCCGGCGGCCGCCCCCGGGCCGTCCTCAACCGCCGGACGGGCTGGACGTGCGCCCCCGCGCCACCGTGCGCCGTGGCCGGAAGGGGACCGGCACCGGGCGCCACGGGGTAGGAAGGGGCACACGGCCAACTCGCCTACGCACAGGGGGTATCCGGTGCCCGTACGGGGTTCGGGGCTGCTCGCCAAGACCGGTCTCGCCGCCGCCTGTCTCCTGCCGCCCGCCGCCGCCGGCATCGGATTCCGGTCATGGTTCACCTCGCACCAGGTCGCCGCAGTGGTGCTTCTCCTGGGCTACGCGGTGCTGGTGGCGGCCGTGGGTTTCGCGGGGCGGATCTTCGGCGGCCTCCAGTCCCGCTGGGCGGAACGTCTCACCGACGTCATCGACCGCCGCCTGCGCTGGAAGCTGTCCCGCTTCGAACGCGCCTACCGTGCCGCGCTGATCAGCCGGAACCGTTTCGTCGACCTGAAGGGCCTCGCGACGCGCGGCGACTACGCGCCGGGCCTGGCCGAGGTGTTCATCGACGTCAGCCTCGTCCCGCGGCCCGCGCACGAGACGTCCGGCGAGGCGCTGGCCGGGCGGCCGCCCCACGGCACGGGCGAGGCGGGGCCCGTACCGGCGGCGACCGCCGGAGCCGCCGGCCCCGTGCCCGCCCGCCAGTCCCTCACGGACTTCCTCGGCGCCGAACGCGGCACCGCCCTCGCCGTGATCGGCGCGCCCGGCACCGGCAAGACCACGCTCCTCAAGCACGTGGCGCTGCGCCCGCCGCACGGCCGGTACGGCGGCGGGCGCGGCCCCCGTACGGCGCTGCCGGTGCTGCTGTTCCTCCGCGACCACGCCGCAGCGATCACGGAACGCCCCGACAGCACCCTCCCCGAGCTCGTCCGCGCCTCCCTCCGCGGCCTGCGGGAGGACGAGCCGGAGGGCTGGTTCGAGCAGCAGCTCGCGCAGGGCCGCTGCGTCGTCCTCCTCGACGGCCTGGACGAGGTCGCGCGCGAGGAGGACCGGCGGGCGGTGGCGAAGTGGGTCGAGGAACAGATCGAGCAGTACGAGACCAACGACTTCGTGCTGACCTCCCGCCCGCACGGCTACCTCAGCGCCCCACTGAACCGGGCCCGGGTGCTCCAGGTGCGCCGGTTCACGAGCGAGCAGGTCTCCTCGTTCGTGCACGGCTGGTACCACGCGATCGAAAAGCTCAGCACCGGCGTGAACGACGCGGGCGTGGCCGACCGCGCCGCCGAGGAGGCGACGGACCTGCTCGAACGGCTGCGTGCGCGGCCCGTGTTGTACGACCTCGCGACCAACCCGCTGCTGCTCACGATGATCGCGAACGTCCACCGCTACCGCGGCGCCCTCCCCGGCAGCCGCGCCGACCTGTACCGCGAGATCTGCGAAGTCCTGCTCTGGCGCCGCCACCAGGCCAAGAACCCGGCCGAGGGCCAGGTCGACATCAACGGCGCCAAGACGGAGACGGTGCTGCGCGAACTCGCGTACCACATGATGACGCAGCGCCTCCGCGACATCTCCGCCGAACAGGCCGGCAGCGTCCTGCGGCCCGCGCTGTACCGCGTCGGGCTCAACAACCCGGTGGACGCCACGGCGGTCTTCCTCGACTCCGTGACCTCCAACGGGCTGCTGGTGGAACGGGAACGCGGGCTCTACGCGTTCGCCCACCTCACCCTCCAGGAGCACCTCGCCGCGCTGCACATCCAGCAGCACGGCCGCACCGACGTGCTGACGGCCGCCGTGGACGACGACTGGTGGCGCGAGACGGCGCTGCTGTACGCCGCCCGCACCGATCCGGCGCCGGTGATCGCGGCGTGCCTCGCAGCCCGTACGCCGGCGGCGCTCGCGCTGGCCTTCGACTGCGCGGAGGCCGCCACGGAGGTGGACCCGGGCACCGTACGGGAGTTGGAGGAGCTGCGGGAACAGGCCCTCATCGAACCGCTCGACTCCCCCACGCGCCGCCTCATGACGGCCGTGACGGTCACGCGGCTGCTGCGCGAGACGGTCCAGCTGAACGACGACACGGTGGTGTGCAGCCGCCCGGTCACACGCGAGCTGTACCGGCTGTTCGCGGCGGAACGGGAGGACGCCCGCTACCCCGGCTACGACGAGGGCGACGCCGCGGAGACGGCCGCCGGCATGAGCCGTACGCAGGCGCTGGCGTTCGTCGGCTGGGTCAACTCCCTGCTCACGGACGGGCCGGTGTGGACCCTGCCCACGCGCGGGGAGGTCGAGGACCCGGGGTTCCGGCTGGTCGCCCAGAACCCGGAGCACGCGGTGTGGTGCGCCGGCCGGGAGTCGATCGCGGACACCCGGCCGCCCTCACCGGGTTCACCCGGCAGCGGGAGTCACCTCACGGCATTCCACGTCGGGCCGACAGCGGAGCTGTGGGTTCCGCAGGGGCGACCGCATCCCTGGGAAGCGCAGATTCGGCCCATCGCGGAGGACGACGCGCTCAGGGTCGCGTTCGAAACGGGCCAACTGACGCTGCGCACCATGGCCCATGCCTCCGTGAACCGCAGCATCGCGAACGACCTCGCCAGCGCCCTGCGCGCGGGGCGGATCAGGTCGACGCACAACCACAACGCCGCTCTCGTCCGCGCGCTGGCGGAAAAGGTCGTGCAGCTGGTCCCCCCGGCGCTGGACCCGGCCGCCGTCCACTACGGCTTCCGAGACCTTACTCAAGCGCTCTCGCACGGCAAGGCCCCTGTCGAGCGGGACCGCAGCCTGCACACACACCGCGCCCTCACCGACACCATGCGCGAGGCGCTGCGGCTGGCGGAGCAGTCCGCCCCTCCGTACCAGCTCACCCAGATGCTCGAGAACGCCCACGATCACGTGCGCGAGGCCGTCCGGCTCCACCATCTCGCGCCTCTCACGGACAGCTTGGAAGGGCGCGTACTGCTCTGGAGCTGTGCGGTCGCCTACCTGCGGGAGGAGAGCGGCCGACAGGGCGAGCCCGTACCGCTGCGGCCCAGGCCCGTCCCGCGCCCCGTCCGGGGGACGGCGCCCTCCGTCCGGCCCGCTGACACACCGCCGCGCAAGTTCACCGCCCACCCCGACGAGTTGAGCCTCGCCGCGGAGGACGCGAACCGCCTGGGTCGCGAAGTGCTCAGTGCGGGAGGCGGGTCGGCGCTGGAGGAGGCCACGGGCCGCCTCCTGGAGCACACTCTCGCGCTGTTCCGGCACGCCCAGGACGCCGCAGGAAGCGTGCCGCAAGGGGCTGCCGTCGCGCTGGAATTCGGCGCGCGGATGCTGGCCGCGGAGCTTGAGAAGACCACCACGCCGTTCACTCACTTTGCCGCGTGCTGCAACGTGCAGCGCCACCGCGCCAGCGGCGCGATCACGCCCTCCGAGACGATCGTCCTCACGCGTACGTAAGCGGCCAGGGGCGGCGGGCGGACCCAGCCCCCGTACACCGCTCAGGGCTTGCGCCCCACCCCGCCGAACGTCATCGCTTCCTTCGCCGGCGGCTCGGGTGCGCGCCAGTGCGAGCAGCTGGCGATGCCCGGCTCGATCAGGTCGAGGCCGTCGAAGTAGCGGGTCATCTGCTCGACGCTGCGGAGGCGGTACGGGACGGAGCCGCCGTCGTCGTAGCCCTGCTGGGCCTGCTTCAGCTCCTCCTCGCCGTCGGTGCTCTCGTACAGGACGAGGAAGCTGCCGGAGGGCAGGGGTTCGAGGAGGCGGCTGACGATGGAGCGGGCCTCGTCGTAGCTGTCGACGTGGCCCAGGATGCCCATCAGCATCAGGGCGATGGGTTGCTCGAAGTCGAGGTAGCCGCGGGCGGTTTCGAGGATGGCCTCGGGGTTGTGCACGTCGGCGTCGATGTACGTGACGCGGGGGTTGAGGGCGGTGGCCGGGTCGGTGAGGATCGCGCGGGCGTGGGAGAGCACCATGGGGTCGTTGTCGACGTAGACCACCCGGCAGTCCGGTGAGGCGCGCAGGGCGACCTCGTGCGTGTTGTCGGCGGCGGGCAGGCCGGTGCCGATGTCGAGGAACTGGCGTACGCCCTCGTCGCCCGCGAGGTGACTGACGGCGCGGGTGAGGAAGTCGCGGGCGGACCGGGCCATGTACTCGATGCCGGGGTAGACCAGCTTGTACGCCTCCCCGGCGGTGCGGTCCACCTCGTAGTTGTCCTTGCCGCCCAGCCAGTAGTTCCAGATCCGGGCGGAGTGCGGCACCGAGACGTCAAGGGCGCCTTCAGAGGTGGTCGCGGGTGTGTGTTCGGGTTGCGTCATCGCGTCGCCCTCTTGTTCTGGTGTGGTGTACGGAACACCACGTTTCCACAGGTCCCGAGGGGTTAGGAGCGCAGTCCCGGAGGATGGCATATGCCAGCTTGGCAGGGGCAGTTGGGGCCGACGACGGCCCCGCCCCGTGCCGCTCGGCGTATCAGGGCGTCGGGATGCCCGCGGGGCGTTCGGGGCGGCCGAAGCGTACGGGGACGCCGGGCGAGTACAGGACACTCACCGGTTCGCCCGCCGGCTGCGGCAGGCCCGCGGCCGTCACGAGGTCCTCGTCGCACGCGAGGAGTTCGGCGCGGTGCAGCGGCCAGCGCGGGTGAACGTTCGGCAGGTACATGGAGCGCCCGAAGAACGCGCTGTGCATCCCCCAGCGCGCGGTCAGGAAGTGCTCCAACTCGGTGGGCTCCGCGATCCGTTCGCCCTTGCGCACCGCTATCCGGCTGCGCGCGCCGCGCGGCCCCGGCCAGCGACGGTTGCTGGTGTAGGTAATGGTGTCGCCGTCGGCCCGTACGGACATGCGCGACCACACGTACGGCAGCCGGAAACCTGCCCGCGCCATCAGCACCGGCACCAGCCGGGAGGCGTCCAGCGAGCGGAAGACGACGCCGCGCCGGCCGTGCGCGTCCACCGAGTACAGCCGGACGTTGGTCTCGGGGAAGGTGCCCAGGTACGGCACCCCCGGCAGCCGGAACCACCCCACGCGGTGCATGCGGAAGGCGACCAGCCCGACGTACGTCATGCCGTCGAGCGTGTCGGGTTCGGCGCCGGCCGGGAGCAGCCCGGCGACGTCCTCCGGTGCCACCGCCCAGTGCAGGAAGGCCAGGTCGAGCCAGGACTGGGTGAGCAGCGGGCTGGTGATGGCCCCGGGCGGATCGGCGGTCACGGGCTCGGGCACACGCGTACGCCCGTGCGCCTGCCGGGGCTGCGGCGGCTGTGCCGGTTGCGGCCGCTGCGGCCGGGACGGCGGTGGCGTGAGGGACACCGCGCCAGGATCGCAGAGGCCCGCCACGGCGCCGCGAGGGGCCCTGCCGTACGGCCCCGGGCCCCTGGCCTTGTTCCCGCGGGTTCCCCGTTGTCCCCCGTTACGTGTCCTCGCGCGGCGCCGCGTCGTCGTTCCCGCGCCGGATCGTCCGCAGCGGGCGGCCCGGGTGCCAGACGTCCATGCACATGTCCGGCATCACGAGGTACGTACGGACCACCTCGGTCAGGTCCACGCGGAACAGATGGAACACCTCCGGCACCTCCCCCTCCGGCGCCGCCTCCGCGTACCGCGCCAGCTCCGCCGGGTCGGTCACCTCCACGGCCCGTCCCGAGATCCGGGCGTCGCCGCCCTCCATCTCGGACTCCGTGCCCGAGCCGGGGTTGGCATGGATTGCGAAGCGCGGGTCGCGCCGCAGGTCAAGCGCCTTGCGGGAGTTCGGCATCATGCCGAGCCACAGTTCTCCCCTGCTGACGTCCGCTTCCAGTCCGGTCAGGCGCGGTGATCCGTCGGCCCGCAGGGTGGCCAGTACGTGGTGCTTGTGTTCTCCGAAGCGCTTCCGCACGCGCGCCGCGTGCTCCGGTGCCGCCGCTTCGAAATCCGCCCAGCTCATCGTCATGACGCCATCCTCACGCCGATACCGGACACCTTCTGTCGGGTATCTGGAAGAGGCACCGGGCGGGCGGTCACCCTCTGCGGCCGCCGCTGCCGTACGGCCTGGTGAGGATCTCCATCGCGTGCCCGTCCGGGTCGTCGAAGTACGTGCCCCGGCCGCCGTCGCGCGTGTTGATCTCGCCGACGCGGCCGTGGTACGGGTCCGCGTAGTACGTGATCCCCGCCGCCTTGATCCTGCCGAAGATCGCGTCGAAGTCGTCCTCGGAGACCAGGAACGCGTAGTGCTGCGGCGTGATGCCGCCTTCCTCCTCCTCGTACTCCGCGTAGTCCAGCGTGACGCCGTTGCCGGTGGTCACGGGGACGAACGGGCCGAACTGCTCGCCGACCTCGAGCCCGAGCAGCTCCGCGAGGAAGGTGGCCGACGCCCGCTTGTCGCTGCTGACGACGATGGTGTGGTTCAGCTCAACAGCCATATACGCACCATAAGTCCGAGTCTGTCCGACCTCAATCGGACGGCTTCCCGCTCCTGCGCCGGCCCGCCCCGGAGCCCGTACGGAACGACGGCCCGGGACCGATGAGTTTCCCGCCGCCCCGGGGTCTGTCTTCTTCGAGAGCACCACCCCGAGAGCACCACGCGGGCAGCACCACTCAGGCAGTACCACCCCGAGAACCACCGTCCCCAGGAGGCAGTGCCATGACCGCCAACGTTCCCGTTCCGCAGCCGCAGGCCGACCGTCCGCTCGCCGACGTGCTCCGCTCCTTCGTCATCGCGCAGCCGCTGTGGCGGGCCGGGGTGCTCGCGGTGCTCGTGGGAGCCGTCGTCACCGAGGTGTTCGCCCTGGTCACCAGAGCCGCCGGCGTCCCGATGAAGGCCGCCAGTCCGGGTGAGGACGCCGCCCAGGAGATCCCGGTGTTCGGGTTCGCGGGCGGCGTGCTGTTCTGGTCGGTCGTCGGGCTCGTGCTGGCCTTCGCGCTCGCGCGGTGGGCGAAGCGCCCGGCGCGTACGTTCGCCGTGACCACGGTGGCGCTGACCGCGCTGTCGCTGATCACCCCGTTCATCGCGCCGCACACCGCCGTCTCGACCCAGTTCGTGCTGGCGGTGTCCCACCTGGTCGCCGCGGCGGTGATCATCCCCGCGCTGACCATACGGCTGGACCACACCGCGCAGCGCCCCTCGGCGTAAGCCGACGCGTGCGCAGGCCAGCACCCGTGCCCGTGCCCGCACCCGCACCCGTGCCCGGCGCCCGGCGCCCGGACAGTCCACCGCTGATCGCGGCCCGCGTACTACTCGTGGGCCGCGATCAGCGTCTCCAGCGGGCTGTCCGGGAACTCCCGCTCGAAGGAGGAGATGTGCCAGCGGCTGGGGAACAGTCCGAGCCACACTCCGTCCCGTACGCGGTGCATGGCCTCGCCGTGGACCAGGCGTGAGCGGTTCAGCAGCTCCGCGCCCTGCAGGTCGGTGGCGCGCGCGGTCTGGTACGGGAGGGATTCGAGCCGTACGGGCGCGGTGAACTCGTTCTCCATGCGGTGGCGCACCACGTCGAACTGCATGGGTCCCACGGCCGCCAGTACCGGTGCCTGCTCTCCGCGGCGGTCGGAGACCAGCACCTGGACGACGCCTTCCTCGTCCAGCTGCGCGATCCCGCGGCGGAACTGCTTGGTGCGGCCGATGTCCACCGGGCGTACGACCGAGAAGTGCTCCGGCGCGAAGGTGGGCATCGGCGGGAAGACCGCCTTCCGCTCCGCGTACAGCGTGTCGCCCACCCGCAGCGCACCCGCGTTCACCAGACCGACGACATCACCCGGGTAGGCGGTCTCCACCGACGAGCGGTCCTGCCCGAACACGCTGTGCGCGTACTTCGTCGCGAACGGCTTGCCCGTCGCAGCCCGCGTCACCGTCATCCCGCGCTCGAAGACACCCGAACACACCCGCACGAACGCGATCCGGTCCCGGTGCGAACGGTCCATGTTCGCCTGCACCTTGAACACCAGCCCGGAAAACGGCGCCTCCACCGGCCGCTCCCCGCCACCGTCCGCCAGCGGACGCGGGCCCGGCGCCGGCGCCATGTCCACCACCGCGTCCAGCAACAGCCGCACACCGATGTTCGACAGCGCCGCACCGAAGAAGACCGGCGTCGACTTCCCCGCCAGGAACGCCTCCGGATCGTGCACGGCGCCGGTCTCCCGCAGCAGCGCCAGCTCGTCGCCGGCCTGCTGCCAGTCCCCGGCATGCTCGGCCGCGGCCTGCCCGGCGCCGAGAGTCTCCTCCAGCGCCTCCTTCGCCCCGCCCGGCGCCCGGGTGTAGCGCAGCATGCGCTCCGGATCCCGCACGTCCACCAGCCCCCGCATGTGCCCCGCGATGCCCACGGGCCAGGTCACCGGCGTCGGCTTCAGCCGGAACTCACTCTCGATCTCGTCCAGCAACTCCAGCGCGTCCCGCCCCGGACGGTCCCACTTGTTGATGAACGTGATCACCGGGACACCCCGGTGCCGGCAGACATCGAACAGCTTCCGCGTCTGCTCCTCCAGCCCTTTCGCCGCGTCCACCAGCATCACCGCACAGTCCACGGCCGCCAGCACCCGGTAGGTGTCCTCGGAGAAGTCCGCGTGCCCCGGAGTGTCCAGCAGGTTCAGCACCTGCTCCCGGTGCGCGAACTGCAGCACCGCCGAGGTCACGGAGATACCGCGCGCCTGCTCCATCTCCATCCAGTCCGAGGACACACCCCGCCGACCGGCCTTCCCATGCACCGCACCCGCCGACGTGATCGCCTGCGCATGCAGCGCCAGCGCCTCCGTCAACGTCGACTTGCCCGCGTCAGGGTGACTGATCACCGCGAACGTACGCCGCCGCGCAGCCTCTTCCGTCGCGTCCCCGCTCACCACGCCCGCCGTTCGTCCGTCCACTGTGCGCTCATCCGCTGAACGGTACCTCCGTTCGGGCCCCGACCGGATCGCTGTCCGTACGGGCACGGTGCGGAAACGGGTTCGCCCCCCGCCGCCGCGGACTGAGACCATCGCGCGCATGCGGATACGGGAGATGGCCGAGGCCGACATCGACGCCGTGGCCGAGCTGCGCGTACGGGGCTGGCAGCACGCGTACGCGGGGCTGATGCCCCAGACGTATCTGGACGGCATGTCCCCGGACCGGGACGCGGGTCAGCGGCGGGAGCTGTTCGCGAAGACGCGCGGCGTGATCACCAACCTCGTCGCCGAGGACGACGCGGGCCGCGTCACCGGCTGGGCGGCGCTCGGCCCGTACCGCGACGACGACCGTACGGGCGGCGCCGGGCGCGCACAGGACGGCGAGCTGTACGCCCTCTACGTCCTGCCGGAGCGGATCGGCACGGGCACCGGGCGCGCCCTGATGGACGCGGTCCTGACGCGCGCCGAGGAGCTCGGGCACACGCGCCTCCTGCTGTGGGTGGTCAAGGGCAACGCGCGGGCGCGGCGGTTCTACGAGCGCGCGGGCTGGGCACCGGACGGCGCGGAGGAGGCGTACGACGTGGACGGCGCGTCCGTACCGGAGCTGCGGTACGTACGCGGGGTGCGGCGGGTGCCGGAGCAGCGCTCCCTGGCGGGTGCGAACGGGCACGCGGCGGCGCGGGAGGCGGACCGGCAGGACGCGGACCGGCAGGAGGCGGCTCCGCGGCGCCGCTGACGGCGCGCGCACGGGCCGGACGAACGGTGCCGCACCCGCTCAGCCGCCCGCCCCGGGCACGCCCGGTACGCCGCCCACCGCCCGCAGGTCCGCCTCCATCCCGGCCTGCGCGGCCCGCAGCGCGGGCAGCAGCGCCGCGCGGGTCTCGTCGGCGCTGTGCCGTCCGGCGTGCGTGGGCACGTTCACGGCCGCCACGACGTGACCCGCGGCGTCCCGTACGGGCACCGCGAGCGACCGCAGGCCCTCCTCCAACTCCCCGTCCACCAGTGCGTATCCGGCCTCCTCGGTGTCCGCGAGGATGCGTTCCAGCTCCGCCGGACCGGTCACCGTACGGGAGGTGAACCGGCGCAGCTCCGTACGGGCGAGCAGCTCCGTGCGTTCCGCCGCGGGCAGTCCGGCGAGCAGCACGCGGCCCATGGAGGTGGCGTAGGCGGGGAAGCGGGTGCCGACGGTGATGTTCACGGTCATGATCCGGTACGTGGGGACGCGGGCCACGTACCGGATGTCCGGCCCGTCCAGCACCGCCATCGACGCGGACTCCCCGGCCTCGGCCGCCAGCCGCCGCAGGTGCGGCTCGGCGAGGTCGGTGAAGCCGAGCCCGGACAGGTGCGCGTAGCCGAGTTCGAGCACCCTCGGGAGCATGCGGAAGCGCCGCCCCGCCGCCTCCGCGTACTCGACGTATCCGAGGTGTACGAGGCTGAGCAGCGCCCGGCGGGCGGTGGCGCGCGGCAGTCCGGTCGCCTTGGCCGCCTCCGAGAGCGTGCAGCCGCCGCGGCGCGTGCCCAGCGCGCGGAGGACGGCGAGGCCGCGGGCGAGTGACTGCAGGAAGTCCGCGCCGAGTTCGCCCTTGGCCTCCCGTGTGACGTCGTCCAGCGGCGCGGGCGCGGCGGCGCCCGGCGCCTCCGCTTCCGCGAGGGCGCGCCCCATCGCGGGCAGCATCTCGCGCAGCCGGGGCACGGCGGCCCCGGCCAGCGAGTCCAGGGTGTGCCTGCTGGTGTGGCTGACGACGCTTACCGCGCAGACGGGCCGCCCCTCCGCGTCGTGCACGGGGGCCGCCACGGCGATCAGGCCGGGCTCGACCAGCCCGTCGTCGACCGCCCAGCCGGACGCGGCGGCCCCCTCCGTACGGTGCCGGAAGTCCGCCTCGACCTCCGCGGCGCTCGGTGCGTCGCGGCGCGGGGCGATCGGGAATCCGGCGTCGTCCGGGTCGGCGCGGCGGCGCTCGCGCCACGCGTCGTAGCCGGCCTCGTCCCAGCCGGCGGCGAGGACGGTGCCGGCGGCGCACCGCTCGGCGGGTACGAGGTCGCCGATGCGGAACGCGAGGGACATCGCGCGCCGCCGGGTGCACTGGGCGACGAACCGTACGCCGGTGCCGTCCGGCACGGCGAGCGACACCGACTCGTCTACGGCGTCGGCGAGTTCGGCCGTGAACGGGCCGAGCGCGTCGGGGATGCCGCTGCTCGCGAGGTAGCCGTTGCCGAGTTCCATGAGGCGCGGCGCGGGCTCGATGTCGCGGCCCGCGGGGCGTACGTAGCCGATGCGGGTCAGGGTGCTCACGAGGCGGTCGACGGTGGCGCGGGCCAGCCCGGTGGTGTGCACCAGGTCGCTGGGGCGCTGCCGGTGCCCGTCGGGCGCGGACAGGGCGCGCAGCACGGCGACGCCCCGTTCGAGCGGGCCGAGGACGCCGGGCTCGGCGTGCTCGGCGGCGCCGGCTGCGTCGGCGTCGGCGTCGGGCGCGAAGGCACCGGCGGCGGCTGCGGTGGAGGGCGGCGGGGACAAGGGCGGACTCCTCTGGGCGGCACCTGGCACCGGACATCTTCTCGGAACGCGCGCGCAAGGCCATTGACACCCGGGAAGACGTGGGCGGAAACTCGGCGCAGATCATTATGAACTAAAGTTCACTCTGCGAACAACCTCTCCCGGGCGAAGGGACCCATGGCCGAGATCCGCACCCTGCAGGACGCCGTGGCGGAGCTGATCCGCGACGGCGACACCGTCGCGCTGGAAGGCTTCACCCACCTCATCCCGTTCGCGGCCGGGCACGAGCTCATCCGCCAGGGCACCACCGACCTCACGCTCGTACGGATGACCCCGGACGTCGTGTACGACCAGCTGATCGGCGCCGGGCTGGCGCGGAAGCTGGTCTTCTCCTGGGGCGGCAACCCGGGCGTCGGCTCGCTGCACCGGTTCCGCGACGCGGTGGAGAACGGCTGGCCGCGCCCGCTGGAGCTGGACGAGCACAGCCACGCCGGGATGGCCAACCGCTACGCCGCGGGCGCCTCGGGACTGCCGTTCGGCGTGCTGCGCGGCTACCGCGGCTCGGACCTGCCCGCCCGTTCGGCCACGGTGTCCACCGTCACCTGCCCGTTCACCGGCGAGGTGCTGGCGGCCGTGGCCGCACTCAATCCGGACGTCACCGTCATCCACGCGCAGCGGGCGGACCGGGACGGCAACGTGCAGTTCTGGGGCCTCCTCGGCGTCCAGAAGGAGGCCGCCCTCGCGGCCCGGCGGGTGCTTGTCACGGTGGAGGAGCTGGTCGACACGCTCACGCCGGTGCCGGGCGGCGTGGTGCTGCCCGGCTGGGTCATCGACGCGGTCGCGGTCGCGCCCGGCGGCGCCCACCCCTCGTACGCCACCGGGTACAGCGTCCGCGACAACGACTTCTACGAGAACTGGGACCCCGTCTCGCGGGACCGCGACGCGTTCACGGCGTGGCTGAAGGACAGCGTGTACGAGAGTGCGGGAGGCAGGCGATGAGCGCGCACTCCGCGACGGGTGACGCCGGGGCCGGACAGGCGGGCGCCGAACAGGACGGCACCGCCACCGAGTTCACGCCGGCCGAGCTGATGGAGGTCAACGCCGCCCGCGCGCTGGCCGGCGCGAAGACCTGCTTCGTCGGCATCGGCCTGCCCAGCACCGCCGCCAACCTGGCCCGCGTCACCGCCAACCCCGGCCTGGTCCTCATCTACGAGTCCGGCGCCATCGGTTCGCGGCCGACCCGGCTGCCGCTGTCCATCGGCGACGGCGAGCTGGCCGAGACCGCGGACGCGGTGGTGTCCGTGCCGGAGATGTTCAACTACTGGCTGCAGGGCGGCCGTATCGACGTCGGCTTCCTCGGCGCCGCACAGGTCGACCGCTTCGGGAACGTCAACACCACCGTCGTGGCCGGCGGCGCGGGCCGCCCTGAACTTCGGCTGCCGGGCGCCGGCGGGGCGCCGGAGATCGCGGCGAGCTGCGCACGCGCGCTGCTGGTGCTGCGCCACTCCACGCGCGGCTTCGTCGAACGCCTCGACTTCGTCACCACCATGGGCCACGGCAGCGGGCCGCACGACCGCGCCCGGCTCGGCATGCGCGGCCGTGGCCCGGTCGCCGTCATCACCGACCTCGGGGTGCTGCGGCCCGATCCGGAGACGTCCGAGCTGGTGCTCACCGAGACCCATCCGGACGTGACACCGGACCAGGTGCGCGCGGCCACCGGCTGGGAGCTGCGTACGGTCCCCGAGCCGCACACCACCGCACCGCCCACCCCTGCCGAACTGACCGCGCTGCGCCGCCTCAAGAACGCCGGAAGGAGCGACGTATGAGTGCCCGTGCCGCCAGCCCCCCGGACCGTACGGGGCCGGAACGGCCGCCGTCCGGACCGCCCGAGTCCGCCTGGCTGGAGTACACCCAGGCCGACATCGACGCCGAGATCCGTACGGTGCACGCCGCCTACGCCCGCGCACGCGCCGCCGGCGCGCCCGTCGCGGACCACCCGCCGCGGGACCACGCGCCGTACCGCAGCAGCCGGTTGCGGCATCCGAAGCAGCCGCTCGTCGCGGTGACCGGCTATCCGGAGACGGTCGAGCTGCACACGCCCGTGTTCGGGCCCACCGATGTCACGCCGACCGACAGCGACCTCACCCGGCAGCACACCGGTGAGCCGCTCGGTGAGCGCATCACCGTCTCCGGCCGGCTCCTCGACAGCCGCGGCCGCCCCGTACGGGGTCAGCTGATCGAGCTGTGGCAGGCCAACGCCGCCGGCCGCTACGCGCACCTGCGCGACCGGCACCCCGCCCCGCTGGACCCGCACTTCACCGGCTTCGGCCGGGTGCTGACCGGCGACGACGGCAGCTACAGCTTCACCACGATCAAGCCCGGCGCGTACCCCTGGCGGAACCACCTCAACGCCTGGCGCGCCGCGCACCTGCACTTCTCCCTCTTCGGCCGCGCCTTCACGCAACGGCTGGTGACCCAGATGTACTTCCCGAACGACCCTCTGTTCCCGTACGACCCGATCCTGCAGTCCGTCCCCGACGAGTCCGTACGGCAGCGCCTCGTCGCCGCCTACGACCACGACCTGTCGCAGCCGGAGTGGTCCCTCGGCTACCACTGGGACATCGTGCTCGACGGCCCCTCCGCCGTCTGGGCCGAAGCCGGAGAGGACGGCTGAGCGGTGCGCACCGAACCCGGCGGCACGCTCCCGCCCACGCCCTCGCACACCGTCGGGCCGTTCTACGGCCACGCGCTGCCGTTCGACGGCGGCGGCGACATCGCGCCCGCGTCCCGTACGGACGCCGTCACCGTGCACGGACACGTGCTGGACGGGAACGGGGATCCGGTGCCGGACGCGCTGCTCGAGACGTGGCAGGCCGACCCGGTGGGCAATCTGGCGGGCCGGGCCGGCTCGCTGCGCCGCGACCCGGCCACCGGCCGCCATCTGGGCCGCAACGGCGCCGACTTCACCGGTTTCGGCCGCACTGCGACGGACGCGGACGGGCACTGGGCGGTGCGTACGCTGCGGCCCGGGCGTACGGGCGGCCCGGACGCGCCGTACCTGAGCGTGTGCGTGTTCGCGCGCGGGCTGCTGCACCACCTGTTCACGCGGGTGTACCTGCCGGACCCGCCGGACGGCGCGGAGGCGCTGGCGCGCGACCCGCTGCTGGCGTCGCTTCCGGCGGCGCGGCGGCGGACGCTGGTGGCCGAGGCGGAGCCGTACGGTGTCTACCGTTTCGACATCCGTCTGCAGGGCGCGGAGGAGACGGTGTTCCTTGACTTCCGCTGATGGGTACGACGAGGCGATGCGCACGGATACGAGCGCGGAAGCGGACGCGGACGCGGATACGGGCGCGGGGCGCGCGGATACGGGTGCGGATGCCGATGCGGGGCTGCTGGCGCCGTGCCGGGCCGGTACGGCCGTCGAAACGGCCACCGGCGACCGGGCGTTCCTCCAGTCGATGCTCGACGCCGAGGCCGCGCTGACGCGCGCGCAGAGCGCGCTCGGGCAGGCACCGGAGGAGGCGGCCAAGGCGGTAACGGCCGCCGCGCGCGCGGAGGCGTACGACGTACGGGACCTCGCGCTGCGGGCGCGCGCCGCCGGGAACCCGGTGGTGCCGCTGCTCGACGGGCTGCGCGCCGCGGTGGACCGTACGGCCCCGGGCGCGGGGGCGTACGTGCACCGGGGCGCGACCAGCCAGGACATCCTGGACACCGCGCTGATGCTGGTCGCCGACCGCGCGCTGCGGCTGACGGCGGCCGAACTCGCACGCGCCACCGAGGCGTTGGCGCGGCTCGCGGCCGAACACCGGGACACGCCGGTGGCGGGCCGTACGCTCACGCAGCACGCGGTGCCGACGACGTTCGGGCTCAAGGCCGCGGGCTGGCGGGCGCTGCTGCTGGACGCGTACGACCGGCTGGCGGCCGTCCTGGACGGCGGCCTTCCGGTGCAACTCGGCGGCGCGGCGGGCACGCTGGCGGCGTTCGGCGCGCACGCGGAGGAAGCGGGCACGGGCGCCGGGACCGTGCTCCCGCTCGTGGCGCGCTTCGCCGCCGAGACCGGACTGTCCGAGCCCGCGCTGCCCTGGCACACCCTGCGCACGCCGGTGGCGGACCTGGCGGGCGCCCTCGCCTTCACCTGCGGCGCGCTCGGGAAGCTCGCCGCGGACGTGCTCGTGCTCTCCCGTACGGAGCTCCGCGAGGTCGCCGAGGCGGACGGCGGCCCCTCGTCCGCGATGCCGCAGAAGGCCAACCCCGTACGCGCCGCCCTCATCGCCTCCGCCGCGCGGCAGGCGCCCGCCCTCGCCGCCACCCTGTACGGGTCGCTCGCCGCCGAGGACGAGCGCCCGGCGGGCGCCTGGCACGCCGAGTGGCAGCCGCTGCGCGAACTGCTGCGCCTGACCGGCGGCGCGGCCGGACAGGCCGCCGAACTCACCGCTGGGCTACGGGTGTTCCCCGCGCGCATGGCCGGGAACCTGCGGCGGACCGGCGGCCTCATCGTCACCGAACGCGTCGCCGCCGCCCTCGCCCCGCACCTCGGCCGCGCCCGCGCCACCGAGGTGCTGAGCGCCGCGGCACGCCACGTGACCGAGGAGGGCACGCCGCTGTACGACGTGCTCGCCGCCGAGCCGGACGTGACGGCGGCGCTGTCCGACGCGCGGCTGCGGGAGCTGACCGACCCGGCCGGATACGTCGGCTCCGCCCCGGAGTTGACCGACCGCGCCCTGCGGCGGGCGCCGCGCACCGTACGGAGCGCACCCGGCGCGGACCAGGAAGCCGGGCGGTGACCACCCCGCGCCGGCGGGCGGACGACGCGCAGAAGCCGCCGGACGGCCTGCACGCGCGGCTCGACGGCGACGGCCCGCCGCTCGTCCTCGGGCCGTCACTCGGCACCTCGCTCGCCGTGTGGGAACCCCAACTAGCCGCGCTCGCCGGGTCCCACCGGGTGCTGCGCTGGGACCTGCCCGGACACGGCGGCTCCCCGGCGGCCCTGCTCCCCGGGGACGGCTCCGCGACCGTCGCCCGCCTCGCCGCCCTCGTGCTGCGGCTCGCGGACGCGCACGGCTGGCGGCGGTTCGCGTACGCCGGGATCTCGCTGGGCGGCGCGGTGGGCCTGCACCTCGCCGCGCACACACCGGAACGGCTCTCCTCGCTCGCCGTCGTGTGCTCCTCCGCCCGCTTCGGTGACGCCGCCGTCTGGCGCGAACGGGCCGCGCTGGTACGCGCACAGGGCACGGCGCCGCTCGCGGAGGCCGCCGCGGGACGCTGGTTCAGCCCCTCCCCCACCCCACCGGACGCACACCGTACGGAGGCGGACGCGCAGCACCGTACGGAGGCAGACGCGCACCGTACGGACGCCGACGCGCACCGTACGGACGCCGCCCGTACGGACGCCGACGCACGTACGGGCGCCGACGCACGTACGGCACTCCGCGCGCGGCTGCTCGACGACCTGCGCGCCGCCGACCCGTACGGCTACGCCGCCTGCTGCGACGCCCTCGCCGCGTACGACCTGCGCGCGCGGCTGCCGTACGTCACCACGCCCACCCTCGTCGTCGCCGGGCTGGACGACCCCGCGACGCCGTCCCCGCACGCCCGCGAACTCGCCGACGGCATCCCGGACGCGCGCCTCTCCGAGGTCCCGCGGGCCGCACACCTGGCCAACGTGGACCAGCCGCACCTGACCGGCGCCACCCTGCACGCGCACTTCGCAGCACCCCACGCCGCCGGCGGCGACCCCGGCGACAGCTCCCGCACGTGACGACCGCTCCTCCTCACGCCCCCAACGGAGACACCCATGACGTCAGCACCAGGCGACTCCCCCGGCCCGGACCGGGGCTCCGCGCGTACGCCCGAGACGGGCCCCGCCGCCGGGCCCGCGCCCACCGTCCCCGCCCAGGCCGGTCCCGGGCCCACCGGGCCCACCGGTCCCACCCGGGGCGTCGCCGCGCCGCCGGAGGTGCCGGGCGAGGACGTACCGCGTGAGGGCGCCCGCATCGGGTGGCTCCGCCCCTGGCACACCCTGTGGTTCCTGCTGCTGCTCGGCTGGACGGTCAGCGCGGCCGACCGCGCCGTCACCGGCCCCGTCGTCACATGGATGATCGACAACGGCGTCGGGTTCCTCGCGCACGCCGAGAACCCGCACGCGCTCGGCGGCCTCATCGGCGGCCTGTTCTTCGCGGGTTACATGCTCACGCAGTTCCCCGGCGGGTATCTCGGCGACCGTTACGGGCACCGCACGCTGATCGTCGTCAGCCTCCTCTGGGCGGGCATCTGCACCCTGCTCACCGGGTTCCTCACGGGGCTCCTCGCGTTCATCGTGATCCGGGTCGTCACCGGCCTCGGCGAGGGCGCGTTCTACTCCAACGACCGCACGCTGATCACCCACTCCACCCCCGAGCGCCACCGCAGCCTGGGCATGGGCGTCGTCATCACGGGGCTGGCGCTGGGCATCACCATCGCCATCGTCTTCACGCCGCACTTCATCGACTTCGGCCAGCTGTTCATGCCCGACGTCGAGGCGTGGCGGATGGTGTTCTGGCTGCTCGGCGTCGCCACGCTGCTGGTGGGGCTGCTGGTCGCGTACCGCTTCCGGGCCCATCTCAGCCTGGCGCTGCTCGGCCGCGCGACGCTCCACCTGGGCGCGTACTCGGCGGTCGCACTCGTCCTGATCATGGCCGTGTACGTGCTCGGCGACAAGGCCGGCCTGTCCGACCTGTGGATCGCGCTCCTCGAAGTCGCCCTCGCCGTCGGGCTGGTGCTGTTCGCGCTGTCGCGCAAGGGCGAGGAGCTCAAGCCCGTACTGAAGAACCGCAACCTGTTCCTCATCTACATCGCGAACATCGCCATCCTCTGGAACCTCTGGTTCTTCAGCTTCTGGTCGGTGTCGATCGTCTCCGGCGCGGCGGACTCGTCGTTCATGAGCGGCGCGCTCACGGCCGGGTTCAACGCGGGCGCGGGCATCCTCGGGTTCCCCGTCGGCGGCTGGCTCTCCGACTACGGCGTGCGGCGCGGCTGGGGCCGCAAGGAGATGATGCTGACCTTCACGGGCGTACAGGCGCTGCTGACGGTGGCGTTCGCGTGGTACATCACCACGGCCGAGAAGCCGTCGCTGTGGGTCATGGGCCTCCTGCTGTTCACCGCGAGCCTGTTCTTCAACGCCCTCCAGCCCGTCGGCCACGCCCTCACCGCCGACCTCGCCAAGCCCGAACTCCGCGGCTCCGCCTTCGGCATGGAGAACCTCATCGGCGAGATGGGCGCCGTGCTGTCCCCGGCCATCAGCGGTGTGCTGCGGGACAGCACGGGCGACTGGTCGGCCGCCGTGTGGCTGGACGCGGGGATCGTGGCAGCGGGCTTCTGCGTGCTGGCCATGGTTCGTACGGAACGCAGGCCCGCCCTGGCCTGAGCACCGTCCGCGCCCCCGGCACCGCAAACCACCCCGCAGGGAAAGGACCCGCCGCCCTCATGCGCACCGTCCGCGACGCCGCCTTCGACGTCATGCGACAGCACGGCATGACCACCGTCTTCGCCAACCCCGGCTCGACGGAGGTCCCGCTGCTCACCGGATTCCCCGACGACCTGCGCTTCGTCCTCGCCCTGCACGAGGGCTCGGTCGTCGGCGCCGCCACGGGCTGGGCGATCGTACGGGAGCAGCCCGCGCTCGTCCTGCTGCACACCACCGCCGGACTGGGCAACGCCGTCGGGGCGTTGGCCACGGCCCGCGTCAACCGGGCGCCGCTGGTCGTCCTCGTCGGGCAGCAGGACCGGCGGCACCTGGTCCAGGAACCGTTCCTCGCCGGGCGGTTGGAGGGCCTGGCGGGCGACTACCCCGTACGCGTCGAGACGCCGGCCCGCGCCCAGGACGTGCCCGGCGCCATCGGGCGGGCCGCGCACGCCGCGCGCGTACGGCGCGGGCCCGCGCTCGTCATCGTCCCGATGAACGACTGGGCCGAGCCCGCCGACGACGTGCCCGACCCCTCGCCCGCCGCGCTGCGGACGGCCACCGGCGCCGACCCCGCCGCCGTACGGGAGGTGGCCGCGCTGCTCGCCGGTGCCACGGCGCCCGCGCTGGTCGTCGGCGCCGGCGCGGACCACGCGGACACCTGGAGCGCGCTGACCGACCTGGCCGAACGGCTCGGCTGCCCCGTCCGGCAGGAGCCGTTCGGGGCGCGGGCGGGCTTCCCGCAGGACCACCCGCTGTTCGCGGGCCACCTGCCCGCCGACCGCGCCCGCCTCCGTACGGTGCTCGCCCCGCACGACGTGGTGCTGGCCGTCGGTGCGCCGCTGCTGCGCCAGTACCCGTACCAGGACGGCCCGTTGGCACGCCCCGGCACCCGGATGGCGCTCGTCACGGACGACCCGGCAGAGGCCGAGCGGGCTCCGGCGGAGCTGGCCGTCGTGGCGCCGCTGCCCGCGTTCTGCGCGGCGCTGGCGGAGCAGACACCGAAGCGGGCGGGGCAGCCGTACGGGGGTCCGGAGACGGCCGGTCGCCCCACGCCCCCTCCCTCCGACGCCGACGGACCGCTGCGCGGCGCGGACGTACTGGCCGCACTCGCCGACGCGCTGCCCGCGGACGCCGTCCTCGTCGAGGAGACCCCGTCCAGCCGCCCGGAGCTGCACGCGCTCGTCCCGGCCCGGCGGCCGCTCGGCTTCCTCAGCGCGGCCATGGGCGGCCTCGGCTTCGCGATCCCCGCGGCGGCCGGCGTACGGATGGGCGCGCCGGAACGCCCGGTGGTCGCGGTGGTCGGGGACGGCTCGTCGCTGTACCAGATCCAGGCCCTGTGGACGGCCGCTCACTACGGCGTGGGCATCCTCGTCATCGTCCTCGCCAACAGCGGCTACGCCGTGATGGACCGGCTCGCCGAACTGCACGGCGGAGCGGCGCCCTGGCCCCCGTTCGAGGAGGTCAGCGTCAGCGGTCTGGCAACCGCCCTCGGCTGCCCGGCGCGCCGCGTCACCGACCGCGGCACACTGCGGCGTGAACTGGGCGCGCTGCTGCCGTCACTCGGGGAGCTGACCGAACCGCTCGTACTGGAGGTGGCGGTGGCACCCGACCCCGTATTCCAGCCCTGACCCTCCCGTTCCCCCCTGGCCCCGCGTTCCCGCTGGCCCCCCGTTCCCCCGTTCCACCGCCCTCACCTCCTGGAGCAGCGCCATGTCCCTCCTCGACCCGCACACCTGGTCCGGACAGATCCACCTCGGCGGCTGGACGCCCGCCTCCGGCGGCACCACGCCCGTCGTCGAACCCGCCACCGGCGCCGAGCTGGAACGGATCGGCAGCGCCGGCACGGACGACGTCGGGCGCGCCTGCGCGCTCGCGGCGGACGCGCAGGCCGCGTGGGCCCGCACCCCGTACACCGAGCGCGCGGCGGTGCTGCGGCGCGCGGGCGACCTGTTCACGGAGGCCGCCGCGGAGATCCAGGACTGGCTGGTGCGGGAGGCCGGGAGCATCCCCGGGAAGGCGGCGTTCGAGACCACGACGGCCGCGCAGGAGTGCTACGAGGCCGCCGCGCTCGTCTCCCGCGCCGTCGGCCAGGTGCTTCCGTCCGCCGAACCGCGCCTCAGCATGGCGCGCCGCGGGCCCGCCGGAGTCGTCGGCGTGATCGCACCGTTCAACGTGCCGCTCGTACTGGCCATCCGCTCGGTCGCCCCGGCCCTCGCCCTCGGCAACGCCGTGGTGCTCAAGCCCGACCCCCGTACGGCGGTGGGCGGCGGCGTGTCGATCCTGCGGGTCTTCGAGGAGGCCGGACTGCCGCCCGGCGTCCTGTCGTTGACCCCCGGCGGGGCGCCCGTGGGCGAGGCGCTGGTCGCGGACCGGCACGTGCGCGTCATCTCGTTCACCGGCTCGACGGCCGCCGGCCGGAAGGTCGGCGAGGCCGCGGCCCGCCACCTCAAGCGGGCGCACCTGGAACTCGGCGGCAACTCCGCGATGATCGTGCTGCCCGACTCCGACCTGGAGCAGGCCGCGTCGACCGCTGCCTGGGGCTCGTTCTTCCACCAGGGCCAGATCTGCATGACCACCGGACGGCACCTGGTGCACGCGTCCGTGGCCGACGAGTACACCGAACGCCTCGCCGCCAAGGCCGACATGCTGCCCGTCGGCGACCCGGCCACCGCGCAGGTCGCGCTCGGCCCGGTCATCGACGCCGGGCAGCGCGACCGTATCCACGCCCTGGTGACCTCCAGCGTCGACGGCGGCGCACGGCTGGCCGCGGGCGGCAGTTACGAGGAGCTGTTCTACCGCCCTACGGTCCTCGCCGACGTCACCGACGGCACCCCCGCGTACGCCCAGGAGGTCTTCGGCCCGGTCGCCCCGGTCCGCACCTTCGCCTCCCTGGACGAGGCGGTGGCGCTGGCCACCGACAGCGAATACGGCCTGTCCCTGGGCATCCTGACCCGCGACGTGATGAAGGGCCTCGAACTCGCGGAACGCATCCCCACCGGCCTGGTCCACATCAACGACCAGACGGTCAACGACGAGGCCCTGGCCCCGTTCGGCGGCACGGCGGCGTCGGGCACGGGGGCGCGCTTCGGCGGCGAGGCGAACCTCGAGGCGTTCACGGAGACCCGCTGGATCACGATGCGCGGGGCGCAGGCCGAGTACCCGTTCTGAGGGTGCGCCGAATCGAACCTTTCCGGGCCCCGCCCACGCACCTGAAAGTGCCTTTTGTACGCCCTCTCTTACTCACTCATGATGGTGTTACGCACTACCAGTGAGGTGAGGAAAATGGTTGAGCGGGCAACGCAGCCCGAGGGGTCGCAGGTCGCCGTCGAAGTGTGGTCCGACCTGGGATGCCCGTGGTGCTACGTCGGTCATCACCGGCTCCGGACCGCGATGGCGCAGCGCCCTGACGCGGACAGGTTCGACATCAGGATGCGGGCCTTCGAGCTGAACCCGAACGCGCCCCAGGAGCCGGAGCCGGTCGAGACGGCCTTCATCCGGACCCACGGCGGCACCACCGCCCACTTCCTCCGGGCCGAGCGCCAGATCCAGGCGCTCGCACACGGGGAAGGGCTCGAGTTCTCGCTGGACCGCCTCAGCGCCAGCACCTTCGACCTGCACCGCGTGGTGCAGTACGCGGGCGACCAGGGCCGCGGGTTCGAGTTCTTCTCCGACCTCCAGGACGGCTACTTCGCGGGCACCCTCAACCCGTACGACTCGGACACCCTGGCAGGCGTCGCCGAGTCGGCCGGGCTGGACGGGCAGCGAGTCCGCGAGATCCTCGCGGGCGACGACTACGCCGAGCGCGTGCGCGCCGACCGGACCGAGGGCCTGGAACTGGGCGCCAACGGCGTCCCGTTCGTCGTCCTCAACCGCCGGGTGGCCGCCCCGGGCGCCCAGAAGGTCGCCGGCTACGGCCAGTTGCTGGAGCAGGCCGCGGCCGGGCCGGTGCCGAGTGAGCGTGTGCCGTGAGCGCCGCGACGTACGGACTTCACCGACACATCAGCCTGCCGACGCGCTGACCGCGGCCTTGCCCCGGCCGACTCCCGTCAGCTCGCTGGCGGCCCGGTTGTCGGCGACCTCCCTGTGGTGGGCGGCGGCCCAGCCGACCATCGCCGTCACCGCGTCCATCAGCGACCGGCCCAGATCCGTCAGCTCGTACTCCACTCGCGGCGGGACCTCGGCGTACGCGGTCCGCGTGATCAGACCGTCGCGCTCCAAATGCTTGAGCGTCTGGGTCAGCATCCGCTGGGAGATCCCCGGGATGCTCGCCTGCAGGTCGGAGTAGCGCAGCGAGCCGGCGCTCAGGGTGCCGATGGTCAGCACCGTCCACTTGTCGCCGATGCGGTCGAGCACCTCACGGATGAAGGCGCTGTCCTCCGGCCATGCCTGGCACGGGCCGGCGATCCGTCGCTCTGACGCCATCTCGATCCCCTCTCATTCCGGGTGCAACCGCACTACCAGTATGTAACGCCCTCGGGGCGGCCACACACCAGTCCACGACCACGGCCCGCTCCCGGACCACCGGGGCGTGCTCTCAAACCACCCCGAAAGGAACCAACCCATGTCTTACCTGCTGCACATCGACTCCTCTTCGCTCGGCGAAGCCTCCATCTCCCGCCAGGTCGCCCAGTCCTTCCTCGACGACTGGAACGGCAAGGTCGTCCACCGCGACCTCGCCGCCGCACCCGTGCCCCACATCACCGCGGCCGGCATCACCGCACGCGACACCGACCCCGCCCAGCACACCGACGAGCAGGCCGCCGCGGCCGCGATACAGGAGACGCTGATCGAGGAGTTCCTCGGCGCCGACGCGTATCTCTTCACGGTGCCGATGTACAACCTGACGATGCCGTCGGTGTTCAAGGCATGGCTCGACCAGATCATCGTCTTCGGCCACACCGTCCACCCCGGCAGCCCTTCCCAGGTCGCCGGGCGTCCCGCCGTGGTGATCTCGGCCCGGGGTGGCAGCTACGCCCCCGGCGCTCCCAGGCACGGCTTTGACTACGTCGTACCCGTCCTCGACGCGCTGCTCGGCCACGAGGACATGTTCGGCCTGGACGTCACCACCGTGATCCCCGAGCTGACCATGGCCCCGCACGTGACGGCGCTGGCCACGCTGCTTCCGAAGCACGAGGCGTCCATGGCCGACGCGCACGAGCGTGCGCGCGAACTCGCCGCGACGATCGGCGGCGGTACGGCCGCCGCCGCCTGAGCCGGTCGTTCCGGGTGAGGGATCCGGCCCGGTCCGCGGCGGGAGGACCGTGGCCGGAAACCGCCAGCGCGCGCCGTACGCGCCTCCGTACGCTCCCGGCCATGACCGGCACCGAGGAGAACCGTGAGACCGTACGCCGCGCCTGGCGGGCCTTCGCCGGACGCGACCCGGAACGGATCGCCGCGTTCTTCACCGAGGACGCGCAGTGGACGGCCCCGGCAGGCAACGCGACGGCGGTCGCGCTGGGCGCGCCGCACCACATGGCCGGCCGGGCGCAGATCGTCCACTTCCTGACCGTCGACTTCCCCCGCCTGTTCGTACGGGACGTCGCGTCACCTTCCACGGCCTCCACGCCGCCGACCGCGACGTGGTCGTCGTGGAGGAGACGATGACGGCGACCCTCGCCAACGGCAATCACTACGCGAACGACTACTGCTTCGTCTTCGAACTCCGCGACGGCCTGATCCACCGGGTACGCGAGTACATGGACACGTCCCGCGGCGCCCGCACGATCCTGCCGAACGGCCCGCACTGACCGCGTGCGCGGGCCGCCCTGCCGGTCCCGCCGTCACGTCACTTGGCCTCACCCCCGCGCTCGGCGTCGATGACCGCAAGGTCCTCGGCCAGCCACGGAGGCGCGAACGGCGACCGCGCCCGCGTACGGGCGCACGGCAGGCACCCGTACACCAGCGCGCCCGGCCCGGACCCCACCTCGACCACGGCCACCAGCAGGCGTTCCTGCACCTGCTCCTTGCACACGGCGCACTCCCCCGCCGGAGCGATCAGCTCCGCCGCGTCGCTCACCGCGCGTCCTGGCCGCCGTACGCCGCCCCCACCGCGTACGCGAGCGCCTCGTGCAGCAGCGCCGGGTCGGTCAACTGCCGGTCGTGGTCGGGCGGTACGGCCCAGTGCGGCCCGAGACCGTTCGTACGGTGCACGGGCGGCACGGCCACGTAGCACGCCACCCCGAGCACGGTCACGTGCGGCAGCCGCCAGCCGTCGGCGGCGCCGGGGCGGATCAGCCAGTACAGGGTGTCCGACCACGGATCCCGCAACACGGCCCCGGACCGCTCCCCCAGCCGCGCCAGCACCCGATCCCCCGCCCAGGCGGGTGCCTTCACCCCGTCCCACAAGATGCCTGCCCGCTGCATCTCCACATCGGTCCCAGTCGGCATCTGTTCGAACGAACGGCACCGTTGACTACGGTGTCTCATGTCAGCGCTCCTTCAGCAGCGTTGGCCACGCCCCCGGGCGCAGTCCCGTGCGTCGCGGGGGTCTCTCCTCGCACTAGGCAACCGTCCGACTACACACAGCGGTACGGTTGCGGGAGCGGCGCGGGATTAGAGCGCTAAGTCCGCCTTGGTGCGAGGGGTTGACGCCAGTGAGCAGCACACGCGAGCCGAACACCGGCCTCCTCCGGCTGTACCGCGAGAGCGGCTGGACGCAGCGCCAGTTCGCTCAGGAGATCAACCGCCTGGGCACGGAACGCGGCACCCCGCTCAAGTACCGCAGCCCGTCCGTGCACCAGTGGCTCGGCGGCCACGTGCCGAGGGAGGACGTACGGCCGCTGATCCTGGAGGCGTTCGCCCGCAGACTGGGCCACCCGGTCACCCACGCGGAGGCCGGTTTCCCGCCACCGGGCGGAGCCACGGGCCGCCGTCCCGCGACGGAAGGCATCACGGACCTGGGCCGCCAGGACATGGACCCGTCCCGCCGGGGCGTCCTCGGCGCGAGCCTGTTCTCCGTCGCGCTGACGGTCCCTAACTGGCCCGACGTCGCGGGCCGCATGGAGGCCGTCCAGACCGGCCACACGCAGCGCGTGGGCATGTCGGATGTCGACATGGTGACCGCCATGACGGAACAGATCTCCGCCCTTTACGCCGAGTTCGGCGGCCGCCACTCCCGCCCCATGGCAGCGGCTTTTCTCGTCAACACGGTGACGCCGTACCTCAAAGCACGAGCACCCGAGCCCGTACGCAAGTCCATGATGTCGGCGGCCTCCGACCTCTGCTATCTGGCCGGGCACATGGCGGTGGACGAAGGGCTGCACGGACTGGCGCAGCAGTACTACGTGAAGGCCCTGGAGGTCGCGGGCGCCTCGGAGGACCATCTGACGTACTGCACGACGCTGCGCGGCATGAGCGTCCAGGCGGTCGACCTCGGCCACGGCCGAGAAGCCCTGCGCCTCGCCGACGCCGCCGCTGCCGCAGCGCCGGAGGCCGGGCCCCGTATGCGCGCGTTCCTCGCCGGGCAGCAGGCGCACGCGGCGGCACAGACCGGGGACCGTACGAGCGCGCTGTCCCATCTCCGCGTGGCGGAGGCCGCGTTGGACAAGGCCGAGTCGCGGGAAAGGAAGTTCGTCTGCTCCTACCGCCTCCCGGCGCTGCGCTACCACACGGGCCAGGTCCTGTACGCCCTCGGTGACGTCCGCGGCTCCACCACGGAACTCGCGGAATCCGACAAACACCGCAACCCGTCGGCCCACCGCACCCGCGTCCGCTACCTCTCCCTGCTGGCGGAGCGCCAGTTGGAGATCGGGCACCTGGAGACGGCCTGCGCCACCTGGCGCCAGGTGCTCGACATCTACCCGAAGGTCCAGTCGGGCCAGTGCGACCAGAGCGTCACCCGCATGCTCGGCCGCATCCGCCCGTACCAGAAGACCCCCGCCGCGCGGGCCCTCTACGAACGCGCCCGCACGGCCGTCCCGTTGACCGGGAGGGCGTGACGCCGCCCGGCTCGCCGCGGGCGGCCCGTCAGGCGCGCTTCCGCGGTAAATGCGGAGACATGGCCCGGACCGTTCCTCCAGACTGACGGGATGATCACGAAGGGGGACGCGTGAGCGACGACGAGAAGTCGGGTCTCGGCGAGTTCAGCGCGCGGCTGGGGAGCGACGACATCGACGTCGTACGCGAGGCTCTGGACGACTACCAGTCGGCGCAGGCGACCACCAGGTGGGGCGTGGACAACCCCTACTGCCCCGTGGCCGGCGAGGTGCTCTTCGCCGCCCGGGACCTTCTCGGGCAGCCGCCGTCCGGCCACAGCCACGAGAGTGCTCTCACCGTGATGTGGCACCTCGCCGAGGCGGAGGACGCGGACTTGATCGCGGACGCCCTCGAAAGGGCGCCGGACGCCGGGGAGCGGGAGACGGCGCTGCTCGCGGCCGGTACCGCCCTCGCCGAGGGCGGGGAACCGGACCGGCGGCTGCTGGCGCTGGTCACCGCCATGGTCCTGGACGAGGGCCTCGACGTACGAGGTCGCAAGGCCGCCATGGGCGCCCTCGACGATCTCGATCTCCCGGAGGTCGAGGACCTCCTCGTCCGTCTCACCGAATCGTCCGAACCGGAGCTGCAGGTGTACGCGGCCGGTTGTCTCGCGACGCCCCTGCGGCTCCGCACCCACCGCGACCGGGTCAGCCGGCTCGTCAAGTCCTGGCCCGAGGACGCGGGTTGGGAGGCCAAGCACATTCGCGAAGCGATCAAGGGCTTCCACAGCACGTACTGGACGGACACCGAGCTGCACGATCAGGTCCTGCGCGAGGCCCACGACGAGCTGAGGTTCCCGCTCGGCGACGACGCATGCCTGCGCGCGTTCGTCACCCTGCTCCGCAGCGAGAACCCGTACGCCGTGGGCATCGCGCTCGACCACTACGAGTCGTGGGAGGGGCTGCGTCACGTCCTGGAGGACGAGGAACGGGCCGAGGCGTACCTTCCCGAGGTGCTGGCCCGCGCTCGTGAGGTGCTCCGGCGTCCGATGTCTCCCGCCGAGGTGAGCGCGCTGAACCTGCTCGGGACCGAGCACGCCGAGTCCGGCGACGCCGGGCTCCTGCTGGACGTTCTCGCGCGCACGGACTCGGACACGGTGCGCCGCAAGGCCGTCTGGATGGCCTACGGCGTGCTCGACGAGGCGGAGGTGAAGGACGAGAGGCTCGTCACCGCGCTGGGTGACCTGATCGTCGACCCGTCCGTCGGCTTCTACGGCACGAAGGAGACGGCGATCCGCGTCCTCGCCGACAGCCTCGGCGCGGACGCGGACGGCGTTCTCCTCCGGGCGCTCCGCGAGGGTGAGCCGATGGTGCAGGCCCACACGTCCTATTTCCTGGTCCGGACGGGAGGCCTGGACCGGCACCGCGCCGTCCTGGAGGAGGTCGCCGAGAGCTGGGGCGGCCGGCCTCCTCAGCATCCCTGGGGTGAGGACCCCATCGAGCTGATCTTCGGCAAGCCGCACAGCGTCCACTGGGAGGGACACCGGCTGGCGGATCCGGAGCTGTACCGCGCACACAAGAGGCTCCGGGCTCCCACGGTGGACGCGTCGTACCACCAGGCGCTGCGCATCCTGCTGGAGAGCGACGACCCGGCGGCCGTGGGCATCGGCCTCGACCACTGGTGGAGTCCCCACGGCGCCGTGCAGCGGGGCGGCGAGGAAGCACGCGAAGCGGAGTGGGCACTCGTACTGGACCGTATCCGCGAGGTGCTGCGGCAGCCTCCCTCACCGGCCGTGCTCAGCCGCGACTACGGGTCCGAGGCCAATCACCTCTCGGCGCTGTCGGCGCTCGGAGTCGCGGCGGCCGATGAGCCGTCCCTGCTGGCCGAGACCGTACGGACCGCCGCGAGCGACCTCATTCGCGGGCAAGCTCTCGACGCGGTGGAGGCGGTGTTCAGGGAGACGGAGGAGGTTGACCCGCGGCTCGTCGAGACGCTGGGGGATGTCGCGTGCGACGGGAACGTGCCGCTGCGGGACCGCGTGAGGGCGGTGGAACTGCTGGACGAGGCTCCGGGGACCAACGCGGTGGAGGCACTCGTACGGGCGACGCGCTGTCCCGAGACGGAGGTTCAAGCCGCCGCGGCATGGGGACTGATGTGGGACGGGGTGATCGAGGAGCACCGCGCCATGCTTGAGGAGCTGAACGCGAACTGGCCCGTGGAGGACGCCCCGTGGGAGGTCACGCGGGTACGGGAGATGCTCCACGCCGCAGAGGAGTAGCGCCGGTCAGGCGCGCTTGCGCGCCACGCCTCCGTAGAAGCCGATCTCCGCGGAGCGCGGCGGCGGTGGGGCGTCCGGGCGCCAGAACGGGACCTGGGCGAGGCCGGGGTCGATCAGGTCGAAGCCGTCGAAGAAGCGCTCGACCTCGGCGCGGGCCCGCAGGTTCAGGGTGGCGGTGGCTCCGTTGTAGACGGCCTGGGCGTTGCTGCGGTCGGCGAAGTCGCCCGTGGCGTGCGAGAGGACGAGGTGGCTGC
The DNA here is from genome assembly GCF_003355155.1 of Streptomyces armeniacus. Taxonomy (NCBI): domain Bacteria; kingdom Bacillati; phylum Actinomycetota; class Actinomycetes; order Kitasatosporales; family Streptomycetaceae; genus Streptomyces; species Streptomyces armeniacus. Next base: position 115,202 of record NZ_CP031320.1, on the reverse strand, counting down.
CGGGCGGCAGCGCGTCGCGCAGGGTGGCGACGACCTCGGCGGGCTTCTCGGCGTCGGTGAGGAAGTGGAGGATGGCGACGAGGAGCAGGGCGACGGGTTCGTCGAAGTCGATGACCTCGCGTACGTCGGGGTGTTCCAGGATGGCCTGCGGGTCGCGCAGGTCGGCGAGGACGATGCTGGTGGAGCCGGTGTGGCTGAGGAGCGCGCCGGCGTGGACGTTCACGATGGGGTCGTTGTCGACGTACGCGACGCGTACGTCCGGTGCGACCTCCAGGGCGGACTCGTGCACGTTCGGCGAGGTGGGCAGGCCGGTGCCGACGTCGAGGAGCTGGCGGACGCCGGTGCCGACGACGTGCCGTACGGCGCGCCGCAGGAAGGCGCGGTTGGCCTGGACGCCGATCCGCACTTCGGGGGCCGCGACGGCCAGTTGGTCGCCGGCCTGGCGGTCGACCTCGTAGTGGTCCTTGCCGCCGAGCAGGTAGTCGTAGATCCGCGCGGGATGGGGCCTGCTGGTGTCGATGTCCTCGACACGGAAGGGTTTCCGTTCCACGCTGCGCTCCTCTCGACGACCGTACGCGGCATCCTCGCCTGCGAACGGCTGGCGACAGCCTCGCACATCAACTTCCGCGCGCGCCCCCGGCGTTGCGCGCGCCCGCGGTCTTACGCGGGGCTGAGCGGCCGGGCCGGGGCTCCCTTCGGGTGGTGGCGGCGGAGGTTGGCGGCGAGGATGCGGTCGAGCGTGCGGTCGGACAGCACCCGGGTCATGCGGGTGATCAGGGCGGCGTCGCGGCCTGCGGTGTAGCGGGTGCGCGGCCTGCGGGCCGTCACGGCCTTCGCGATGACCCGGGCGGCGGCGTCGGCGGTCAGGCCCGCGGCGGTGCCCGTGGCCATCAGCGCGTTGTTCGCCTCGACCAGGCCGCCGTAGCGCGCTTCCTGCTCCGGGGTCATCCCGGCGGCCAGTTCGTTCGCCGTGGCGATCCCGCGGGTGGCCATCTCCGTACGGACGCCGCCGGGTTCGACCACGACCACCTGGACGCCCAGCGGCGCGAGTTCCCGGCGGAGCGAGTCGCTCACCGCCTCCAGGGCGAACTTCGCGCCGGCGTAAGCGCCGTACGTGGCCATGGCGACCTTGCCGCCGACCGAGCTGATGTTGATCACGCGGCCTGTGCTCCGCAGCAGCGCGGGCAGGAGCGCCTGGGTGACGGCGATGTGGCCGAACAGGTTGACCTCGAACACGTGCCGCCACTGCGCCAGGGGCAGCGTTTCGACCGGGGCGTTGACCTGGATGCCGGCGTTGTTCACGAGCGCGTGCAGCGGCCGCGGGTCGTCGGCCGTCCGCGCGGCGAGTGCCGCCACGTGCTCGGGGCTGGTGATGTCGAGGATGACCGGTTCGACGCCGGGCGCGCGGATGGCGTCGGCGTCGCGGTCGCGCCGTACGCCGGCCAGTACGTGGAATCCCCGGCGGGCCAGTTCGCGGGCGGCCGACGCGCCCATGCCGGTGGAGGCTCCGGTCACGACGACGAGCTTCCGGGTTTCAGTTGACGCTGTCATCTCACGACCGTAGCATTTCAGATGACAGCGTCAACTGTATGCTGAGCACCATGTCCACCCGTGCGGAGTCCGCCGCCGCCACCCGCCGCGCGCTGCTCGACGCGGCCGCCGAACTCCTCGACCTCGGCGGCCCCGAAGCCGTCACCCTGCGCGAGGTGGGCGCGCGGGCGGGCGTAAGCCGGGGCGCGCCGTACCGGCACTTCACGGGCAAGGACAGCCTGCTGACCGTCGTCGCGACCGAGGGCTGGCAGCGGATCGGCGACCAGGTCCACGCCCTGCGGGCCGACCCGGCGCTGTCGGCCGCCGGCAGGCTGCGCGGCGCGCTCCAGACCCTCGTCGGCGTCGGCCGGAGCCAACCGCACCTGTACCAGGTGCTGTTCAGGCGGCGGGGGCACCGCCCCGAGGAGCTCGGCGAAGGACTCGACCGCGTCCGGCGCCAGCTGTGCGGACCGGCGGACGACCCGGCCGCGGACCGCGTACGCGCGGCTGGGCGCTTCCACGGCGAGTTCCTGGCGATCGTCGCCGGCCTCGTGGGCGAGCGGAACGCACGGCACTACGGCGCCCTGCTGCTCAGCAGCGCCCACGGCATCGCGGACATGGAGGTCAGCGGCCATCTGGCACCGGAGGGGCTGGGCGCGGGCGCCGACGAACTTGTCGACACCCTCGTCCAGATGATCGCCGAAGCCGGCATCGGGGACGCGGCACAGCGGCAGCACCCGAGCCCCGTCCACGCCGACTCGACGGACGGCGGCATGGAGGACTCCGGCGGCAGCCGCTAACCCCCCGCCCGCGCGAGCGCCGCGTGCGCGGCCGCGCGGAGGCGGTGGTGGTGGGCGGCCTCCTGGAGGACGGGGCGGGCGCGGGCGTCGCCGATGCGGCCCAGGCCCTCGACGCACGCGAGCGCGACGGGCCAGTGCGGTACGGGCCGCTCGAGCAGCCGGGAGAGTACACCGACCAGTGTCGGTACGGACTCGGGCGCGCGCAGCGCGACCAGCAGCCGTACGGGATGCAGGGCATATGCTGTCCGCAACTCGTTGGTGGCAAGTGCCGCCGCGGCGCGGGCCGTACGCGGGTCTCCGAGCCGTACGAGCGCGTGCGCGGCGGTGGCGCCGCGCACGGGATCGCGGTAGTTCAGGAGGAAGATCAGGGTCTCGAAGGCGCGGCGGTCTCCCGCGCACCCCAGGGCGAACGAGGCCACCTCCCGCGCCCACAGCGGCCGTTCGGTCTCCGCCAGTACGTCTGCCAGCGCATCCCGCGACTCCGGGCCGCCGTCCCGCGCGAGGGCGACCAGCTCCGCGCAGTCGGCCGACGCTTCCGGGCTCGCCGCCTCGGCGCGTACCCGCCGCAGGAGCGCCGCGAATTCACTTCCGTCTTGCTGCCGGGTCCGTCCACCGCTCGCCATGAGACCCCCTTCACTTTTCAATTGAACCGCAGATCGAAGCGGCGTCCAGAGCAGCGGTAAGCCCTGTTCCGGGCAATTGCGGAGCGGGCTTGCCCTGGGACGCGGTCTTCACAGTCCCGCCCCGCACGCAACGCCGTGCCCGCACATCTCCCCGCCGAACCTTGACGGCCCGTACGGTTTCGCCGCCGCGGTACGGCCGTGCGCGCGGCGGTGCGCGCGGCGCCGTACGGGTGCCCACGGGGACCCCGAACGCGGCGCAGCTCACACCGGCGCACCCCTGGCGTTCTTGTTACCCACCGGTTAGCCTGCTCATCAGAGCGGTACCCCCGCTCAGGCGGCCTGGTGACGCAGCCGCCGAGAGTGCAGTCGGTCTGGCGACCTCAAGCTGCGGCCGCGGCCCCGGGACAGGGCCGCAGGCCGGTTTCCCGCAACTCCGTTGCCCTGCGCGTGTGCACGCGCGGCACGCCTCAACTGCCACGCCCCGCCGTACGGGGCCTGTGTCACAACCCTCTGGAGTCCCGTGATGGACAGTCCCTCCCTCACCGCCCTCTCCCCCGAAGCCCCGGACGCCCCCGGCGCCGGCGCCGGCGCCCAGGACGCTCCTCCCGCGCTCGCCACCGTCGCCGTCGTCGGCCTGGGCACGATGGGCACCGGCATCGCCGACGTGCTCGCCCGCGCCGGCCGCGAGGTGATCGGGATCGACCACGACCCGGAGGCCGCGCGCCAGGCCGTGGCCGCGCTGGAGTCGTCCACCGCGCGCGCCGTGCGCCGCGAGCGGATCACCGAGGCGGAACGCCGCGACGTGCTGGCCCGGTTCCGTACGTTCCCCGACCTCCAGGCTGCCGCCGAGGCAGACCTGGTGATCGAGGTCGTGCCGGAGGACTACGACACCAAGTGCCAGGTGTTCGCCGCCCTCGACCAGGTGGTCAAGCCGGACACCATCCTCGCCACCGGCACCAACGCGCTGTCCGTGACCCGGCTCGCCGCCGACTCGGACCGGCCCGAACGCGTCCTGGGCCTGCACTTCTTCAACCCCGCCCCGGCCATGAAGCTGGTCGAGGTGGTCTCCTCGGTGCTGACGTCGCCGGAGGCGGTCGCGGCCGTGACCCGGCTCGCCCGCGAGCTCGGCAAGGACCCGATCGCGGTCGGCGACCGGCCCGGATTCGTGGCCGACGGGCTGCTGTTCGGCTACCTCAACCAGGCCGCCGCGATGTACGAGTCCCGGTACGCCACCCGCGAGGACATCGACGCGGCGATGCGGCTGGGCTGCGGCCTGCCGATGGGGCCGCTGGCGCTGCTCGACCTGATCGGCATCGACACGGCGCGCACCGTGCTGGACGCGATGTACGCGGCGTCGCACGACCGCCTGCACGCCCCCGCCCCCGTCCTGCGGCAGCTCAGCGACGCGGGCCTGAACGGCCGTAAGTCCGGCCGGGGTTTCTACACGTACGCCGCCCCCGGCAGCGCCGAGACCGTCGCCGACGCGGAGACGCCGGACCCGGCCGGGCGGAGGGCGGCCGCGCGTACGGTCGACTCCGTCGGCGTCGTCGGCTCCGGCACGATGGCCGCCGGCATCGCGGAGGTCTTCGCCAAGGCGGGCTACCCGGTCGTGCTGGCCGCGCGCAGCGCGGAGAAGGCCGAGGCGGCGAAGGCGCGCGTGGCCAAGTCGCTGGAGCGGGCAGTCGCCAAGGGCCGGCTCGGCGCCGACGACCGGGACGCGGCGCTGGCCCGGCTGTCCACGGCCGGTGCGCTCACCGCGCTGGCCGGGGTGGACCTGGCCGTGGAGGCGGTGGCGGAGGACCTGGAGGTGAAGCGGGAGCTGTTCGCGGCGCTGGACGAGGTCTGCCGGGACGGCGCGGTGCTCGCCACGACCACCTCGTCGCTGCCGGTGGTCGCGTGCGCACGCGCCACGTCGCGGCCGCGGGACGTCGTCGGCATGCACTTCTTCAACCCGGCGCCCGCGATGAAGCTCGTCGAGGTGGTCCGTACGGTGCTCACGGCCGACGACGCGCACGCCACCGTACGAGAGGTCTGCGGCACGCTCCGCAAGCACCCGGTGGACTGCGGTGACCGGGCGGGCTTCATCGTGAACGCGCTGCTGTTCCCGTACCTCAACAACGCGGTCAAGATGGTCCAGGAGCACTACGCCTCGCTGGACGAGATCGACACCGCGATGAAGCTCGGCGGCGGCTACCCGATGGGCCCCTTCGAACTCCTCGACGTCGTCGGCCTGGACGTCTCGCTGGCCATCGAGCAGGTGCTGCACACCGAGTTCCGCGACCCGGGTCTGGCCCCGGCGCCGCTGCTCGAGCACCTGGTTGCCGCGGGCTGCCTCGGGCGCAAGACGGGACGTGGATTCCGCGAGTACGCACGGCGGTGACCGGGTCCTGGCCCGGGCCGTGGCACGGTCCGGGCACCCACGGCGAGAGCTGGGGCGGGCTGCTGCGTCCGTCGGCCAACGGCCCGCCTCCCGGGCAGGTCACACCGTGTAACGTGCACCACATGCCGGAGACCGTGAAGCCTTCCCGTACCCCTGCCGCGACGTCCCAGCGGCTGAAGCTCCGCCGGGACCTCGCGGCGGCGGCCATGGAGCTGTTCGCGACGAAGGGGTACGAGGGGACGACCGTCGACGAGATCGCCGCCAGGGCCGGAGTCGCCCGCCGTACGTTCTTCCGGCACTTCCGCTCCAAGGAAGAGGCGATCTTCCCGGACCACGACGAGACCCTCGTACGCGTGCAGGCCGTGCTGGAGGCCGCGCCCGCGCACGAACACCCGCTGGACACCGTGTGCCGCGGCATCAAAGAGGTCATGCGGATGTACGCGTCCTCGCCGAAGGGCAGCGTCGAGCGGTACAAGCTGACCCGCGAGGTGCCCGCGCTCCGCGAGCGCGAGATCGCCTCCGTCGCCCGCTACGAGCGGCTGTTCACGCGCTATCTGCTGGGCCACTTCGACGAGGCCGCACACGGCGACGGCGTCAGCGACTTCGACGAGCCGCTGCTCGCGGAGGTCGCCGCGTCCGCGGTCGTCACGGCGCACAACCACGTGCTGCGGCGCTGGCTGCGCGGCGGCGCGGTGGGCGACGTGGAGGCGCAGCTGGACCACGCGTTCGCGATCGTACGGAAGACCTTCGGCACCGGCTTCGGCGCCAACCGTACGGAGGGCGGGGGCCGTTCGCTCGCGGCGCAGACGGAGCGGCAGGACGAGGTGCTGGTCACGGTGGCCCGTACGGACGCGCCGCTGGAGGACATCATGAGCTCGATCGAGGAAGCCCTGCGGAGGCGGTAAGCCTCAGTTTTTCCCGCCGCCGCGGCGCGCAACCGCGACGGCGAGGGTCCCGGGGACACCTCCCGGGCCGCCAGACCCAGGGGGAGGAATGCCCTGCTGGCTCAGCCGATACGTACGGCCAAAATCAATGGCACGCAGTGTCTTGTCAACTGGCACTGGGTGTCATACGGTGAGTGTCAGTCCGGGCGCTGTCCCCACGGCGACACCCCGTGCGTGTCCGGACGCCTGCGTCACAGGCACTCCGCGCGCCCACCGGCGCGCACCAGAGTCAGACAGCTAGAACCGGTCAGATACAGCCAGCCGACGGCACTGCCTCACAACCGACGTCCCTCAGCGTTCTCCCCCATGCGCTTCGCCGGAGGCATTACCGTGAACAAGATCCTCGACGCGATCCTGGCGTCAGACACACCAGCGGAAGAGTTCGCCCAGCTGGACCTCCCGGAGTCGTACCGCGCGGTGACCGTGCACAAGGACGAAACCGAGATGTTCGACGGACAGTCCAGCAGGGAGAAGGACCCGCGCAAGTCGCTGCACCTGGACGAGGTCCCGGTGCCCGAACTCGGCCCCGGCGAAGCGCTGGTGGCCGTCATGGCCTCCTCGGTCAACTACAACTCCGTGTGGACCTCGATCTTCGAGCCGATGTCCACCTTCGGCTTCCTCGAGCGCTACGGGCGGCTGTCGCCGCTCGCCAAGCGGCACGACCTGCCGTACCACGTGATCGGCTCCGACCTGGCAGGCGTCGTGCTCCGTACGGGCGCGGGCGTCAACTCCTGGAAGCCCGGCGACGAGGTGGTCGCGCACTGCCTGTCGGTCGAGCTGGAGAGCTCCGACGGGCACAACGACACGATGCTCGACCCCGAGCAGCGCATCTGGGGCTTCGAGACGAACTTCGGCGGCCTCGCCGAGATCGCCCTCGTCAAGGCCAACCAGCTGATGCCCAAGCCGGGCCATCTCTCCTGGGAGGAGGCCGCGTCGCCGGGCCTGGTGAACTCCACCGCGTACCGGCAGCTGGTCTCGCGCAACGGCGCGGGCATGAAGCAGGGCGACAACGTGCTGATCTGGGGCGCGAGCGGCGGACTCGGCTCGTACGCCACGCAGTTCGCGCTCGCGGGCGGCGCCAACCCGATCTGCGTGGTCTCCAGCGAGCAGAAGGCGGAGATCTGCCGGCGGATGGGCGCCGAGGCGATCATCGACCGCAGCGCGCGCGACTACCGGTTCTGGAAGGACGAGCACAACCAGGACCCCAAGGAGTGGAAGCGCTTCGGCAAGGACATCCGCGAGCTGACCGGCGGCGAGGACGTGGACATCGTCTTCGAGCACCCCGGCCGCGAGACGTTCGGCGCGAGCGTGTACGTGACGCGGAAGGGCGGCACGATCGTGACCTGCGCGTCCACCTCGGGCTACAGCCACGAGTACGACAACCGCTACCTGTGGATGTCGCTGAAGCGGATCGTCGGCTCGCACTTCGCCAACTACCGCGAGGCGTGGGAGGCCAACCGCCTGATCGCCAAGGGCAAGATCCATCCGACGCTCTCCAAGACGTACCGGCTGGAGGACACCGGCCAGGCGGCGTACGACGTGCACCGCAACCTCCACCAGGGCAAGGTCGGCGTGCTCGCGCTGGCTCCCGAGGAGGGCCTGGGCGTACGCGACCCGGAGCTGCGCGCGAAGCACGCCGACGCGCTCGCACGCTTCCGCGACGACTTGCCGGAGCGGAACAACAAGCACAGCCGGAGCGTGTGACCATGCCGGGCGAGCACAAAAAGCGAGATCGTCCGTGGCTGATGCGGACGTACGCCGGGCACTCCACCGCCGAGGCGTCCAACGAGCTGTACCGGCGCAATCTCGCCAAGGGCCAGACCGGCCTGTCCGTGGCCTTCGACCTGCCGACCCAGACCGGCTACGACCCCGACCACGTCCTCGCCCGCGGCGAGGTCGGCCGGGTCGGGGTCCCGGTGTCCCATGTCGGGGACATGCGGCGGCTGTTCCAGGACATCCCGCTGGACAGGACGAACACCTCGATGACGATCAACGCCACCGCCATGTGGCTGCTGGCGCTCTACCAGGTCGTCGCGGAGGAGCAGGGTGCGGACGTGGCGGCGCTCCAGGGGACGACGCAGAACGACATCGTCAAGGAGTACCTGTCGCGCGGCACGCACGTGTTCCCGCCCGGTCCGAGCCTGCGGCTGACCACGGACATGATCGCGTACACGGTCAACCGCATCCCCAAGTGGAACCCGATCAACATCTGCAGCTACCACCTCCAGGAGGCGGGCGCCACGCCCGTCCAGGAGATCGCGTACGCGATGTCCACGGCCATCGCCGTCCTCGACTCGGTGTTCGCGTCCGGACAGGTCCCCGAGGACCGCAAGGGCGACGTGGTGGGCCGCATCTCGTTCTTCGTGAACGCGGGCGTCCGCTTCGTCGAGGAGATGTGCAAGATGCGCGCCTTCGGCCGCATCTGGGACCAGGTGACACGCGAGCGGTACGGCATCGGGGACCCGCGGCAGCGCCGCTTCCGCTACGGCGTCCAGGTCAACTCCCTGGGCCTGACGGAGGCGCAGCCGGAGAACAACGTCCAGCGGATCGTGCTGGAGATGCTCGCCGTCACGCTGTCCAAGGACGCGCGCGCCCGCGCCGTACAACTCCCCGCCTGGAACGAGGCGCTGGGCCTCCCCCGGCCCTGGGACCAGCAGTGGTCGCTCCGGGTCCAGCAGGTGCTGGCGCACGAGAGCGACCTGCTGGAGTACGACGACCTCTTCGCCGGCTCGCACGTCGTCGAGGAGAAGGTGGCCTCACTGACCGCCGAGGCGCTGGCGGAGATCGAGCACATCGAGCGGCTGGGCGGCGCGATGGCCGCGGTCGAGTCCGGCTACCTCAAGTCGCAGCTCGTCGCGTCGCACGCGGAGCGCCGGGCGCGCATCGAGTCCGGCGAGCAGAAGATCGTCGGCGTCAACTGCTATGAGGGCACCGAGCCGAGCCCGCTGACCGCCGACCTCGACACGGCCATCATGACCGTCGACCCGGCCAACGAGGCGAGCGTCGCGCAGGCCGTACGGGACTGGCGTACGGCACGCGACGCACCGCACGCCGGAGCGGACACGCCGCACGCCGACCCGCCGGCCGCCGAGGCGCTGCGGCTGCTCAAGGAGGCCGCGGGCGGCGACGCCAACCTGATGGAGGCCACGCTCGAGTGCGCCCGCGCGGGCGTCACGACCGGCGAGTGGGCGGAGGCGCTGCGCGAGGTGTTCGGCGAGTTCCGCGCGCCGACGGGGGTGAGCAGCGCGCCGGTGGCGGTCGCCCCGGAGCACGGCTCGGACCTCGCGAGGGTGCGCGCCGACGTCGAACGCACCGCCGCCGAACTCGGCCTGGGGACCGGCGGCCGGCTGCGGCTGCTGGTGGGCAAGCCCGGCCTGGACGGGCACAGCAACGGCGCCGAGCAGATCGCCGTACGCGCCCGCGACGCCGGCTTCGAGGTCGTCTACCAGGGCATCCGGCTCACCCCGGAGCAGATCGTCTCCGCGGCCGTCGCGGAGGACGTGCACTGCGTCGGCCTGTCCATCCTCTCCGGCTCGCACGCCCAGCTCGTCCCCGACGTGCTGGAACGGCTCCGGGCGGCGGGCGCCGAAGCGTCCCCTGGGCCTAGCGGCCCGGGAGATACCCCAATCCCCGTGATCGTCGGCGGGATCATCCCGTCCGCCGACGCCGAGGCACTGCGTACGGCCGGGGTGGCGGCCGTGTTCACGCCGAAGGACTTCGGCATCACGGAGATCATCGGCCGTATCGTCAACGAGATCCGCACCGCGAACAAGCTCGACCCACTGGAGGTCCCCGCATGACCGGCTCTTCCCCGTCGGACGCCACGGAGTCCCCGGCCGCCCCGGCGGGCGTGAACCGGCTCCGCCCGCGGCGTTCCTGCCTGGCCGTGCCCGGCAGCAACCCCCGCTTCCTGGAGAAGGCCCAGGGCCTCCCGGCGGACCAGGTGTTCCTCGACCTGGAGGACGCGTGCGCGCCGCTCGCCAAGGAGGGCGCGCGGCACACCATCGTGAAGTCGCTCAACGAGGGCGACTGGACCGGCAAGACCCGCGTCGTACGCGTCAACGACTGGACGACGCACTGGACGTACCGCGATGTGATCACGGTCGTGGAGGGCGCCGGCGCCAACCTCGACTGCATCATGCTGCCGAAGGTCCAGGACGCGCAGCAGGTGCACGCCCTCGACATGCTGCTCACCCAGATCGAGAAGACGGTCGGGCTGGACGTGGGCCGCATCGGCATCGAGGCGCAGATCGAGAACGCCAAGGGCCTGATCAACGTGGACGGGATCGCCGCCGCCTCGCCGCGCCTGGAGACGATCATCTTCGGGCCCGCGGACTTCATGGCGTCCATCAACATGAAGTCCCTCGTCGTCGGCGAGCAGCCGCCCGGCTACCCGGCCGACGCCTACCACTACATCCTGATGCGCATCCTGATGGCCGCCCGCGCCCACGACCTCCAGGCGATCGACGGCCCGTACCTCCAGATCCGCAACGTGGACGGCTACCGCGAGGTGGCACAGCGTGCCGCCGCGCTCGGCTTCGACGGCAAGTGGGTGCTGCACCCGGGCCAGGTGGAGGCGTCGAACGAGATCTTCTCGCCGTCCCAGGAGGACTACGACCACGCCGAGCTGATCCTCGACGCGTACGAGTACTTCACCTCCGAGGCGGGCGGCAAGAAGGGCTCCGCGATGATCGGCGACGAGATGATCGACGAGGCCAGCCGCAAGATGGCGCTCGTGATCGCCGGGAAGGGGCGCGCCGCCGGCATGACCCGTACGTCCACGTTCGAGCCCCCGGAGGCGTAAGCGATGCAGTTCGGCCGCACCTACGAAGAGTTCGCCGTCGGGGACGTCTACAAGCACTGGCCGGGGAAGACCGTCACCGAGTACGACGACCACCTGTTCTGCCTGCTCACGATGAACCACCACCCGCTGCACATGGACGCCAACTACGCGGAGAAGACCACCGACTTCGGCCGCAACGTGGTCGTCGGCAACTACGTCTACTCCCTGCTGCTCGGCATGTCCGTGCCGGACGTCTCCGGGAAGGCCATCGCCAACCTGGAGGTCGAGTCGCTGCGGCACGTCGCGCCGACGTTCCACGGCGACACCCTCTACGGCGAGACGACGGTGCTCGACAAGACCCCGTCCCGGTCCAAGGACGACCGCGGGATCGTGCACGTGGAGACGAAGGGCTACAACCAGGACGGCACCCTCGTCTGCGTGTTCCGGCGCAAGGTGATGGTGCCCACCGCCACGTACGTCAAGGAACGCGGCGGAGAGCAGCCGGGCCGCCCGGAGCTCAGGGAATCCCCGAAGGGAGAGCGGTGATGGGACGGCTCGCACAGACCGAGGGTCTGACGGAGATCCAGCAGGAGATCGTCGCCACCGTCCGCAGCTTCGTCGACAAGGAGATCCTGCCGGTCGCGACGGAGCTGGAGCACCGCGACGAGTACCCGAGCGAGATCGTCGACGGTCTCAAGGAGCTGGGCCTGTTCGGCCTGATGATCCCCGAGGAGTACGGCGGGCTCGGCGAGTCGCTGCTCACGTACGCGCTGTGCGTGGAGGAGATCGCCCGCGGCTGGATGAGCGTGTCGGGCATCATCAACACGCACTTCATCGTGGCGTACATGCTCAAGCAGCACGGCACCCAGGAGCAGAAGGACCACTTCCTGCCCCGGATGGCGGCGGGCGACATACGCGGCGCCTTCTCCATGTCCGAGCCGGGCCTGGGCTCCGACGTGTCCGCGATCACCTCCAAGGGCGTACGGGACGGCGACGAGTACGTCCTGGACGGCCAGAAGATGTGGCTCACGAACGGCGGCTCCGCGTCGCTGGTCGCGGTGCTCTGCCGGACCGACGAGGGGCATCCGGAGGGGACGGCTCCGCACAAGTCGATGACGACGTTCCTGGTCGAGAAGCAGCCGGGGTTCGGCGAGGTCAAACCGGGCCTGACGATCCCCGGCAAGATCGACAAGATGGGCTACAAGGGCGTCGACACCACCGAGCTGATCATGGACGGGCTGCGCGTACCGCAGGACCGCGTGCTCGGCGGGAGCACCGGCCGCGGCTTCTACCAGATGATGGACGGCGTCGAGGTCGGCCGCGTGAACGTGGCCGCGCGTGGCTGCGGCGTCGCCCAGCGTGCGTTCGAGCTGGGCATCGCGTACGCGCAGCAGCGGCACACGTTCGGCAAGGCGATCGCGGAGCACCAGGCCATCCAGTTCAAGCTGGCCGAGATGGCGACCAAGGTCGAGGCCGCCCACGCCCTGATGGTGGGCGCCGCCCGCAAGAAGGACTCGGGCCAACGCAACGACCTGGAGGCCGGGATGGCGAAATATCTCGCCTCCGAGTACTGCAAGGAGGTCGTGGAGGACGCGTTTCGCATCCATGGCGGGTACGGTTTCTCCAAGGAGTACGAGATCGAGCGGCTCTACCGGGAGGCGCCGATGCTGCTGATCGGCGAAGGAACCGCCGAGATCCAGAAAATGATCGTCGGGCGCCGCCTGCTGGAGGAGTACCGCTTCCAGGGGTGAGTGTCCGATTCGGGGTGGTGTCGGGGATTCCGGGCAGACTCCCGGACAGGACACCGGCCAACGGACTGGCCCACTGGCTTGCCCAGTTGCCACCCGTAACCGATAACATCCCGGAATACCCGCCGTCCCCCTCTATTGCGGCACCCACCGCGACGAAGGTCTTCCATGCCCCACAGCCCATCTTCTGCTTCCAGTGATGGAGCCTCTGCACCCAGCGGTCGCGTCCGGCTCGCGCGTGGAGCGTCGCCGTGGCTTCTCCCGACCGTGGCCACCGCCGCCGTCAGCCTCGCCCGGTCCCGCCGGTCGCGGCGGGCGGCGGCGGTCGCCGTGCCTGCCACCGCGCTCGCGGCGGGCATGCTGTGGTTCTTCCGCGACCCCGAGCGTGAGATCACCCAGGGCCGCGTGATCTCCCCGGCCGACGGCGTGGTGCAGAGCATCATGCCGTGGCAGGACGGGCGTACCCGCGTCGCGATCTTCATGAGCCCGCTGAACGTCCACGTCAACCGCGCACCGCTGGCGGGCACCGTGGCCTCCGTGGAGCACGTTCCCGGCGGCTTCGTGCCGGCGTTCAACAAGGAGAGCGAGCACAACGAGCGCGTCATCTGGCACTTCGACACCGAGCTCGGCGACATCGAGCTGGTCCAGATCGCCGGCACCGTCGCGCGCCGGATCGTTCCGTACGTCGCCCAGGGCGCGAAGCTCGAGCAGGGGGAGCGCATCGGCCTGATCCGCTTCGGCTCACGCGTCGACGTCTACCTCCCGCAGGGGGTCGAGGCCGCCGTCGAGGTCGGCCAGACCACAACCGCGGGGGTGACGCGCCTTGACCGTGATTGATCCCGACACGCAGGCGGGCTGGGTCCCGGACGAGGACGAGGACGAGATGCCGCTGTCCATGCGGCTCTCGATAGCGGACACGCTCACGCTGGGCAACGCCACGTGCGGCTTCCTGGCGGTGTACTTCACGACCACCGGCGTCCTCATCCCGCACCTCGCCGGCAACGAGGACGGCGGCATGGCCCGGCACAGCGCCGCCACGGCCGTCATCCTCATGCTCCTCGCGTCGGTCTTCGACCTGTTCGACGGCCTCGTCGCGCGCAAGCTGCGCAGCTCGGCGATGGGCGCCGAGCTCGACAACCTCTCCGACCTGATCAGCTTCGGCCTGGCCCCCGCGTACTTCGTCGCGGTCTGGGGCATGGTCGCCAGCGACGCCCACCAGCGGGTCTCGGTGGTCGCCGCGGTGGTGGTGCTGCTGGCCGTGGTCCTGAGACTCGCACGGTTCTCGTGCGTCACCCTGAGAGACGGCATCTTCCAGGGGATGCCCAGCCCGTTCGGGGCGCTGACGGTCGTCTCCATCGTGCTGCTGGAGCTGCCGTTCTTCCCGACGCTGCTGGCCATCATCGGAGTGGCCTGGCTGATGGTGAGCCGCGTCGAGTACCCGAAGCCGCGCGGGCGGCTCGCGATCGCGATGCTCAGCTGGATCGTGCTCAGCATGGGGCTGCTGGCGGCGTGGGCGTTCGACGCCCCCGGCGGCGAACTGGTGCTCCAGACGGGGTGCGCGCTGCAGGTGGTACTGGGTGCGGTGATCCCGCTGTTCGCGACGGCCCGCAGGGTGAACGCGTTCCGCGACCACCGCCGCGAGGCCCGCGCGGCGGCCCAGGGCTGACGCCCCTGTACGACGACGGAAGGGGGCCCGGGCTTTCGCCCGGGCCCCCTTCCGCGTGCGGCGCCGCGGGGGCGCACCTTCAGGCGTCCTCAATCGCCGGACGGGCTTGGGGTGTGGCTGCTCGACGGCCCACAACAAGCGACAGAGGGAGGACGGACCGCACCAGATCAAGCCCGTCCGGCGATTGAGGACGGCCCTCGGCCCGCGACAAGCAGCACGGGTGGGCGCGGACGCGCACCAAATCAAGCCCGTCCGGCGATTGAGGACGCGCACGCTGACGCGCACCGGCCACAGACCGGACCCGTCACTTCGAGAGCCGGTCCTCCGCCAACCGCTCCGCGACCCGCTCCAGCAGCGGTCCGGCCTCCGCCATGCACTTCGCCGGATCGCGCTCGACGGACGTCAGCGGGTACGCCGCCTCGATCCCGGCACCCTTCAGCGCCGACTTGTTGATCGTGATCCGCCCGCACACCGCGAGCACCGGCTTCCCGGCCTTGCGGGCCGCCGCGGCCACCCCGGCCGGGGCCTTCCCGTGCAGGGTCTGCTCGTCGAGTGAGCCCTCGCCCGTGATGACCACGTCCGCCCGTTCCAGCGCGGGCGCGAAGCCCAGCACGTCGAGCAGCACCTCGATGCCGGGCCGGAAGGCCGCGCCGAGTCCGACCAGCGCGCCGTACCCGATGCCGCCCGCCGCTCCCGCGCCGGGCGAGTCCGCCGCCTCGGCGGCCTCGGGGCCGACCGCCTCGGCGAGCACCTCCGCGAAGCGGGCGAGTCCTGCGTCCAGTACGGCCACGTCCTCCTCGCTGGCACCTTTCTGCGGGCCGTAGACCGCGGGCGCGCCCTTCGGGCCCGTCAACGGGTTGTCGACGTCGCTGGCGAGGACGATCTCGACGTCCTTCAACCGGCTGTCCAGGCCCGTGAGATCGGCGCTCACCATGTCCCGCAGAGGGCCGCCGCCGTGCGCCACCGGGTCGCCGTCCTCGTCGAGGAACTCCGCGCCGAGCGCCTGCAGCATCCCCGCGCCGCCGTCGGTCGTGGCGGAGCCTCCGACGCCGAGGACGACCGTACGCGCGCCCGCCTCGATCGCCGCGAGCAGCACCTCGCCGGTGCCGTAAGTCGTCGCGGTCAGTGGCGCGAAAACGCCCGGCGGCATCAGCTGGAGCCCGGATGCCTCGGCCATCTCGACCACGGCGGTGTCCCCGCGCAGCGCGTACGCCGCCGTCACGGAGGCGCCGAGCGGACCGGTCACGTCCACTTCACGCCGCTCGAACCCGCCCGCTACCGCCGCGGCAACCGTCCCGTCGCCGCCGTCGGCCACCGGCAGCGCCTCGATCTCGAGGTCCGGACGCGCCCGGCGCAGGCCGGCGGTGACGTGCTCGGCGACCTCCACGGCCGTCAGCGATCCCTTGAACTTGTCCGCGGCGATCAGCACGCGCCCAGAGTGAGCCATTGAGTCGTCCCTTGCTGTCGAACAGGCAGTCGCGCCGCCCAGACCCTATCCGCCGCGGGCTTCGGCCACCAGCATGTCAATCAGGGTTGACGCGAGCCGTCTGTCATCCTAAGTTGACACCATGACCGGACAGACGGACGAACGGGATCTACCGGACGCGAGGAACGCCCCCAACGCCCCCGACGCCCACGCACGCGGCGCGACCGGCGGCGACGACGCGGGTGACGCGCTCACCGCCGCCCAGGCCGCCGCCGACCGGGACCCGCACGTCGGCCTGCGCGCCGTCGCAGCACTGCGGCGCCTCGTCGAACGGCTGGAGGCGCTGCAGGTCGAGAGCGCGCGAAGGCAGGGCTGGTCCTGGGAGGAGATCGGGGCCGCGCTCGGAGTCAGCAGGCAGGCCGTGCACAAGAAGCACTCCAGGAGGTAAGCGGGATGTTCGAGCGATTCAGCAAGCAGGCACGTCAGACGGTGATTTCCGCCCAGGAAGAGGCGCGCACACTCCACCACGCCCGGGTGGGCACAGAGCACCTGCTGCTCGCTGTGCTGCGCCGGCCCGAGGAGCCGGGCGCGGCGACGCTCGTACGCCTCGGGGTGACGGTGGATTCCTGCCGCGCCGCCGTCTCGGGCGTGGTCGCACAGGACACGGACACGCTGGGGCCGGAGGACGCGGAGGCACTCAAGGCGTTCGGCATCGATCTGGACGAGATCCGGCGCCGTACGGAGGAGACGTTCGGCCCGGGTGCCCTGGACGGGCCCGGACCGCGGACCGGGCCCGGACCGCAGAAGCCGTGGCCGCTGTCGGCGCTGAGCCGCCGCCGTAACCCCCGCTCGGACGGTACGGAGTCGCGCGCGCCGGAGCAGGGTCACATCCCGTTCGCGCCGCGCGCCAAGAAGGCCCTGGAGCTGTCGCTGCGGGAGGCGATCGCGCTCAAGGACCGGCAGATCGGCGTGGAACACGTGGTGCTGGCCCTGCTCCGCTCCGACGACCGCCTCACCCGCGCCGTCTTCCAACGCCTGGGCGTCGACCCCCAGTCGTTCCGCGAACTGGTCCTGTCGGACTGCCGCGAGGCGGCCTGACGCGTGCAACGCACGCGGTGACGCGGGCCGTCGCGGATTTCCCCCGGACGGAGGGCTCCACGACGGCCGGTTCATCACCCGTACGGTGACCGGCGTCGGCGGCCGGAAGCCGCCGCCGCGCCCACAGCACCGGCTAGCGCGGCGCCGATGCGCGGAGGCGGCGCCAGACCGCGCGGGCCGCGTGGTGGCCCGACATGCCGTGGACGCCCGGGCCCGGCGGCGTGGCCGACGAGCAGAGGTAGACCGCCGGGTGCGCCGTCGCGTACGGGACGCGGGCGAGGCGGGGCCGCAGCAGCAGCTGCAGTCCCGAGGCGGCGCCGCAGGCGATGTCGCCGCCGACGTAGTTCGCGTTGCGGGCGGCGAGTTGGGGCGGTCCGGCCGTCGCGCGGGCGAGGACGAGGTCGCGGAAGCCGGGTGCGAAGCGCTCCAGCTGACGCTCGACGACGTCGGTCGCGTCGCCCTCCCAGCCGTTGGGCACGTGGCCGTACACCCAGAACGTCTGCTTGCCCTCCGGCGCCCGCGTCGGGTCCACGATGCCGGGCTGGACGCTGATCAGGAACGGCCGGTCCGGGTCACGGCCCGCCACCGCGCGCCGCATCGCGTCGTCCACCACGCCGGCGGTCGGGGCGACGTGCACCGTCGTCGCGCGGCGGGCCTCCTCCGAGGTCCACGGAACGGGCCCGTCCAGCGCGTAGTCGATCTTGAACAGGCTGGGCCCGTACCGGAATCCGCTGTACGCGTGCCCCAGCCCGGCGATGCGGGCGAGCGCGGTCGGGGAGGTGTCGAAGACGTACGCGCGTGCCGGCGGCAGTTCGTCCAGCCGCTTCACCTCGACGCCCGTGTGGATGACGCCGCCCAGGTCCCGCAGGTACGCGGCCAGCGCGTCCGAGACGGACTGCGAACCGCCGCGCGCCACCGGCCACCCCCGCGCGTGCCCGGCCAGCGCGAACACCAGGCTGATCCCCGCGGTCGCGAACGTACTGGTCGGCGCGATCACATGCGCGGCGAGCCCCGCGAACAGCCCGCGTGCCTTCTCGTCGCGGAAGCGGCGGCTGACCCAGGAAGCGGGCTGCAGCCCGGTCAGCCCGAACCGCGCCAGCCCGACGAGGTCGCGCGGCAGCCCGCCGTTCAACGCTGAGCCCAGCCCCAGGAAGTCCTCCGACAGCCGGTCCCACTTCGGCACGAACGGCTCGACCAGCCGCCGGTACGCGCCCGCGTCCCGCGGCCCCAGGGAGCTGGCCGTCTCCGCCACCGAACGGGCCAGCACCGCGGCGGTGCCGTCCGGGAAGGGATGCGCCATGGGGAGCTCCGAGTGCAGCCACTCCAGCCCGTAGCGGTCCAGCGGCATGGCGCGGAACGCGGGCGAGTTGATGCCCAGAGGGTGCGCGGCGGAGCAGGGGTCGTGCCGGAACCCCGGGAGCGTCAGCTCCTCCGTACGCGCCCCTCCCCCGATCGTGTCGAGCGCCTCGAAGAGCTCCACCGAGAAGCCGCGGCGGGCGAGTTCGACCGCCGCTGTCAGCCCGTTGGGCCCGGCTCCCACCACCACCGCGTCACGGATCGACGGCACTCTCGGCTCTCCCCTCGCCGTGCGAACTCAGCTTCCCCGCTGAAGGAGGCTCAGGATACGCCGCACGGTTTCGGCGTCCCGCGCCGCGGTGAACGGCAGCGCGTTCCCGCCCGCCAGCCGGAACGGCTCGCCCGCGATCGTGCTGCTCGCGCCGCCCGCCTCGGCCACCAGCAGCAGTCCGGCGGCGTGGTCCCAGGCGTTCTCCCAGGAGAAGGCGACCGCGTCGACGGCGCCCCGCGCCACGTTCAGATACTCCAGCCCGGCCGAGCCGCACGGGCGCGGCGCCGCCTCCGGCGTCCACAGGCCCAGCAGGGCCTGCTTCTGCGCGTCGGTCGTGAAGTCCGGGTGTGAGGTGGCGACTTCGAGGATCTTGCCGGGCTCGGGCGACCCGGCGCGCAGCACGTCCCCGTTCAGCAGCGCGCCGCCGCGGTGCCGGGCGACGGCCATCAGCTCCTGCACGGGCGCGTACGTCCAGGACGCCAGCAACTCGCCGTGCCGGGCCAGCGCCACCAGCGTGCAGAAGCCGCCCTCGCCGCGGACGAACTGGCGGGTGCCGTCCACCGGGTCCACGATCCACACCGGGGCGGGACCGCGCAGCGCCTCGTACCCTGCGGGGTCCGCGTGCACGGCCTCCTCGCCGACCACCACCGAGCCGGGCAGCAGCTCGGTCAGCGAGCGCGTCAGATGCTCCTCGGCCAGCCGGTCGGCGACGGTGACCAGGTCGTGCGGCCCGTTCTTCTCGACCACCTCGTGCGCGGCCAGCTGCCGCCAGCGCGGCATGACCTCCTCGGCCACGGCCTTGCGTACGGCTTCCTCGGCGCCGGCGACCAGCGCATCATCGATCATGCCCTCCATGGAAGCACGACCGTCCGACAGTGGACCTGTCGTACGGGTGGCGGCCCGGCGTCGTACGGGTGGAGCCCAGGCGGCGCGGGGCCCGGCGGGCGCGGGGCACCGGGTTGTCAGGCGTGGCCGGTCGGAGGCCGCCGCCAGTCGTCCGCCTTGTGGTACGGCCACACTCGGTGGCTGGCCGGCACGGTGCGGGTGATCAGCTTCAGCTGCTGCCCCGCGTCGCGGTAGTCGATCTCCCAGCTCTCGTGGCCGCTGTACGACCGCTGCCCGCCGGGCAGCCGCCCCGAGCCCTGCTGCCCCGCCTCGTCCCAGGCCAGCTTGCCCTTGCCGAGCATGCGGGCGTGGTGCGTCCCGAGGCCGTGCAGCCGTACGTGGGGGCGGCCGGCGATGCACTTGCGGCGCGCGGGCTTCTCCTCGCTGCCGAGCTCCGAACCGCTCTGCCCCGGCCGGGTGTGGAGCAGGGCCGGCTGCACCGTGTGGTGCGGGATGACGTGGATGGGGGTGCCGATCATCATCGTGCGCAGCACCAGCCCGTGCTCGTACAGCCGGTGCTCGAGCAGCAGCGACGGCGCGAAGACGAGGGCCTCGCCGTAGACGAGGAGCACGAAGACGACGGCGTGGACCGGGAGGGGCGCCACGTCGCCGCTGGTCGCGAACGGCGTGAGCACGAGCGCGACGAGGATGACCAGCCCCCAGCCGAGCACGGGCTGCAACGGCCGGTGGACGTCGATGAGTCGGCCGAGTTCGGCGGGAGGCTTACGACGCAGCGTCCCCTCGATTGAAGCAGACGGGGGCAGGGTGGGGAGGGGGGTTCGGCGCGGGCGCCGGCGGGCGGCGCCCGGCGGATCAGCGGTCAGCGGCCGACCGCGTACCCCTGCGCGCCGCGCGGGTTGGCCGCCCCGCTCAGCACCCCCGTCTCCGGGTCCCGCGCGACCGCGCACAGCCGCCCCTCCGACCAGGGCGGCCCGACGGTCACCTGGTGCCCGCGGCGGCGCAGTCCGGCGATGACGTCCTCGCCGATCCGGGACTCGACGGTGACGCTGCCGGGGCGCATCGTGCGCGGGTAGAACGAGCCGGGGAAGCTCTCCGTATGCCAGTTGGGCGCATCGATGGCGCCCTGCAGGTCCGGGCCGCCGCGTACGGCCGCGCGGCGGGCCAGACCGACCAGGAAGTGCAGCTGCCACTGGTCCTGCTGGTCGCCGCCGGGCGTACCGAACGCCATCACCGGCACCCCGTCCCGCAGCGCCAGCGACGGCGACAGCGTGGTGCGGGGGCGGCGGCCGGGGGTCAGCGAGTTGGGCAGTCCGGGCTCGAGCCAGGCCATCTGCAGCCGCGTGCCGAGCGGGAACCCCAGCTCGGGGATCACGGGGTTGGACTGGAGCCAGCCGCCGCTGGGGGTGGCGCTGACCATGTTGCCCCAGCGGTCGACGACGTCCACGTGGCAGGTGTCGCCGCGGGTCAGGCCGTCCGCGCCGACGGTCGGCTCGCCCGTGCCTGTGCCTGTGCCTGTGCCTGCGGTCGGCTCGCCCGTGCCCGCGCCGACGGGCCGGTGCGCGGGCGCGGCCGCACCGGCCGAGGCCACGGCCCGCGCGTGCCGGGGCAGTCGCGGCGTACGGCCGCCGGGGTGGCCGGGACGCAGCTCGTACGACGCGGACTCCCCGATCAGCGCCCGGCGCGCGGCGGCGTACGGCCGCGACAGCAGCCCGTCCAACGGCACGGTCGCCGCCCCCGCCGCGTCGCCGTACCACGCCTCGCGGTCCGCCATCGCCAGCTTCGTCCCCTCGATCAGGCGGTGCGCCTGCTCGGCGGTCGGGCTGCCGTGGGCGCCGCGGGCGCCGTTCGCGGCTGGACCGGCGGTCTCCTGCTCCCAGTCGTCCGGGTCGCCGGGCAGCAGGGCCAACTGCTGCAGCAGACTCGGCCCTTGCGACCACGCCCCCGCCTTGCACACCGTCCAGCCGTGCCACCAGGGCAGCGTCACGGGGTCCTCGTACGTCGCCTCCCAGCCGGCGAGATCGTCGCCGCTGAGGGTGCCGCTGTGGCGCTCACCGCTGCTGTCCATGGTCGGCCGCGCGGCCGCCCGTACGAGCGCCTCCGCCACGAAGCCCTCACGCCAGGCCCTGCGGGCCGCCTCCAGCTGCGCGTCCCGGTCCGCCCCGGCCGCACGCGCCTCGGCCAGCAGCCGCCGCCACGTACGGGCCAGCGCGGGGTTCTTCAGCAGCGCGCCGGGGGCGGGGGCGCGGCCGCCGGGCAGGTACAGCTCGGCGGAGGTGGTCCACTCCCGTTCGAAGAGATCCCGTACGGACTCCACCGTCTCACCGACCCGTTCGACGGCCGGGTGCCCGCCCTCGGCATAGCCGATGGCGTACGTCAGCACGTCCTCCAGGGGCTTCGTGCCGTAGTCCCGCAGCAGCACCAGCCAGGCGTCGAACGAGCCCGGCACGGCGGCGGCCAGCGGCCCGGTGCCGGGGACCAACTCCAGCCCCAGACCGGTGTAGTGGTCGACGGTGGCACCGGCGGGCGTGGTGCCCTGACCGCACAGCACCCGTACGGGGCGGCCGTCGGCGGGCGCGACCAGGATGGGCACCTCGCCGGCGGGCCCGTTCAGATGCGGCTCGACGACCTGCAGCACGAAGCCCGCGGCGACGGCGGCGTCGTACGCGTTGCCGCCGTCCTCCAGCACGGCGAGAGCGGTCTGTGAGGCCAGCCAGTGGGTGGAGGACGCCATGCCGAATGTGCCCTGGAGTGTGGGCCGCGTGGGCCGCGTGGTCACCATGGTGACCATCCTGCCCGCGCCCGCGCGAACTCCCACCTCACGACGGCGACTCCCGCGGCGGCGGAAGTTCTTCCCGCCGCGACGGCGAGCAGCCACCGCGGCGGAGCCCGGCGGTACCAAACCGGGCCCGGCCCGCGTACGACACCGAAGGCCGCCACCCATGCCGCCGGACCCACTCCAACCTGGCCGCCCGCCGCGGCGGCGGGAAGAGTGTCCGCTGCGGCGGAAGGGACTCGCGGCGGCGCGTTACCGTTGCCGGATGCACGGTGAATACAAAGTCCCCGGTGGCAAGCTCGTCGTCGTGGACTGCGAAGTCCGGGACGGGGCACTGCGCGACGTGCGGGTCGCCGGGGACTTCTTCCTGGAGCCCGACGAGGCGCTCGACGCCATCGACCGGAGCCTCGAGGGCGCGCCCGCGGACGCCGACGCCGCGCAGCTCGCCGCCCGTATCGAGGCGACGCTGCCCGAGGGCACCGTCATGTTCGGCTTCTCGGCCGACGCCGTGGGCACCGCCGTCCGCCGGGCGGTCGCGGAGGCGACCGACTGGACGGACTACGACTGGCAGTTGATCCACGAGCCGCCCCAGCCGCCCGCCCTGCACATGGCCCTGGACCAGGTGCTGATGGAGGAGGTCGCCGCCGGGCGCCGGCCGCCGACGCTGCGGGTCTGGGAGTGGGGCGCGCCCGCGGTGATCATCGGCAGCTTCCAGTCGCTGCGCAACGAGGTGGACCCGGAGGGCGCCGCGCGGCACGGCATCGAGGTCGTACGCCGGATCAGCGGCGGCGGCGCGATGTTCGTGGAGCCGGGCAACACCATCACGTACTCGCTGTGCGTGCCGGGGGCGCTCGTCAACGGGCTGTCGTTCGCGGACAGTTACGCCTACCTGGACGACTGGGTGCTCGGCGCCCTCGCCGACATGGGCGTCAAGGCGTGGTACCAGCCGCTCAACGACATCGCCTCCAAGGACGGCAAGATCGCGGGCGCCGCGCAGAAACGGGTCGCGGGCGGCGGCGCCGTGCTGCACCACGTGACGATGGCGTACGACATCGACGCCGCCAAGATGCTCGAAGTCCTGCGCATCGGCAAGGAGAAGCTGTCGGGCAAGGGCACCGCCAGCGCCGCGAAACGCGTCGACCCGCTCCGCCGCCAGACGGGCCTCCCCCGCGCCGAGGTGATCGACCGCATGATCGCCTCGTTCCGGGGCCGCTACGGGCTGACGCGTGACCGTGTCACGGACGAGGAGGCGGCGCGGGCGGAGGAGCTGGCCGCGACCCGGTTCGGCACCGCGGAGTGGACCGCGCGCGTGCCGTAGCGGCCCCGGCCCACGCCCCGGCCCACGCGCCCCGCCACGAGGCGCGCCACGGGGCGCGGGCACGAGGCGCGGCACGAAGCGCGGACCGGCGAACGGCAGCGGTCACCTGCCCCGCGCGGGCAGCGCCGGCTCCGTCCCCTGGCGCGGCGCCGTGAACGGCGCCGTCATCAGCACCGCGTACACCAGCATCGAGCCGCCCAGCCCCACGGCCCACCCGTAGTCCGCGAGCGGCTGCAGGAACGGGATCACGCCGTCCGCCGGGAACGGGCCCTTGCCCTGTTTCGAGTACGAGCCGCCCACCGCCAGGACGCCGCCGACCGCGAAGGCGGCCACGGCGCGCCAGTTCCAGCCGGCGTCGTACCAGTAGCGGCCGTGCGGGCGGTAGAGGTCGGCGAGGTGCAGGTGGGTGCGGCGGAGCAGCCAGTAGTCGGCGATGAGGATGCCCGCGACGGTGCCGAGGAGGCCGGCGACCGTGCCGAGCCAGGTGAAGATGTACACGTCCGGGTTCTCGATCAGCTTCCACGGGAAGATCAGGACGCCGATCGTGCAGGCGAGCAGCGCGCCGGTGCGGAACGAGATGAGCCGGGGCGCGAGGTTGGACAGGTCGTACGCGGGGCTGACGAGGTTGGCGGCGATGTTCGTGGAGAGCGTCGCCATCAGCACGATGAGCAGCGCGAAGAGGACGCCGACGGTGCTGTCCATGCGGGCGGCCAGTTCACTGGGGTCCCATACGGGCTCGCCGTAGACCGCCTGCGAACCGGAGGTGACGAGGACGGACAGCAGCGCGAACGCCGCCATCGTGGTGGGCAGTCCGAGCGACTGGCCCCAGACCTGGGCGCGCTGGCCCGCGCCGAAGCGGGTGAAGTCGGGGATGTTCAGGGACAGCGTGGACCAGAAGCCGATCATGCCCATGAGGGCGGGGAAGAAGACCGGCCAGAAGTCGGCGCCCCAGCCCAGCTCGGACGGCTGGTCCAGGAGCGGGCCGAAGCCGCCCGCCTTGTCGGCGATCCAGATGAGCAGGGCGAGGGCGCCGACGAGCATGAGCGGCGCCGCCCAGTTCTCCAGCCGCCGTACGGCCTCCATGCCGCGCAGGATGACGGCGATCTCGATCAGGAAGAAGGCGAGGAACGACAGCCACTGCGTGGCCGGGTAGCCGAACACGTCGGCGGAGTCGACCCACCAGCCGGCACCGTCCAGCACCTTTCCGGCGAGGAAGTAGATCGACTGGCCGCCGATCCACGTCTGGATGCCGAACCACGCGCACGCCACCAGCCCGCGCAGCAGCGCGGGCAGGTTCGCCCCGGCAACGCCGAACGAGGCGCGGGCCAGCACCGGGAAGGGGATGCCGTACTTCGGTCCGGCGTGCCCGGTGAGCAGCATCGGGAAGAGGACGATGACGTTGGCGAGCGAGATGGTGAGGACGGCCTGCTTCCAGTCCATCCCGAGCGAGACCAAGCCGGAGGCCAGGGTCCAGGACGGGATGTTGACGGCCATGCCGATCCAGAGGGCGGCGAAGTTGTACGTCGTCCAGTCGCGTTTGGCGATCGGCACGGGGTGCAGGTCGGCGTTGGTGTAGCGGCTGTCGGCGGGTACGACGCCGGCGGCGAGCTCCACCCGCCCGTCGGGGCGGGTGTGCTGCTCGGCGCCGGCGGCGCCGCCGGGTGCGCCGGCCGGCGGGCCGGGGGTGCTGGGAGCGGTGTCGGTCATGGGGAGAGCACCTCGTCGGCTCGGAACGGCACGGGGGACGGGACGTGCGACGGGGATACGGGACAGGAGACCGCGCCGCGGATACGCGGCGGTGACAGGCGCGTTACGGGCGCTGACGGCCGTACGGGGACGGGTGCGGGCACGGGTCCGGGTGCCGTACGGGGACGGTTGCGGGGAGTCGTACGGGACCGGGTGCGGGTGGCCGTCGGCGGACGGGTGGTACGGGCGGGGCAGGCGTGGGTGGCCGTGCCGTGCCGCCGGCGCTCAGTCCTTCTGCAGGACGGGGATGACGCTGCTGCCGTACGCGTCGATGGTGTCCTCCTTCGCGTCGTGCATCGCGTAGACCGCGAACTGGTCCACGCCGAGCGCCCGCAGCGTGCGCAGCTTCTCGATGTGCGCCTCGGCGGGCCCGAGCAGGCAGAAGCGGTCCACGATCTCGTCGGGCACGAAGGCGGTGTCGGGGTTCCCGGCGCGGCCGTGGTGGGCGTAGTCGTAGCCCTCGCGGGCCGCGATGTACGAGGTCAGCGCCTCCGGTACGAGCGTGGAGTCGGTGCCGTAACGGGACACCAGGTCGGCGACGTGGTTGCCGACCATTCCGCCGAACCAGCGGCACTGCTCCCGCGCGTGCTCCAGCCCGTCCGCCGTGTCCTCGCTGACGTAGGCGGGGGCGGCGACGCAGATGGTGACCTCGTCGGGGTCGCGGCCCGCGTCGGCCGCGGCCGTACGGACCGCCTTGACCATCCACTCGACGAGGTACGGGTCGGCCAGCTGGAGGATGAAGCCGTCCGCCTCACGGCCGGCCATCGCCAGGGCCTTGGGGCCGTACGCCGCCATCCAGACCGGGAGTTTGCTGTCCTCGATCCACGGGATGCGCAGCGTGGTGCCGTCCACCTCCGCCTCGCGGCCCTCGGCCAGGTCGCGGATGACGGTCATGGCCTCGCTGAGCCGCGCCAGCGTGTTCGGCTTCCGCCCGGCGACCCGCATCGCCGAGTCGCCGCGGCCGATGCCGCAGACGGTGCGGTTGCCGTACATCTCGTTGAGCGTCGCGAAGGTGGAGGCGGTGACCTCCCAGGAACGCGTGCCCGGGTTGGTCACCATGGGGCCGACGACGAGCCGCTGGGTGTGCGCCAGGATGCGGCTGTGAATGACGAACGGCTCCTGCCACAGCACCGCGGAGTCGAATGTCCAGCCGTAGCGGAATCCGCTGCGTTCGGCGCGCCGCATCAGCCCCACGGTTGCCGCGCCCGGCGGATCGGTCTGCAGGACCAGCCCGAAATCCATGCTCATGGCCGTCTCGTCTCCCATCAGTGGTACTGGTCAGAGGTACTGGCAGATACCGCGGGGGGTGTATTGGCCGTGCCCGGCCCGGCCGGTGTACGAACGCCGTTCGAGTACGGGTGTGCCGCGAGAGAGTACCGTCTCGACCTGTCCCGTGACCCGCTTTCCCTCGTAAACGGAATAGTCGACATTCATGTGGTGGGTCTCTGCGGACAGGGTCTGCTCGGCCGCCGGGTCGTAGATCACGACGTCCGCGTCGGAGCCGGGCGCGAGGGTGCCCTTCTTCGGGTAGAGACCGAACATACGGGCCGGGGCGGCGGCCGCGAGCTCGATCCAGCGGCGGCGGGTGATGTGCCCCTCCACCACCGCCTGGTGCAGCAGGTCCATCCGGTGCTCCACGCCGGGAAGCCCGTTCGGGATCTTCGAGAAGTCCCCGCGGCCCAGCTCCTTCTGGCCGCTGAAGCAGAACGGGCAGTGGTCGGTGGAGACCACCTGGAGGTCGTTCGTACGCAGCCCCCGCCAGAGCGCCGCCTGGTGCTCGCGCGGCCGCAGGGGCGTGCTGCACACGTACTTGGCGCCCTCGAAGTCGGGCTCCGCGAGGTTGTCCGTGGACAGGAAGAGGTACTGCGGGCAGGTCTCGCCGAATACGGGGAGGTCCTTGTCGCGGGCGGCGGCCAGTTCGGCGACCGCCTCCTCGGCCGAGACGTGCACGACGTACAGCGGCGAACCTGCCACCCTGGACAGCTGGATCGCCCGGTGCGTCGCCTCGGCCTCCAGCAGCACCTTGCGTACCTCGCCGTGGTAGCGCGGGTCGGTGCGGCCCTCGGCGAGCGCCTGCTCGACGAGGACGTCGATGGCGATGCCGTTCTCCGCGTGGATCATGGTGAGCGCGCCGTTGGCGGCGGTGCGCTGCATGGCGCGGAGGATCTGGCCGTCGTCGCTGTAGACGACGCCGGGGTAGGCCATGAACAGCTTGAACGAGGTGATGCCCTCCTCGACCAGCAGGTCCATCTCCTTGAGGGTGCCCTCGTGCACATCGGAGAGGATCATGTGGAACGCGTAGTCGATGGCGCACTGCGCGTCGGCCTTCGCGTGCCACTGGTCCAGCCCCTCGCGCAGCGCGTGCCCGCGGGTCTGGACGGCGAAGTCGACGATGGTGGTGGTGCCGCCCCAGGCCGCGGCCCGGGTGCCGGTCTCGAACGTGTCGGACGAGAACGTGCCGCCGAACGGGAAGTCCATGTGCGTGTGCGCGTCGACACCGCCCGGCAGGACGTACTTCCCGGTCGCGTCGATGGTGCTCTCCGCCGACCAGCTCTCGGCCGTCGAGCTGCCGTGTGCGGCGAGGGCGGCGATCCGCCCGTCCTCGATCAGTACGTCGGCGTGCACCTCGTCGCTGGCGGTGATGACGAGGCCGCCGCGGATGACTGTACGGCTCACTGTCCGGCACTCCCCTCGGTGTCCTGACTGGTTCCGGTCTGCGAAGTACCTGCCGCCGCCTGCCCGTTGAACGCGCCGTCGGCCGTACGCAGCGCGCGGGCCAGGATGTCCGCGCCCTCCTCCGCCTCGGCCACGGTCAGCGACAGCGGCGGCGCGATGCGCAGCACGCTGCCCAGGTGGCTGCCGCCCTTGCCGATCAGCAGCCCGCCCTCGCGCGCCGCCTCCAGCACGAGCGACGCGGCCTCGGGCGAGGGCTCGTCGGTGCCGGGCCGCACCAGCTCGACGCCGATCATCAGGCCGCGCCCGCGCACCTCCCGCACGACGCCCAGCCCGGCGCAGGCCGAGCGCAGCCGCTCCAGCAGCAGGCCGCCCACCCGGCGGGCGTTGCCCTGGAGGTCGTGTTCGAGCAGGTGGATCAGGTTGGCGTTGCCCGCGGCCATGGTGACGGGGCTGCCGCCGAAGGTGGAGATGGAGTTGGCGTCGAGGCAGTTCATGATGTCGGCGCGGGCGACGACACCGCCGATGGACATCCCGTTGCCGATGCCCTTGGCGAACGTGAGCATGTCCGGCGGGCCCGCCGCGCCGTGCGCCTGCCAGCCCCAGAAGTGGTCGCCCGTACGGCCCCAGCCCGTCTGCACCTCGTCCGAGATCCACAGGATGCCGTGCTGTTGGAGCACTTCGCGGAACGCCGCGTACAGCCCGTCCGGTGGGGCCGTGAACCCGCCGACGCCCTGCACCGGTTCGGCGATCAGCGCCGCCACTCCCCCGCGGGTCTGGCCCAGCATGTCCTCGAGGTCCGCGACGCAGGCGGCGGTGAACTCCGCGTCGTCGAGGTGCGCGTACGGGCCGCGGGTACGGACGCCGCCGTGCACGTACAGCGTCTGCAGCGGCGACAGGCTGGTCGGCGACCAGGCGCGGTTGCCGGTGATCCCGACGGCGGAGAAGGAACGGCCGTGGTAGCTGTTCCGCATCGCCAGGATCTGGTTGGACTGCCGGTACGTGGTGGCCAGCAGCAGCGCGGTGTCGTTCGCCTCCGTGCCGGAGGTGGTGAAGAAGACCCGCGCGTCGGGGATGCCGGACAGCCCGGCGATACGTTCCGCCAACTCGACCATGGGCCGGTCGAGATAGAGCGTCGAGGTGTGCAGGATGCGCCCGGCCTGCTCGCTGACGGCCTTGGTGACCTCGGGCAGCGCGTGCGCCGTCATGGTGGTGAGGATGCCGCCGAAGAAGTCCAGATAGCGGCGGCCGTCGGCGTCCCAGACGTGCCGCCCCTCGCCGTGCGTGAGCTCCAGCGGACGCTCGTAGTAGAGGGAGAGCCAGTCGGGCAGGACGGCGCGGTGCCGCTCGTGCAGATCGCGGGGCTCGGTCACGGCTGCACCAGCCCGTCGTACGCGTCGGGCCGCCGGTCCCGGTAGAACGCCCACTGCTGGCGCACCTCCTCGATCAGCGACATGTCGAGGTCGCGGACCACCAGCTCCTCCTCCTTGTCGCTGGCGGCGTCGCCGACGAGCTGGCCGCGCGGGTCGACGAAGTAGCTGGTGCCGTAGAAGTCGTTCTCGCCGTACTCCTCGACGCCGACCCGGTTGATGGCAGCGATGTAGTACTCGTTGGCGACGGCCGCGGCGGGCTGCTCCAGCTGCCACAGGTACGAGGACAGGCCGCGCGATGTCGCCGACGGGTTGTAGACGAGCTGCGCGCCGGCCAGCCCGAGGGCGCGCCAGCCCTCCGGGAAGTGGCGGTCGTAGCAGATGTACACGCCGACCTTGCCGACGGCGGTGTCGAACACGGGCCAGCCGAGGTTCCCCGGCTTGAAGTAGAACTTCTCCCAGAAGCCCTTCAGCTGCGGGATGTGGTGCTTGCGGTAGCTGCCGAGGACGGTGCCGTCGGCGTCGATGACGGCGGCGGTGTTGTAGTAGAAGCCGGACTGCTCGACCTCGAAGACCGGCACGACGACGACCATCCCGGTCTCCCGGGCCAGCTCCCGCATCCGCTGCACGGTCGGCCCGTCGGGCACGGGTTCCGCCCATTTGTAGTGCTCGGCGTCCTGGACCTGGCAGAAGTAGGGCGCGTTGAACACCTCCTGGAAGCCGATGATCCGCGCGCCCTGGCGGGCCGCCTCGCGCGCGTGCTTCTCATGCTTCTCGATCATCGACTCGGTGTCGCCGGTCCAGGTCGCCTGCACCAGTGCGGCGCGCAGAACATCGGGCATGAGCAGCTCCTTTGTACGGGCGTCAGCCGGGTTTGACCCGCGTAGATCCGCGAAGATCCGCGTAGTCCCGCGTAAGGATGCGACGGTAAATCCCGCCCAGGACTGTGGCAAGAGCATCGGCGCCAGGTCGCGGGATCGATCGTGCTCCGTACGGCGTACGGAGCAGCGCTTTCTCTCCGGCCCGAACCGCCCACAACCCCGCCCGTCCGGCGTTTGAGGACGGCCCGGAGCGGCCACCGCCGGTGGTGGGTCCGGGCGCTTGGCCCAGCGCGCGTGCTTCGTGGCCGAGGGCCGTCCTCAATCGCCGGACGGGCTTGATTTGGCTGAGGTACGCCCTCAAGTACCCGAGGGCTTGATTTGGCTGGCCTTGGTCGTCAGCTGTCCGAGGGGTCGAGGACGCGGGCCGATCCGCCGCCGCGGCGGGTCTTCTCCGCGGCGGCCAGCCACCGCCCGTCGTCGAGCCGCTGCACACCCGTCGCCGCGCCGATCTCCGGGTTCGCCTTGAAGCTGTGGCCCAGTGCCTCCAGCTCGGCGCGTACGGGGCTGTCCCACAGGCCCGGTTCGAGCTCGGTCTGCTCGGTGTTGCGCTGGCTGGCCCGCGGCGCGGCGATCGCCTCGTGCAGCGGCATGCCCCGGTCGACGTGGTTGAGCACCGTCTGCAGCACGGTCGTGATGATCGTGGAGCCGCCCGGTGAGCCCAGCGCGAACGCCGGTTCGCCGTTCTCCAGCGCGATCGTCGGCGACATCGACGAGCGCGGGCGCTTCCCGGGGCCCGGCAGGTTCGGGTCGGGGACGTCGGGGTCGGCGGGCGCGAACGAGAAGTCGGTCAGCTCGTTGTTCAGCAGGAAGCCGCGGTCGGGCACGGTGATGCCGCTGCCGCCGGTCTGCTCGATGGTGAGGGTGTACGAGACGACATTGCCCCACTTGTCGGCGGTCGTCAGATGCGTCGTGCTCTCGCCCTCGTACGTCAGCGGCGCCGCCTTGCCGCCGTCCCCGCAGTCCTCGGGGTGCCGCGGGTCGCCGGGGGCGAGCGGGCTGGTGAGGGCCTTGTCGTCCTGGATCAGGCAGCCGCGGGAGTCGGCGTACCGCTGCGACAGCAGCCCGCGCGTGGGCACGTCCGCGTGCTCCGGGTCGCCGACCCAGCGGCCTCGGTCGGCGAACGCGATACGGCTCGCCTCGATGTAGCGGTGCAACCGCTCGCGTTCACCGGCGGAGCCACCGGCACCGGCGTCGGCGCGGGCGCCGTCACCCCCCTCGTACCGCTCCAGGATGTTCAGCGCCTCCCCCACCGTCGTACCGCCCGACGAGGACGGCGCCATTCCGTACACGTCCAGCCCCCGGTAGCCGATCCGGGTCGGCTTCTGGTCCCGCACTCCGTAGTCGCGCAGGTCGGCCATGCGCAGGTCGCCCGCCCGCACCTCGCGTTCGGCGTCTGGCGCGACGGGCGGGGTGCGTACGGTGCGGACGACGTCGCGGGCCAGCTCGCCCTCGTACATCGCGTCGGCGCCCTCGCGGCCCAGCCGCTGGTACGTGCGGGCCAGGTCGGGGTTGCGGAGGGTGGAGCCGACCTCGGGGAGTTCGCCGCCGGGGAGGAAGAGTTCGGCGCTGGCGGGGAAGTCGCGGAAGCGGTCCTCGTTGGCCGCGGTCTGGTCGCGGAACGTCTCGTCCACCGTGAAGCCGTCGCGCGCCAGCCGCTCGGCGGGCCGCAGCGCCGTACGGAGCGAGGTGCTGCCCCAGGCGTCCAGCGCTTCCTCCCAGGTGGCCGGGGTGCCGGGGGTGCCAACGCTGAGGCCGCTGGTCACGGCGTCCGCGAACGGGATGGGCTCGCCGTCCTCGAGGAACAGGTCCTCGCCGGCGCTGAGCGGGGCGCGTTCCCGGCCGTCGAGGGTGTGGACGCGGCCGCTGCCCGCGTCGTAGTAGACGAAGTACCCGCCGCCGCCCACGCCCGCGGAGTACGGCTCGGTGACGCCGAGCGCGGCGGCGGTGGCGACGGCGGCGTCGACCGCGTTGCCGCCGCGCCGGAGTACCTCGATGCCCGCGGCGGACGCGTCCGGGTCGACACTGGAGACGGCGCCGCCGTTGCCCACGGCGACGGGTGACTTGGGCGGTGGTTCGGCGGATCCGGTGGCGGGTGCGGTGCCGGGACCGGCCGCGGCGGTCAGTGCGCCGACCGCTCCGAGTGCGGTCAGCAGGGACAGTACGCGGGCGGGGCGGCGGCGCATCGGACCTCCAGTGATCGGCTGGCGCGCAGCGTAGCCCGGTACCGACGGACTCGTCAGCATCCGGTGACCACAGGACCTTCATGACATGTACGCTGCCGCCCTATGACGGAGAACCTGCGCGAGATCCTGCTCGGCGTGGTGGGGGCCGGTATCGCGGCCGCCGTCGGCTGGCTGGCCCGTACGTACCTGTGGCGCCGCAAACTCCACCGCAAACAGCGGTTCCTGGGGCTCCCGGACCACTCCGAGTGCGTGCTCGTCGTGAACCGCGACGCCGGTACGAGCGACTGGGCGGTGGCCCGGCACGACGTCTTCGCCCTGCTCGAACTGTCCGCCATGATCAAGGACTGCGGCGCGCACGCCGACGTCATCTCGCACGAGACCGCGCACCAGGGCTTCGGCGAACGCACCGAGTTCTGCGTCGGCGGCCCGGTCTCCAACCGCCGTATGGCCGCCCATCTGCAGTCGCTGCTGCCGGGCGTCGCGGTGAACACGGACATGGAACCGGGCCCGGACCGCGGCGCGTTCAGCATCGGCGGCGAGCGCTACGCGCTGGAGAACGGCACCGCCGAGTACGTGCTGCTCGCCCGGCTCACCGCGGGCCAGTCCGAGAACACCCGCCCGGTGTTCCTGTTCTGCGGCCAGCGCTCCATCACCAACCAGGCCGCGGCCCGCTACCTCGCCCGGCACCAGACGCGGCTGGCCCGCAAGTACGGGCTGGGCGGCGACTTCTGCCTGCTGCTCAAGGTGGTCAACTCGCAGGCGTACGGCCCCGACGTGGTCGAGCTGATCGCGGACGTCACCCGTACGGCCACCAACCCGGCGCCCGCGGCGACCGGTTCGCGCCGCGCACGGCGACGCGGCGGCGACACGGGGCCGTCTCAGCCCTCGGCGACCTCCGCGTAGGTCTGCGACAGTTCCGGAGTGCCGGTCTCCGCCCAGGAGTGGCCGTCCTCCAGCACGTCCACCTCGCGCCCTGACGGCAGCCGTACGACCGGCTGGCCGTCGGGCCACAGCGCCCACACCGAGCCCGGCACCGTACGCACGATCACGGTGCCGAGGTAGAGCCCGGCGTCGCCGCCGAGCCACGGCACCACTTCGGCGTCGTCGCGCCAGCGCGGCAGCAGCTGGTCGAGGGCGGCCAACGAGTCGGCCGTGTCGTCCAGTTCCACTCCCGCCCTCCTCGCCTGGTCGCGCAGCAGCTCGCACTCGGAGAGGAGTTGGGCAACGCCCTCGGGATCGCCGGAGAGGGCGTCCGAGAGGGCGACGCCGCCGTCCTCCTCCCCGTGCCTCTTGCGCCAGTTGTCCAGGAAGGGGATGTTCATACGGGTCAGGGTGGCATCCACGGTGCCGCGAACGCCACAGGCGCGCTGCGGAAGAACGGCCCGGCCAGGGGTGTTGTTATCGCGAGATGACATCCGGCACAGCCCGCACACGCCCACCGCACAACACAGGCGCACCACCCGCACCACGCGGGCACAGCACGCGGCACGGCACGGCATGGCACCGCACACGCGTCACCGCGTTAAACGCACGGCACGGCTCACGTACGGCAACGCAACGCTCGGCAACGGCACGCTGAATCCGGCGAAAGGGCACACACACGTGCGCAGATGTCTGTGGAGCACCCTGACCGCGTTCGGTCTCACCTGTCTCACCTCCCTCACCTGTCTCACCGGCCCCGCGGTCACGGCCTCCGCGTACGCCGCCGACCGTCCCCCGTCGCACCCCTCCGAGCCGCTCCCGCTGGAGCGGCTCTTCGACAACCGGGCGGTGAGCGACGACGCCCGCCCGGCCGAGGCCGACTTCGACGGCGCCGGCAACTCCCTCTCCGCACAGGACCTGTCGGCCGCCGGCTGGACACGCGGCCGCGCCCTGGACTTCGACGGGGCGCGGCTGCGCTGGCCGGACCGGGCGCCGGGCGAGCCGGACAACGTACGGGCCGACGGGCAGCACGTACGGCTGAACGGGCGCGGCGACGCCGTCTCCTTCCTGGTGGCGGCCACGTCACCGGACGGCCCCGGCACCGAGGTGAGCGGCAGCGGGCTGGTGCGCTACGCCGACGGCTCCTCGTCGCCGTACGTGCTGCGGGCCCCCGACTGGCAGGGCGGCCCGCTCGCCACCAAGGCGGTCGCGCTGCCGCACGTCAACCAGCGCGACGGCGGCCAGCACGTCGCGAAAGCGAAGCTGTACGCGGTGACGGTGCCGGCCGTACGGGGGCGGGACATCGTGTCCGTGACGCTGCCCGCCGATCCCGGGCCCCAGGGCGATCTGCACGTCTTCGCCGCGTCGGTGCGCTCGGGCGCGCCGGGCTGGACGGGCACCTGGTCGGCGAGCACCGCCGGATATCCGAGCGTCGGGACGTGGCGCGACCAGACGATGCGGCTGGTGGTGCACACCTCGGCCGGCGGGCCGCAGGCGCGCGTCCGGCTGGAGAACACGTTCGCGTCCGCACCGGTGCGGATCGGCGCGGCGTCGGTCGCCGTACAGGGCGAGGGGGCGTCGGCGCGGGAGCGGCCGGTGCCGCTGCGGTTCGGCGGGCGGGCGGGGGTGTCCGTGCCGGCGGGCGCGCAGGCGTTCAGCGACCCGGTCGGCTTCGAGGTGCTCGCGGATACGAACCTGCTGGTCAGCATCCATCTGCCGGAACCGGTGGCGGCGGCTCCGGTGCACAGCGAGGCGCTGCAGCAGTCGTATCTGAGCGAGGCGGGCAGCGGCGACCGTACGGGCGAACCGGACGGCACCGCGTACACCCGCGCACTGCACATGTGGCCGCTGCTGACCGGGGTGGACGTACGCGGCGGCCCGGGGTCG
The DNA here is from genome assembly GCF_003355155.1 of Streptomyces armeniacus. Classification (NCBI taxonomy): domain Bacteria; kingdom Bacillati; phylum Actinomycetota; class Actinomycetes; order Kitasatosporales; family Streptomycetaceae; genus Streptomyces; species Streptomyces armeniacus. Next base: position 80,039 of record NZ_CP031320.1, on the reverse strand, counting down.
GTCGTGACGCTCGGCAACTCGATCACCGACGGCGTGAAGTCGACGCCTGGCGCCAACGCGCGCTGGCCGGACGTGCTGGCGGGCCGTCTGCTGGACGGCGGGCGTGACCCCGCGGTGCCCGCGTACGGCGTGCTGAACCACGGCATCTCGGCCAACCGCATCGTCAGCGACCGCTATCCCGGCGACGGCATCAGCACCGACACGGGCGGCGTCAGCGCGCAGCACCGGCTGGAACGGGACGTACTCGGGCAGACCGGGGTCCGTACGCTTGTCCTCTTCGAGGGCATCAACGACGTGCGCTGGGGCGCCACTTCGGACGAGGTGATCGCGGGCATGCGGGCCATCGCCGACCGCGCGCGGGAACGCGGCCTCCGGGTGGTGGGCGCCACGATCACCCCGTGCGGCGGCTATCCGGACTGCACGCCGGAGGTGGACGCGCGGCGCACGGCGGTCAACGCGTTCGTACGGCACAGCGGCGGCGCCTTCGACGCCGTGCTCGACTTCGACCGGGTGCTGCGCGATCCGGCGCGGCCCGAACGGATGCGCGCGGACTACGACAGCGGCGACCATCTGCACCCGGGCGACGCGGGGCTGCGGGCGCTGGGCGAGTCGGTCGACCTGCGCGCGCTCGTGCCATGACGGGCCGCGCGCCCGTACGCCCGGCCGTCCCCGCCGGGGCCCTTACGGCTCCAGGTCCACCACGACCGGCGCGTGGTCGGAGGCGCCCTTGCCCTTGCGCTCCTCCCGGTCCACGTACGCGTCCTGCACGGCGGACTGGAACGGCGCGTTGCCGCACACGAGGTCGATGCGCATGCCCCGGTTCTTGGGGAAGCCCAGCTCGCGGTAGTCCCAGTACGTGAAGGGGTGGTCGTACTTCAGCGGTCTCGGCATCACGTCCGCCAGCCCCGCGTCGCGGAGCGCTGCCAGCGCGGCGCGCTCCGCGTCGGTGACGTGCGTGGCGCCGTCAAAGCGCGAGATGTCCCACACGTCGTCGTCCGTCGGCGCGACGTTGAAGTCGCCGAGCACCGCGAAGGGCAGCTCCCCCGCCGCATCCGGCTCGGCGGCCTTGCGCAGCGCCGCGAGCCACTCCAGCTTGTACGCGAAGTGCGGGTGGCCGACCTCGCGCCCGTTCGGCACGTACACCGACCAGACCCGGACGCCGCCGCAGGTGGCCGCCGCCGCGCGGGCCTCCTGCCCGCCGTCGAACGGCGGCCCGCCCGGCAGCCCCACCACGGGGTCGGCCAGGCCGACGCGGGACAGCACCGCGACGCCGTTCCACCTCCCGGAGGCGTTCACCACCGCTTCGTACCCCAGCTCGCGCAGCTGCTCGGCGGGGAAGGCCTCCGCGGAACACTTCAGCTCCTGCAGGCACACCACGTCCGTGCCCGAGGATTCGAGCCAGGCCAGCAGCCTGGGAAGCCTGGCTGTTATCGAGTTGACGTTCCAGGTCGCGATTCGCATACGGGGAAACCTACCGCCCGGCACTGACAGGCACGCTGGTGCCCGGTGTCAGCCGGGTGTGCTCGGCGCCGCCCACGCCCGGACCGCCGGGGCCGAGCATCCGCCCGTAGACCGTGTGCCCGAGCTCGCCGAGCAGGCCGTCGTGGACGTCGTAGGCCTGCCGCGGCCGTACCTCGCGCAGATAGTCGATGACCTCGGCGACCTTGCTCCAGGGCGCGTGCACCGGCAGCAACAGCGTGTCCACGGGGCGGTCGGGCACGGTCAGGGCGTCGCCGGGGTGGAAGACGGAACCGTCCACCACGTAACCGACGTTCGTGATGCGCGGAATGTCCGGGTGGATCACCGCGTGCAGCTCGCCGTGCACCTCCACGTCGAAGCCCGCCGCGGAGAACGTGTCGCCGTGCCCCACCGTGTGCACGCGGCCCGGGAACGCCGCCGAGATCTGGCCCGAGACGCTGCCCAGCGTCCAGATCGCGGCCGCCGGATTCGCCTCCATGGCGGCGCGCAGCCGGCTCTCGTCGAAGTGGTCCGGGTGCTCGTGGGTGACCAGGATCGCGTCGGCGCCGATCGCCGCGTCCGGCTCGCTGAAGCCGCCGGGGTCGATCACCAGCGTGCGGTCGCCCTTGGTCAGGCGCACGCACGCGTGGCCCTTCTTGGTGAGTTCCATGGCCGCCATTGTGCTACGCGCCACGCGCCGGGACGTTACGCCTCCGGCGCCGTCTCCTCCTGTATCACCCGCTGGGCGACGGAGAAGGCCGTGTTGGCGGCCGGTACTCCGCAGTAGACGCCGGTGTGCAGCAGGATCTCCTTGATCTCCGCCGGGGTGAGGCCGTTGCGGAGCGCCGCGCGGGTGTGGAAGGCCAGCTCGTCGAAGTGGCCGCGGGCGGTCAGCGCGGTGAGCGTGGCGACGGAGCGCGTACGGCGGTCGATGCCGGGCCGGTTCCAGATCTCGCCCCAGGCGTAGCGGGTGACGAAGTCCTGGAAGTCCTGCGTGAAGTCGTCGGCGTTCTCGGCGGCCCGGTCCACGTGGGCGTCGCCCAGCACCTCGCGGCGCACCTTCATGCCCGCTTCGTACGGGTCGGCCCGTACGGCGGGCGCCTCCGCCGCCTCCAGTTCGGCCACGGCCGACGCCTGCTGCGGCTCGGGGGCGATCACGGGAGCCGGGGCGGGCGGGCCGGCGGCGGACTGCTGCCAGGTGGTGGTCAGATGGCGGATCAGCAGCTCGGTGACGGCTCCGGGCTGCTCCACGGGCACCAGGTGCGAGGCGCCCGGGACGATCGCGAGCCGGGCGTCCGGTATGCCGGCGACCAGGGCCCGCGCGTCGGCGGGCGGCGTGGCCTCGTCCTCGGCGCCGGCCACGACCAGCGCGGGTACGCCGATCCGGGACAGCTCCGTGCGTATGTCGAACGCGGCCAGCGTCTCGCAGGCCGCGATGTAGCAGCCCGGGTCGGTCGTACGGACCATCTGCACGGCCCACTCCACGATCGCGGGCTGGGCGGCCGCGAAGGCGGACGTGAACCAGCGTTCGGGGGTGGAGGCGGCGATGGGCTCCAGCCCGTTGGTGCGGACGACGACGCCCCGCTGCCGCCACGCGTCGGGCGTACCGTGCCGGGCCGAGCAGGACACCAGCGCCAGCGACGAGACGCGCTGCGGGTGGTCCAGCGCGAGCTGGGCGCCGATCGCGCCGCCGAGGGAGCAGCCGGCGTAGCCGAACCGGTCCACGCCGAGCGCGTCCACGGTGGCGAGCAGCCGCTGCGCGTAGTCGGCCGCGGCGGAGGCGGCGTGCGCGGGGGCGCCGCCGTGGCCGGGCAGATCGAAGCGCAGGACGCGCCAGTGCCGGGTCAGCTCGGGGATCTGCCGGTCCCACATGTGCCAGGTGGCGCCCAGCGCGGGGCCCAGGACGAGCAGCGGGGCGTCGTCCGGGCCGTCGGTCCGGTGCTGGAGGGTCTTCGTCTCGCTCACCCGTTCACGCTATCGAGGGATACGGCCGGTCCGCTTCACGGGTCCGGAAATTACGGTTCCGGGAGCGGGCGGCCGGTTACGGGCCGCGGAACTTCACGGTCGAGACGACGTACACGCGCGGCCACTTCGGGGACGCGGTGTCCACCGTGATCTCCAGCTCGGGCGTGCCCTTGGAGCGCTGGTGGACAAGGCTCCAGTAGCGGTGCCCGGGGGTCTGGAAGTTCCAGCCGACCTTGTCCGCCTGCTCCTTGGCGACCCCGTGCGTCCAGCCCCGCTTCAGCTCGGAGCGCGAGGTGCCGACCGACTTGAGGAACGACTCCAGGCCCTGGTTGCCGATGTGGAACTGCGCGTGCAGGGAGCTGACCTTCCACGAGTTCTGCTCGTAGAACGCGACGTGACTGGCGCCGTTCGGGATGTCCACGTCGTAGATGCGCTGCTGCACGCGGCTCGGCCAGTGCCAGTCCAGGCCGGTGAGGGTGGCCTCGCGGGCCTTCACCCGGCCGCTGTCACGGCTCACGAACGCGGACATCACCAGATAGCCGGCGGGAATCGCGATCAGCAGCACGACCACGAGCAGCGTGATCAGCCGACGCCGCAGCCACTGCGGGGAGTCGCGGCCGGGCGTTCCGTCGGCCGCCGGGTCGGGCGTCTGGTCCGGCGTCTCGCCGGGGGTCTCGTCGGGGGTTTCGTCCGGCGTCGGCGGGTCCATCGGCTCCTCCGCCGCACCGGGGGCGCGGTCGCCCGTGGCGTCCTGGTCGGCGCGCTCGTGTTCCTCGTGCTCGTGATCGGCGCGCTCGTGGTCCGCGCGCTCGCGGTCCGCGAGCTGCTCGTCGGCGGACTCGCGGTCGTACCGGCGACCGCCGGGTCCGGTGTGGGTGCTGGAAGAGGTGCTCACTGGCCCACCGCCCGGCGGAAGTTGTCGGCGGCGCGCTCGTACCGCTCGTACCGCTCCAGCCGTCTCCGGTTCGCGCGCCGGAAGCGGCGGGCGACCAGCCGGGCCAGATCGGCCGCGCCGACCATGCCCGCCTCGGGGCCGAGCTGCGCCTTGGCGATACGGGCCTCGGGGCGGTAGCCGCGGCCGGTGAGATGCCGGCGGAACGCGTCGCGCGCGGGATCGATGAGGAGTTCGTCGGCCGCGCTGACGCCGCCGCCGATGACGAAGCAGGACGGGTCGAGGGCGGCGGCGAGGTTGGCGATGCCGATGCCGAGCCACTGGCCGATGTCCTGGAGGAGCTCGACGCACATCGCGTCGCCCTGCCGGGCCAGCTCCGTGATCATCGGCCCGGTGATGTCCCCGGGCTGGCCGCCGGTGCGGGCGATGATGCCGTACGCCACCGGTGACTCCGCGACGGCCAGCTCGCGGGCCTCGCGGACGAGCGCGTTGCCGGAGCTGTACTGCTCCCAGCAGCCGCGGTTGCCGCACGGGCAGCGGTGCCCGCCCGGCACCACCTGCATGTGCCCGAACTCGCCCGCGACACCGTACTTGCCGCGCTTGACCCGGCCGTCCTCCAGTATGGCGCCGCCGATGCCCGTGCCCAGGGTGATCATCACGAGGTGGTCCTCGCCCCGGCCGGCCCCGAAGCGCCACTCGCCCCAGGCGGCGGTGTTGGCGTCGTTGTCGACCATGACCGGCACCGCGAGGCGCGCGGTGAGCGCGTCCTTCAGCGGCTCGTCGCGCCACGCGAGATGCGGGGCGAACAGCACGCGGGACCGGTCCGCGTCCACCCAGCCCGCGGCGCCGATGCCGACGGCGTGCACGTCGTGCCGGTCGGACAGGTCGAGCACCAGCTCGGCGATGGTGTCCTCGACGACCTTGGGGCTCTTGGACTTGTCCGGCGTCTCGGCACGGACCCGCTCCAGGATGTGCCCGTCGGCGTCCACGACACCGGCCATCACTTTCGTACCGCCGATGTCGATGCCGACGGTGGGCACGCGCGGCGCGGACAGATGCGAGCGCCGCTCGCGCGTGCTCACGGTCCGCAGCACGCTCGCGCTGGGGGCGTTCCGGCGGTACGCACGGTCGCGGTACGTGCTCACGCTGTGACACCTGCGCTGAAGGCGGAGCGGATGCGCTGGCGGCAGCGGGTGGGTGCGCGCACGGTCGTCTCGTCTCTGCGTGATCTGGTTCGTCGGTCGGAGTGGCATGAGAGCCCGCGTGCTGATTGTGCCACGTGTGGCTTAGGGCCTTGCCCGGACCGCCTGCCTGCACCCCGACGCACGGGTGTGCCGCGACGGGCTGGATTTTCCAGCCCGTCCGGCGATTGAGGACCCGCCGGAGGCCGCCTCCGGCCCGACGAAACCGTCAGTCCGTGCCGTCCGCGGCGTCCGAACCGTTCGTACGTTCCAGCTCGTGGCTGAGCTGCTCCAGTTCGCTGCCGCCCGCCATCTGGCGGGTGAGCTCGTCCAGGTCGATGTCCTGGCGGGCGTGGCTGCCCGCCATCATCCCGCGCTTCAGCAGTACGAAGCGGTCCCCCACCAGATACGCGTGGTGCGGGTTGTGGGTGATCAGGACCACGCCGAGGCCCTGGTCGCGCGCGTTCGCCACGTACTTCAGCACCACGCCCGACTGCTTCACGCCGAGCGCCGCCGTCGGCTCGTCCAGCACCAGCACCTTCGCGCCGAAGTGGACGGCGCGGGCGATGGCCACGCACTGCCGTTCGCCGCCCGACAGGGTGCCGATCGGCTGGTCGACGTCGCGCAGGTCGATGCCCATGCGCAGGAGCGCCGCGTGGGTCGTACGGCGCATGCGCTCCACGTCGAGCCGGGCGAACGGGCCCCGGCCCACGGTGGGCTCCGAGCCGAGGAAGAAGTTCCGCCAGACCGGCATCAGCGGGACCACCGCGAGGTCCTGGTACACGGTGGCGATGCCCCGGTCCAGCGCCTCGCGCGGGGAGCCGAGCCGGGTCTCGTCGCCCTCCACGGCGAAGCCGCCCGCGTCGTGCTGGTGCAGCCCCGCGATGATCTTGATGAGGGTGGATTTGCCCGCGCCGTTGTCGCCGAGTACGCAGGTGATCTCGCCCGCGTGCACCTCCAGGGAGACCCCGTCGAGGGCCTTGATGTGGCCGTAGTGCTTGCTGACGTCCGTCAGCTCGATCAGGGCGCTCATCAGCTCGCCTCCGCCCGCTTGCGAATCCACGCGTTCAGCAGGGTGGCGAGCAGCAGCATCGCCCCCAGGAAGAACTTGAACCAGTCCGGGTCCCACTGCGCGTACACGATGCCCTTGCTCGTCATGCCGAAGATGAACGCGCCGACCGCCGCGCCGACCGCGGAGCCGTAGCCACCGGTGAGCAGGCAGCCGCCGATGACGGCGGCGGCGATGTAGATCAGCTCGTTGCCCACGCCCTCACCGGACTGCACGACGTCGTAGTTGAACAGCAGGTGCTGGCCCGAGATCCAGGCGGCCAGCGCGACGCCCATGTAGAGGCCGATCTTCGTACGGGCGACGGGGACGCCGACCGCGCGGGCCGCGTCGGAGCCGCCGCCCACCGCGAAGATCCAGTTCCCGGCGCGGGTGCGGAGCAGTATCCAGGTGGCGACCGCGACCAGGCCGAGCCACCACAGGATGGTGACCTGGAACTCGACATCGAACAGCGTCAGCTGGGACGCGAAGACCTTCTGCGCGGCGGGGAAGCCCTCCATGTCGCTGATGCTCTTGGTCGAGACGGTGCCGCTGATCTGCTTCGTCAGCCCGAGGTTGAGGCCGGTGAGCATCAGGAAGGTGCCGAGCGTGATGATGAAGCTGGGCAGCTTCGTACGGGTCAGCATCAGGCCGTTGAAGCAGCCGATGGCGAGGGTGACGAGCAGCGAGACGCCGATGCCGACCCAGACGTTGGCCGTCATCTGGTAGCTGAACATCGAGGAGACCAGCGCCGAGCTGGTCACCATGACGCCCGTCGACAGGTCGAACTCGCCGCCGATCATCAGCAGCGCCACCGGCACCGCCATGATCCCGATGGTGGACGAGGCGTACAGCACCGTGGAGAGGCTGGCCGTCTCCAGGAAGCTGTCGGCGATGACCGAGAAGAAGATGAAGACGGCGACGGCGCCGACCACCGCACCCAGTTCGGGGCGGCTCATCGCGCTGCGTACGAGCGACCGGTGCACCAGCCGCTCGTCCGGTGCCTCGGCCGTCGCCTTGGCCGTGGGCGTGGTGGTCATCGCGTCCCCCGTTCCGTGTAGTCGGCCAGTTCGGGTGCGTCCTTCTTGGTGAGGATCTGCGGGCCGGTGAGGACGGGCTTGCCGCCGCCGAGCATGTCGGCGTTGTAGCGGTACAGCCACATCAGGTCGATGGCCTCGTAGCCCTGGAGGTACGGCTGCTGGTCGACCGCGAAGCCGACCGAGCCGTCCTCCAGCCCGTCCACCACCTTGGCGTTGAGGTCGAAGGTGACCGTACGGGCGTCGCTGCCCGCCTCGTCGGCCGCCTTGACCGCGGTGGCGGCGAACGGGGCGCCGAGGGTGACGACCGTGTCGACGGCGTCGTCCGACTGGAGCTTGGCGGTCACGGAGGACTGCACGTCGGGCATGTTCGTGCCGTCCACGTAGAGCTTCTTCAGCTTGCCCTTGAACGTCTTCTCGACGCCGTCGCAGCGCTGTTCGTGGCCGACGTTGCCCTGCTCGTGCAGGACGCAGAGGGCGTTCTTCCCACCGCGCTTGTTCAGCTCGTCGCCGACCGCCTCGCCCGCGACCGTCTCGTCCTGGCCGATGTGGGTGAGGGCGCCGAACTGCTTGGACTGCTCCTGGCCGGAGTTGATCGTGATGACCGGAATGCCCGCCTTGACGGCCTTCTGTACCACGGACTTCATGGCGTCCGGTTTGGCGAGGGTGACGACCAGCCCGTCGACCTTCTTGTCGATCATCGACTGGACGAGCTGCGCCTGCCGCCCGGCCTCCTTGTCGTGCGCGTAGAGGAACTCGATGTTGTCCTTCACGGCCGCCTGCTTGGCGCCGCTCTGCACGATGTCCCAGTACGTGTCGCCGTCTCCCGAGTGGGTGACCATCGCGACCTTCCAGCGCGGGGTGTCCACCGCGGACTCGCCCCCGGCGTCGGCCGCGCGCCGCTCCTCGGCACGCTTGCCTCCCGTACTGCTGCACCCCGCCAGGGCGGCGGCGGTCACCCCCGCCACGACCGCTGCTCCGAGCATCCGCGACCGGCGGCGGGGACGGCGGCGTGCCTGCTGCTCCGTGAACACGGTGTGCTGACCTCTCGACGGGGTGTTCGCCGCAGGTCGTCCTCATGATCGCTGCGGAACTGCGGAACAGTATCGGTCACCGCCGACCGGCGGCCCCTCACCGGGTCCCACGCTTGGTGTACTTCTCCAGCCGCGGCACGTCCTTCTCCGTCACGATGGCCGGGCCGGTGAGTACGGGCTTGCCGCCACCGAGCTCGTTGGCGTTGTACGCGTGCAGCCACAGCGCGTCGACCGCCTCGTAGCCCTGGAGGTACGGCTGCTGGTCGACGGCGAAGCCGATCGACCCGTCGTCGAGTCCGGCGACCACCTTGGCGTTCAGGTCGAAGGTGTTGATCTCGGCCTTGGTGCCGGTCTCCTCGGTGGCCTTGGCGGCGGTGGCGGCGAACGGGGCGCCGAGCGCGACGATCGTGTCGATGGCGTCGTCGGCCTGGAGCTTCGCGGTGACGGAGGACTGGACGTCGGGCATGTTCGTGCCGTCGACGTTGAGGTTGTCGACCTTGCCGTCGAAGGTGCGGGCGACGCCCTCGCAGCGTTCGTTGAGCGAGACGTTGCCCTGCTCGTGGATAATGCAGAGCGCCTTCTTGTGGCCGCGCTTGTTGAGCTCCTCACCCACGGCCTCGCCGGCGATCGTCTCGTCCTGGCCGATGTGGGAGAGGGCGCCGAGCTTCGCGGAGTGCTCGCCACCGGAGTTGATGGTGACGACCGGAATGCCCGCCTTGACGGCCTTCTCGACGACCGGACCCACCGCGTCCGGCTTGGCGAGCGTGACGATCAGCCCGTCGACCTTCTTGTCGATGGCGGTCTGCACCAGCTGGGCCTGCTGCGGCCCGGCCTTGTCGTGGGAGTAGTCGAAGGCGACGTTGTCCTTGGCCGCCGCCTGCTTGGCGCCGCTCTGGACGATGTCCCAGAACGTGTCGCCCTCACCGGAGTGCGACACCATCGCGATGTCCATCCGCGGGGTGTTCACACCCTTGCCCCCGCCGGCCTCCGAGTCCTTCTCCTCGGCCTCCTTGCCGCCGGTGCTGCTGCATCCGGCGGCAAGGAGCACCGCGGTCACCAGGACTGCCGCTGTTCGCGCTGTACGCCGTTGCACCATGGCGGAGTTCTAGCCTGGCGTTACCCCAGCGTCAATGGGCTGGTCACGGCGGAGTCGAACGGCTCCGGAACGGGCACGTGCCGCCCCGGAGCCGCCCGCACGGTCAGCGGGTCCTCAGCGGCCCTCAGCCGCCCGCGTACGCCACCTCCAGCTCGCCGATCGAGGTGAACGTACGGCTGCCGCCCGGCGCACCGATCACCCGTACGCCGTCACCGTCGGTGGCGTCGAAGGTGAGCTCGTACGTCTTGTTGGGCCCGGCGCTGCCGTCCGCAGGGTACGACGGGGTCACCTGGAGGCCGGTGACGTCCACCCACTCGTGGTTCTTGCGCACCTGCACCCGCAGGTCGTTGAACCAGCCGCCGTCCTCGTACATCTTGCCGGTGGTGTAGGCGACCTTGTCCATCGTGTACGAGCGCGGCCACTCGTACCCCCACCAGCTGGCCGTCTTGCGCTCGTCGTTCCAGTCGTCCTCGCTGCCCTGCTTGTCACCGTCGTTGTACGAGCCGGTGCGGCCGAAGTGCGTGGCGCGCTCGACCGGGCTGGTGCCGGGCTCGCGGGCCAGGTTGCGGGCCGGGTCGGGGCCGTTGCCGGGGGCGGACTCCGCGTACGGCTCCAGATTCATCTTGCGCAGGGAGAAGGTGTACGCGTACTGGTTGTCCGGCGGGATGCCGCCGCCGCACGGGCACACGTTGGACTGGAGCCACATCGACTTGCCGTCCGCGCTGATGTACTTGGACGGGACGGTCGTGGCGTAGCCGCCGTGCTTCTCGGCGGTGTTCCAGGGGTAGCCGCCGAAGTCCTTCGTCTTGAAGTGCTTCCAGGGGCCCCAGGGGTTGGGCGCCTCGTAGAACTCGAAGGTGTACTCGGTCCACGAGGTGTAGATGTAGCGCTTCAGCGCCTTGTTGTAGACGATGCCGCCCTGGCCGAGGACGGTGGTGTTCTCCACCCGGCCGTCCGTGAACACGTCCTGGTAGATGTGCCGGTCGTCGTGGAGGACGGCCTTGCGGTCGGCGATGTTGTCCGACCAGGTGGGCTGCCCCGAACCGTCGTAGCCGCTGACGTACTGCCAGGCGCCCTCGTTCTGCACGGAGTCCTTGGGGACGCGGGCCATGAAGAGGTCCACGGGGTCCGGGACGCGGTCGTTGAACGAGTCACGCCAGTTGTGGTCGAGGCCGTAGGCGTAGACGTAGTCGTCGGGGGCCTCGGCGTAGTCCTTGCCGTAGTCCAGGAACATGACGGTCGAGAAGACGCCGTTGCCGAACATCGGCGCGTTCTTGTCGTACGTCCAGGTCCTGCCCTTGTCGGTGGACTTGGCGATCGTCGCGGCGGGCGCGGAGTTGAAGTCGGACGCCAGGTCCTGGACGGCGAGGTAGAGCGCGCCGTCGACGCAGGCCATGCCGGTGGGCTTGCGGGTGTGCCCGTCGTTCCAGACCTTGCCGACGGCGTCGCCCTCGGCCAGCTGCTCGCCGGTCAGGTTGCCGGGCATGCCGGAAATCCTGGCGACGCCGATGTCATGGTAAGAGGCGTCGAAGCCGAGTCCGTCGCCGTAGGCCGTGTAAACGTTGTCATCGTCAGACCAGCAATTGGGCCAGAGGTCACCGTGGTTCTTGTTGTCGCCGACGGTGGGCGCGCCGACGCTGGCGCGGTTGTCGATGTTGACGGTGGAGAAGTAATCGCTGGCGGGTGGCGAATCGGCGGCCTTGGCGCCGGACTTGGCGTCTGACTTGGCGCCGTCGCCGCCCGGCGAGGCGCCCGCCGGGACTGCCAGTGCGGCGGTCGCCAGGGCCAGCGCGCCTGCCGTCAGCAGACGTGCGGTACGGGATCGTGGGGGCATCGCGGTCCTCCGAGGGACAGTGACAGATGCGGCTTGAAATCGATTTCGCGAAAGTTATCGCCAGGTTCCGGGACCGTCAACCCTTTGGACTGGCAGGAACCTTCACGCGCGCGCCGGACGCGCGGCACGCTAACTCCTTACGAGCAGCTGGAAGTCGAACGCGTAACGCGACGCCCGGTACAGGTGCGAGCCGAACTCCACCACGCGGCCCGTGTCGTCGAACGTCGTCCGCTGCATCGTCAGCAGCGGTGCCCCACGCCGCTCGTCGAGCAGCTCCGCCTCCGCCGCCGTGGCGGCGCGCGCGCCCACCGACTGGCGTGCGCTGTGCAGGGTGATGCCCGCGCCGCGCATCAGCCGGTACAGACCGGTGCGTTCGAGCTCGTCGGCCTCGGCCTTGAGCACGTCGGGCGGCAGGTGGTTGCGCAGGTACGCGATGGGCTCGCCGTGGGTCAGGCGGAGCCGCTCCACCACGCGTACCTCGGTGCCCTCCGCGATGCCGAGCGCGGCGGCGGCCTCCGCGCCGGCCTCCTGGGTCTCCAGCCGGAGCACCCGGGTGGCGGGCTGCTGGCCGGCGGCCTCGAGGTCGTCGTACAGGCTGCTCAGCTCCAGCGGCCGGCGCACCTGGCTGTGCACGACCTGGGTGCCGATGCCGCGGCGGCGTACCAGCAGGCCCTTGTCGACCAGCGCCTGTATCGCCTGCCGGACCGTGGGCCGGGACAGGCCGAGGCGCCCGGCGAGCTCGATCTCGTTGCCGAGCAGGCTGCCGGGGGCGAGGTCTCCGTGCTCGATGGCGGCTTCGAGCTGCTGCGAGAGCTGGAAATAGAGCGGGACCGGGCTGCTGCGGTCCACGCTGAGCTGGAGGTCCACCGGATCCTTCTTGGCCACCTGCGGAGCGTAACCCGTGCCCGGAGGGACGGGAAGCGATACGTTCGATTGTCCGGACAAAATCGCTCCCGCCCCGCCCGTCGCCCCGCCCCGGTTACCCCGCCGCGGGCCCGCCGCCCGGCACCCCGGCCACCAGGTGGAAGATCCGCGCGGTGTGCACGTACGGCTCGCGGTCCGTCAGCGCCAGCTCCAGCGCTTCGAGGTCGGCGTAGAAGGCGGGGTCGCGCTTGCGGGCGTCGTCGGTGATGTGGTCGGCGACCGTACGGATGCCGTAGTGCCGTACGCCGGTGCAGCCCAGCACGGTGAGCTCGGCGGTGATCTCCTCGGCGGTGTGCAGGGTGAGTCCGGCGTCGAAGGTCGCGGAACGGCTCTGCCGTTCGCCGAGCGCGCGCAGCGCGGCCGCCGGGTCGAGGGAGCGGACGGCGAGGGCGAGCGGGGCCGAGTGCCGGTTGATCGCCATCACGGACAGCAGGCCGCCGGGGCGTACGAGGGGGACGACCGTACGCAGCACCGGACCGGGCTCCTCCTGGTACTGGAGCAGGTTGTGGCACAGCACCAGGTCGTACGTGGCGCCGCGCACCTCGGCGGGCAGGTCCAGCACATCCGCCAGTACGGTGGCCAGCCGCTCGCCGGCGTCGGCCGCGCGTGCGCGGTCGCGGGCGGCGGCGAGCATGCCCGGCGAGTAGTCGACGACGGTGACGTGGTGCCCGCGGACCGCGAGCGGGACGGCGTCGGCGCCGTCGGCACCGGCCAGGTCGAGCACGCGGAGCGGGCCGCGGCCGAGGGCGGGCGTGTGGCGGGCGAGGTTGTGCTCGGCGAGCGCGTAGCGCAGCCGCCCCCACGGGCTGGCCTGCCACTCGCGCCATGCGTCGATGGCGTGGTCGAACGAGTCGGCGGAGGCGGACATCCGCCGATCCTAGCCGTGCGGGCCGTGCCGCGGACGCGCGCAGACCGTACGCACACCGCGCGCGCAGGGTCCCGGAACCGGGAGCGGGGACCGTAACGGCCCCCCACGGCCCGTACGGTCCCCGCCGCTCCCGGCCCGGACCCGGGACGAGGCTCCGGGTCCGGGCCGGGCCCGGTGCATCCCCCGCTGGCTTGCCCCCTGGTCGGTACGGCCCCCCGTCCCGTACCGACCGCCGTGCCGGTCAGGTGGAAATGGGCCCCAGCTCCACCCAGACCACACGGCCCCCCTCCTCCCCCGTACGGTCGACGCCCCACTCCTCGGAGAGGGTGTCCACCAGGAGCAGTCCGCGTCCGTGCTCGTCGTCGGGCGTCGCCCAGCAGGGCAACGGCACCGCGGACTCACTCCCCTGGTCGTGGATCTCTATCCGCAACCGGGTGCCGCCCCCGTGCATGAGGCAGCTGATCCGCGAACTGTCACTGTGCAGCACGGCGTTGGTGAACAGCTCCGAGACCAGCAGCTGCGCGGTGTCGCACACCTCGGGCGGGAACGCCCAGCGGCGCAGCTGACGGTGCACCCGGCGGCGTGCGTCAACGACGGCGGCGTCGTGGGCGGGTAGCTCGAAGCCCGCCCACAGCAGTTCGGTGTCCGCGCCGTCCTCCTGCGGCAGCGCGAGCACCGTGGTGCCACGAGGTAAGGCCACGGCCACTCCGCCTTTCATCCACAGATGACTTGGACTTGCGAACGTCTGGTCTCAACTATCCAACCCGCGATGGGCATATGGCAAGGGGCGTTCTGCGAATTGCAGAATAGTCGTCGCAGGCTGTTGGTTCCGTCGCCGGCGTGTAACACTGCTTGTGTAAAGAACAGTTGACCGCTAAAGAACCGGGACCCGAGGGGGGTGACGGCGGTGCCTGACGCGCGATCAGCGCCGACCGTGGGGCAGATCGTCCTCGGTCTGCGGCTCAAGGACCTGCGGGAACGGGCCGGCGTCAGCTTCGAACAGGCCGCCAGGGCACTGAGCGTCAACCAGACCACGATCCGCCGGATGGAGAAGGCCGACGTCGGCCTCAAGCCGGTGTACGTGGAGAAGCTCCTGCAGGTCTACGACGTCCCCGAGTCGGAGACCGAGTCGTTCCTCGCGCTGGTCGAGGAGGCCGGCAACCCGGGCTGGTGGCACCGCTTCCGCGACGTGCTGCCCAGCTGGTTCAGCCTCTACGTCAGCCTCGAGGAGGCGGCGGGCATCATCCGCGCGTACGAGCCCCACTGCGTCCCCGGGCTGCTCCAGACCGCGGACTACGCCCGCGCCCTGCTGCGCGTCGGCTTCCCGAACGCGCCCGACGACGAGCTCGACCGCCGGGTCGCGCTGCGCATGGAGCGACAGTCGCTGCTGACCCGGGCGTCCCCGCCGAGACTGTGGGCCGTCATCGACGAGACCGTGCTGCGCAGACCCGTCGGCGGTGCCGACGTGATGCGCGGCCAGCTCGACCGGCTGATCACGGCCGCCGCGATGCCCAACGTCACGCTGCAGATCCTGCCGTTCGCCACCGGTCCGCATCCCGGCATGTTCGGCCCTTTTCAGCTCTTCCGATTCGACATTCCGGAACTTCCGGACATCGTCTACTCCGAGAGCCTGACGGGCGCCGTCTATCACGACGAGCGCCCTGACACCGTTGCCTACCTGGAGGCACTGGACCGAATGGGCGCGCAGGCCGCGCCGCTAGGAGACACCGAGCGGATCCTCGGTGACTTGCGCAAGGAGCTCTGACCATGGATCGCATGGACCCCATCTACAACGGCATGCCCGCCAAAGACCTCGGTGCCCACGGCTGGCACAAGCCCTGGAGCGGCACCAACGGCGGCAACTGCGTGGAGGCCCTGAAGCTCACTGACGGGCGTGTGGCGCTGCGGCAGTCGAGCGATCCGGACGGACCGGCCCTCATATACACGCTGCACGAGATCGAGACCTTCATCGAGGGCGCCAAGAACGGCGACGCCGACTTCCTGCTCAACTGACCGTGCTCCACTTGACCGTGCTCCACTTGACCGTGCTCCACTTGCCCCTGTTCCTCAGACCTGTGACCCACAGTCCCGTGCCCCACAGATCCGTGTTCCCCAGACCCGTGCTCCACCGACCGTGCCACGGAGAGGCTCGCGAATGACCGGCTACAGCTTCCGGGTCGAGAACATCGACACCACGACGCCGCACTCGGCGCGCATGTACGACTACTTCCTCGGCGGCAAAACGCACTACGGCGTCGACGAGGAGGCGGCCGAGGCCGTCATCTCGCTGTGGCCGAACGTCCGCACGTGCGCCCGCGTCAACCGCTGGTTCATGCGCCGCGGCGCGAGGTGGCTGGCGGCCGAGGCGGGCATACGGCAGTTCCTCGACATCGGCGCGGGCATCCCCACGGAGCCCAATCTGCACCAGGTCACGCAGGCCATCGCGCCGGAGACCAGGGTCGCGTACGCGGACAACGACCCGATCGTGCTCACGTACTCCGAGGCGCTGCTGGAGAGCACGCCCGAGGGCCGTACGGTCTATCTGCACGCGGACGCCACGGACCCCGAGAGCATCCTCAGCGCGCCCGAGCTGCGCGAAGCCCTCGATCTGAACGAGCCCGTGGCGCTCTCGCTGATGGCGCTGCTGCACTTCATCACCGACGAGGAGAGACCGTACGAGCTCGTCGAGGCGCTGGTGAGCGCGCTGCCTTCGGGCAGCTATCTGATGCTGTCGCACGTCACCGCCGACCTTGACCCGGAGACCTGGGCGCGGCTGACGGAGACGCTGAAGCAGTCGCGGCGCGGCATGAAGGAGGGGCAGGCCCGGAGCAAGGAGGAGGTCACCCGCTTCTTCGACGGGCTGGAGCTGGTGGACCCGGGCGTCGTGGTGGCGCACCGCTGGCGGCCGGGGGACGACGACTCGCCGGCCGGCGTGGACGACGCCGCGGCCTCGCTGTGGGCGGGCGTGGCACGCAAGCCGTGACGCGCGCGAGGGGCGCGAGGGGCGCGGGGAGCGCGGCCGCTACGGGCTGCCGAACGTCTTGTACATGAACGTGCAGGCGTCCGCCACCTGGTGGGCCATGCCGGTGGCGTCCTCGTAGGACCAGCAGGCCAGATAGGCCACCGAAGGGTGGTAGCCGAGGCGGAAGTAGAGGGCTTCCGCACGCGGGTTGTTCTTCTCCACGCCGAGGCCGACGGACGCGTGGCCGCGCCCGCGTACGAGCTTCTCGGCAGTCTCGATCAGCGCGGTGCCGGTGCGCTCCGAGCGGAGCACCTCCGGCCACACGCCCAGCCCACTGATCTCCGGGCAGGACGCGTGCGCGAGTCTGACCTCCGGCGCCTCGCAGCCGTCCCAGCGCACCTCGCAGCTGCCGACGGGCAGTTCGCCGCGCCAGGCGACGAGGAAGGTGCCCGAGCGCTCCACGTGCCGCGCGAAGCGCCGCGCGTGCTGAGAGGTGGCACCGGGTGACGGCATATGGCGGTCCAGCAGCTCTACGTCGCCCTCCCGGCACTCAGTGATCCTCATGGGGCGCCATCCTGCCGTGACGGGCACCGTCGACGCCACATCGGTCGAGCCCCGTGACGCGGGGGCGAGGGCGAGTTCAGGCCCCGGCGTCGGCGTCCTCCAGGCGTGCCAGCAGATCCGCGACGCGCTTGCCGACCGTCGCCCGGTCCCCCTCGGACAGCGCCGAGCCCATGCCGCAGGCGACGGCGCCCGCCGCGATCCACCCCGGCGCGCTGTCGGGCGTGACCCCGCCGGTGGGCACCAGCGCGGCCTGCGGCAGCGCGGCCCGTACGTCCTTGATCCAGCCGGGCCCGAACGCCGAGGCGGGGAACAGCTTCAGCGCGTCCGCGCCCAGCTCCAGCGCGGTGACGACCTCGCTCGGGGTGGACACGCCGGGGAACACCGGCACGCCGTACCGGTGTCCGGTGCGGATCACCTCGGCGTCCAGGCTGGGCGAGACGAGGAAGCGGGCGCCCGCGTCCACGGCCATCCGCGCGGAGGCCGCGTCGAGGACGGTGCCCGCGCCGATCACCGCCTCGTCGCCGGTCTCCCGCTGGAGCGTGCCGACGGCCTCCAGCGCGAACGGGGTGGTGAGGGAGATCTCCAGGCTGGTGATCCCCGCGCTGAGCAGGGTGTCGGCGAGCGTCGTGGCCCGTTCGTAGCTGTCGCTGCGCACGATGGCGAGGACGCGCTGCTCCAGCGCGGCGCGGGTGAGTTCCCAGCGGTACACGGCGGTTCGCCGCCCTTCCGGTCGGGCCCGGCCGCGCGGCGGCCGGGTGCGGTCACGTAAGCAAGTCGGCGTCAGACAGGTTGGCGATGGCGGGTCGGCGGCGGCGCTTCGGCGTCGGCGGGTCGGCGGGTCGGCAGGTCAGCGGTGGACCGAGTCGGTGCCCTCGGTGAGTGAGATCAGCGTACGGTCCCGGACCGCCGCGGTGGGCAGTCCCTCCGTATCCGACGGTGCCTGCACGGCCAGCGCCGCCACGCACGCCGCCTCGGCCAGCGCGCGCTGCGGCCCCTCGCCGCGCAGCCAGCCGGAGAGCCAGCCCGCGGCGAACGCGTCGCCCGCGCCGACCGGGTCGGCGACCCGTACGGAGAAGGCGCGCTGGTCCCACTGGCCACCCTCGCTGACGGCCGTCGCGGAGTGGTCGCGGCGCTTGATGACGACGGCGCTGGTGTGGCCCAGCCCGAGGAGCGCCTTGGCGCCCTCGTCGGCGCCGCCGCCGAGCAGCAGCTCCAGCTCGTCCTCCCCCGCGAGGACGAGGTCCGCTTCGCGCAGCAGCGGGCCGACGGTGTGCATCCACTCGTGCGCGGTGCCCAGCTTGAGCCGTACGTTCGGGTCGAAGGAGACGGCGGTGCCCGCGCGTCTCGCCAGCTCGACAAGGCGCCATGTCGCCTCGGTGGCGGAGGCGGAGAGCATGGGCGTGATCCCGGAGAGGTGCAGCACGCGCGCGCCCGCCAGCGCCTCCGGCTGGATGTGCTCCGGCGCCAGCCGGGAGGCGGCCGAACCCGCGCGGTAGTACTGCACGTCGATGCCGCGCTGCGGATGGCTGTCCCGCAGCAGCAGGCCGGTGGGCGCGTCCGGGTCCACGCCGGCCCACGACACGTCGACGCCGTCCGCGCGCAGCTCCCGCAGCACCGCCTCGCCCGCCGGGTCCGCGCCAACGCGGCCGAGCCAGCGCGTACGGTGCCCGAGCCGGGCCAGCCCCGCGGCGACGTTGGACTCGGCGCCCGCGACGGAACGGCTGAAGCGCGCCGCCCTCTCGAGCGGCACGCCGGGCTCCGCGAGCATCAGCAGCATCGCTTCACCGCAGGTGACGACCTCCGGTCCGGTGACCACCGATACCTCCCCACTGCCGCCCCTGACGGCCCTCACTCCCGGTGGGGAACGCTACCGGTCGCCGCTGACAGCGCCACCCTCGGGTGACCTTCCTCCCGCCCGCCCGCGTCCAGGAAGCGGCGCAGCGGCAGTGTCGCCGCCCCGACGGTCACCGCGTCGGGGCCGAGCCGGCCCAGTTCGATGGCCGTGCCCGCGGCCGGGTACCGCAGCGCGTACTCCGCCGCGGTCCGCCGTACGCCGGGCAGCAGCCGCGGCCCGAGCGCCAGTCCGGCCCAGCCGCCGAGGACGATCCGCTCCGGGTTGAACAGGTTGATCAGGTCGGCGATGCCCGCGCCGAGGTACTCGGCTGTCTCCTCCAGCACGGAGGTGGCCGCCCGGCTGCCGACGGAGAGCAGTTCGGCGAGCGCCGACTCCTCGTCCGTGCCGCGCGGTGCGCCGCCCGCCTCCCGCCAGCGCTCCAGGACGGCGCCGGCCCCGACGTACGCCTCCAGGCAGCCGCGCGCTCCGCACCGGCAGCGGCGGCCGCGCATGTTCAGGACGGTGTGGCCCCATTCGCCGGCGCTGCTGGTGGCGCCGCCGTACGGCAGCCCGTCGGTGATCACGCAGGCGCCGACGCCGGACCCGATGAGGGCGATCACGGCGTCCCGGGCGCCCCGCCCGGCGCCGAACCACATCTCGGCCTGGCCCATCGTGCGCGCGCCGTTGTCCAGCAGGAGCGGCACCTCGGAGGGCAGCCCGGGGAGTTCGCGCCGCAGCCGGCGGCGCAGCAGGTCCTCCAGGGGTACGGCGTCCCAGCCGACGGTCTGGCCGTGTACGACGGTGCCGCCCGGTGTGCTGTGGTCCACGATGCCGGGCACGCCGACGCCGATGCCGACGAGCCGTCCCGCGGGCAGCCCGGCGTCGTCGAGCACGCCGGCGAGTCCGTCCAGTACGTGCCGTACGACGCGGTCCACGTCGTGCCCCTCGTCGTCCAGCGGCCGTTCCGCGCGGGCGACTTCGGTGAGGGCGAGGTCGAACAGCTCGACGCGGACCCGCGTCTCGCCCACGTCCACGCCGATGAGGCTGCCGCTGTGCGGCGCGACGCGCAGCAGCGTACGGGGGCGGCCGCCGTCGGACTCGACCGAGCCCGCCTCCTCCACCAGGCCGTCACCGAGCAGGTCGGCGACGACGTTGCTGACGGAGCCGGAGCTGAGTGAGGTGAGCGGGCCCAGCTCCTGGCGGCTGAGAGGGCCGTCGAAGTAGAGCCGCCGCAGCACGGCCGCACGGTTGGTGCGCCGTAGATCGCGCACCGTGCGCCTGTTCCGCTCCGCCATCGGGCTCCTCACGTCGCTCCGCGCCCATCCCGCAATCTATCTCTGTCAGGAGTCTTGACGCGACCATCTTTCACTACTTAACTCACGCCCTAAATTAAGCGCCGCAGTGACTGCAACTTCCGAACACGGGCAACCCTGGAGAAGGGTCAACTGACCATGCGCGTACGCCGCTCCGCACCCGGCCGACCAGTCCTCCGCAGAACCGCCGCGCTCGCCGCCGTATCCGCCCTGACCATGGCCGCGACGGCCTGCGGCGGCGGCAGCAGCACCGGCGACGAGGGCAGCAACAAGAACCCCGGCACGCTCACGTACTGGGCCACCAACCAGGGCAGCAGCCTGGAGCACGACAAGAAGGTGCTGACTCCCGAACTGAAGAAGTTCGAGAAGGAGACGGGCATCGACGTCAAGCTCGAGGTCGTGCCCTGGGACAGCCTGCTGGACCGGATCCTCGCCGCCACCTCCTCCGGGCAGGGCCCCGACGTCCTCAACATCGGCAACACCTGGTCCGCCTCGCTCCAGGCCACCGGCGCCCTGCTGCCCTGGGACGCGAAGAACCTGAAGAAGATCGGCGGCAAGGACCGCTTCACGCCGTCCGCGCTCGCCGCCGCGGGCGCCGAGGGCAAGCCCCCGGCCGCCGTGCCGCTGTACTCCCTGGCGTACGGCCTCTACTACAACAAGCAGATGTTCAAGGACGCCGGCATCGCCAAGCCGCCGGAAACCTGGGACGAGCTGGTCGACACCGGCAAGAAGCTGACCGGCGACGGGAAGTACGGCCTCGCCGTCGAGGGCGGCAACCCGGTGGAGAACGCCCACCACGCGTTCGTCTTCGGCAAGCAGCACGGCGCCGACTTCTTCGACTCCTCCGGCGAGCCCACCTTCGACAAGCCGGCCAACGTCAAGGCCGTCAAGCAGTACGTCGACTTCCTCGCCAGTGACGGGATCGCCGCCGAGGGCAACGCCGAGTACGCGAAGAACGAGTCCGTACGCGACTTCGCCACCGGCAAGGCCGGGATGCTGCTGTGGCAGGCCGCCGCCTCGTCGCTCAAGTCGCACGGCATGAAGCCCGACGAATACGGCGTGGCACCCGTTCCGGCGCAGAGCGCGGACGCGTCAGGCGAACGCGCGGTCAACACGATGGTCGCGGGCATCAACCTGGCCGTCTTCAAGAACACCGACAACCTCGACGGCGCCCTGAAGTTCGTGAAGTTCATGACCTCCACGGAGGAGCAGAAGGCGCTCAACGGCACGTACGGCTCCATCCCGCCCGTCAAGGAGGCGCAGCAGGACGCCGCGTTCAGCACCCCCGATCTGAAGGTGCTGCGCGACGTGCTCGCCAACTCGTCGGCGCCGCTGCCGCAGGTCCCGGACGAGTCCAAGTTCGAGACGCTCGTCGGCACCGCGATGAAGGAGCTGTTCGCCGAGGCCGCGTCCGGCAAGAGCGTGAGCACGGGGACGGTCCAGGAGCGGCTGACCGAGGCCCAGCAGCAGATGCAGAAGTGAGGCCGCGCAGCCGATGACCACGCTCGACACCCCCCGCGCCGGCAGCCCGGCGCCGCCTCCTCCCGAACCGCCGCGCACCCGGCGGGCACGCCTCCGCGTGCCCGCGCGGGTCCGCCGCGCCGGGCTGCCCTACCTGCTGCTCCTCCCGGCGCTGCTGCTCGAACTGCTCATCCACCTCGTCCCGATGGGCGTCGGGATCGTGATGAGCTTCAAGGAGCTGACCCAGCAGTACATCCGCACCTGGGGCGACGCGCCCTGGTCGGGCCTGGACAACTTCCGCGTCGCCGTCGACTTCGACGCGCCCGTCGGCGAGGCGCTGCTCCGCTCGTTCGGTGTGACCTGCGCCTTCACTGTCCTCGCGGTCGGCCTCGCCTGGCTGCTCGGGGTGACGGCGGCGGTGCTGATGCAGGAGAACTTCCGGGGGCGCGGGCTGCTGCGCGCGCTGTTCCTGACCCCGTACGCGCTGCCCGTCTACGCCGCCGTCATCACCTGGTCGTTCATGCTCCAGCGGGACAACGGGCTGGTGAACCACGTCGTGCACGAGCAGCTGGGGCTGACCGACAGCCCGCCGTTCTGGCTGATCGGCGACAACAGCTTCTTCGCGCTGGTCGTCGTCGCGGTGTGGCGCACCTGGCCGTTCGCGTTCCTGATCCTGATGGCCGCGCTGCAGAACATCCCGCGCGAGCTGTACGAGGCGGCGCAGGTGGACGGCGCCGGGATCTGGCAGCAGGTCCGCCGGATCACGCTGCCGTCACTGCGGCCCGTCAACCAGGTCCTCGTACTGGTGCTGTTCCTGTGGACCTTCAACGACTTCAACGTGCCGTACCTGCTGTTCGGCAAGGCGGCACCGGAGTCGGCGGACCTGATCTCCATCCACATCTACCAATCCTCGTTCGTCACCTGGGACTTCGGCGCCGGCTCAGCCATGTCCGTGCTGCTGCTGCTTTTCCTGCTGCTGGTGACGGCCGTCTACCTGCTGGTGACCAGCCGGGGGAGGAAACACGATGGCTGACACCGCCACACGCCCCGCGGCTCCCGCGCCCACCCCCGCTGCCGTACGGGCGCCCGTACGGCGGTCGCCGACCGCGCCGCCGCGGTCGTTCGTGTGGACGCGGCGGATCGTGCTGTCGCTGCTGGGAGTGTTCACGGCCACGCCCGTGTACGTGATGCTCAGCAGCTCGCTGAAGCCCCTGGACGACGTCACGGGGTCCTTCCGCTGGTTCCCCAGCAACCTGACCGTGCAGCCGTACATCGACATCTGGGACACCGTCCCGCTCGCCCGCTACTTCCTCAACTCGCTGATCGTGGCGGGCGCGGCGACGGTCTGCTCGGTGGTCATCGCGGTGTTCGCGGCGTACGCGGTGAGCCGCTACCGGTTCCGCGGCAGGCGGGTCTTCACCGTCACCATCCTGTCCACGCAGATGTTCCCGGGCATCCTCTTCCTGCTGCCGCTGTTCCTGATCTTCGTCAACATCGGCAACACCACCGGGATCGCGCTCTACGGCTCGCGCGGCGCGCTGATCCTCACGTACCTCACGTTCACGCTGCCGTTCTCCGTCTGGATGCTCATCGGGTACTTCGACTCGATCCCGAAGGACCTCGACGAGGCCGCGCTCGTGGACGGCTGCGGGCCGCTCGGCGCGCTGTTCCGCGTCGTGGTGCCCGCCGCGATACCGGGCATCGTCGCCGTCGCCGTCTACTCGTTCATGACCGCCTGGGGCGAGGTCCTCTTCGCCTCGGTCATGACCAACGGCACCACCCGCACGCTCGCCATCGGGCTGCAGGGCTACGCGACGCAGACGCAGGTCTACTGGAACCAGGTCATGGCCGCCTCGCTGGTCGCGAGCGTGCCGGTGGTCGCCGGGTTCCTGCTGCTGCAGCGCTATCTCGTCGCCGGGCTCACCGCGGGGGCCGTCAAGTAGCCCCGGCGGGCGGCAGCCCGCGAACGACCGCGACCACGCACCGACCGCAGCGCGCTCCGCGCCCGTGAGAAAGGCCGTCCGTGACCGACCTCTCCCCCTTTTCCCCCCTCTCCCTGCCCGCCGACTTCCGCTGGGGCGTGGCCACCGCCGCGTACCAGATCGAGGGCGCCGTCGCCGAGGACGGCCGCGCGCCCTCCATCTGGGACACGTTCTCGCACACCCCCGGCAAGGTCGAGGGCGGCGACACCGGCGACACCGCCTGCGACCACTACCACCGCTGGCCGGAGGACCTGGCGCTGATGCGGCAGCTCGGCGTGGACGCGTACCGCTTCTCGATCGCCTGGCCGCGCGTACTCCCCGGCGGAGACGGCCCGGTCAACGAGCGCGGGCTCGCCTTCTACGACCGCCTCACCGACGCACTGCTGGACGCGGGCATCACCCCGTTCCCCACGCTGTACCACTGGGACCTGCCGCAGGCGCTCCAGGACCGCGGCGGCTGGCCGGAGCGGGCCACCGCCGAGGCGTTCGGCGAGTACGCCTCGGTCGTCGCCGAACGGCTCGGCGACCGCATCACGGACTGGGCCACCCTCAACGAGCCGCTGTGCTCCGCCTGGATCGGCCACCTGGAGGGCCGTATGGCGCCGGGGTTCACCGACGTCACCGCCGCCGTACGCGCCTCCGTGCACCTGCACCTCGGGCACGGCCTGGCCGTGCGGGCGATCCGGGCGGCGGTGCCCGGCGCCCGCGTCGGCATCGTCAACAACCTCACCCACTGCGAGCCCGCCACCAGCCGCGAGGCCGATGTGGCCGCCGCCGTACGCGCCGACGGGCACACCAACCGCTGGTGGATGGACCCGCTGCACGGCCGCGGCTACCCGGAGGACATGACCGGGCTGTACGGGGTCGAACTGCCGCTGCGCACCGGAGACCTGGACACCATCGCCGCGCCCCTGGACTGGCTCGGGCTCAACTACTACTTCCGCAACGTCGTCGCCGACGACCCCACCGGGCCGCCGCCGCAAGCCCGCGGCGTGCGGCTGCCGGGCGTGCGCCGCACCGGCATGGACTGGGAGGTACACGCCGAGGGGCTGACGAAGACGCTGCACCGGATGGCCGACGACTACGGCGCCCGGCACCTCTACGTCACCGAGAACGGCGCCGCGTACCCCGACGTGGTCGGCGCCGACGGACAGGTCGACGACCCGGAGCGGACCCGCTACCTCGAGGAGCACCTGGCGGCCTGCGCCCGCGCCGTACGCGAAGGGGTGCCCCTGGAGGGCTACTTCGCGTGGTCCCTGCTCGACAACTTCGAGTGGGCGTACGGCTACGACAAGCGGTTCGGGCTCGTCCACGTCGACTACCCCACCCAGCGGCGGACGGTGAAGGGCAGCGGCCACCGCTACGCCGACATCGTCCGCGCACACCGCCGCCGCGCACGCAGGGCGGCGTGAGAACCCGCCGCGCGCGGAGGTGTTTCCCGCTCCGCGCGCGCGGCGCGGCGCGGCACCACCCCGCGGCGCCGGCCACGGCGCCGCGGTGTCCCCCCACCCCCGTCCGGAAGGACAGCACCCTCATGACACCGCAACGGAGACGTCCACGCCTGCTCAACCCCCGTACGCGGCGCGCCAGGCTGGCCGTGCTGGGGAGCACGCTCGCCCTCACCGCCAGCGGCTACGCGCTGGTGAACACCGCCCAGGCGGACGAGAGCGCGGCCGCCACCACCGCGCAGGTCTGGATCACCACGGCGGACGGCAGCCAGAAGCTCGCCCGGGCCGACGACGCCGCCTTCGACGGCAGCCCGCAGAGCATCGACATCCAGGTCGACGCGGGCGAGCAGGGCCGCCAGTTCACGGGCGCGGGCGCGTCCATGACCGGCGCGTCCGCGCGGCTGATCTCGCAGCTGCCCGCGGACGCGCGGGACTCGCTGCTGAACGACCTGTTCTCCGGCGAGGGCGAGGGCATCGGCCTGGACTACGTGCGCCAGCCCCTCGGCGGCTCCGACTTCGTCGCCGAACTCCCCTACTACACCTACGAGGACACCCAGGGCGAGTTCTCCATCGCCAAGGCGCAGGAGGAGATCATCCCGCTGCTGGAGCAGGCCAGGGGCATCAACTCCGGCATCCGCTTCATGGGCTCGCCCTGGTCGCCGCCCGCGTGGATGAAGGACGGCGGCAAGCTGGAGGGCGGCAAGCTCTCCCCGGACCACTACGGCGACTACGCCGACTACCTGGTCCGTACGGTGCAGGCGTACGCCGACGCCGGCGTCCCGCTCACGGACCTCACCGTGCAGAACGAGCCGCTGTTCGAGACCACGTACCCGTCCACGGACATGTCCGCCGCCGAACAGGCCGACTTCTTCCGCGTCCTGGACGAGAAGCTGACGGCGGCCGGGCTGGACACCAACCTGTTCGCGTACGACCACAACTGGGACAAGCCCGAGTACCCGCTGGAGGTGCTGGACAAGACGGCGGACATCGAGCGCGTACGCGGCGCCGCGTTCCACTGCTACGGCGGGCAGCCCGAGGCTCAGCAGCAGGTGGCGGACACGGGCAAGAGCGTGTTCTTCACGGAGTGCTCCGGCACCGACAGCGACAACCCGGCCAACACCTTCGCGGACACGCTGAAGTGGCAGACCGAGAACCTGGTCATCCGCAGCCTGCGGTCGGGCTCGGAGACCGTCGTGGTGTGGAACCTGGCCCTCGACCAGAACGGCGGCCCGCACTTCGGCAACTGCCAGAACCGCTGCAACGGCGTGGTCGAGATCAACGGCGGCAACGTGACCAAGAACGCCGAGTTCTACGCGCTGGGCCACGTCTCCCGGTTCGTGGACCGGGGCGCCCACCGCATCGGCTCCACCACGCAGGAGCCGGGCGGGCTGCAGAACGTGACGTACGAGAACCCGGACGGCTCACGCGCGTCCGTCGTGCTCAACGCCACCGGTTCGAGCCAGACGTTCTCGATCACCGAGAACGGCAAGTCGCTCTCGTACGAGCTGCCGGCGGGCGCCGTGTCGACCTTCACCTGGCCGGAGGCGCCCACCGGCTGACGCACGTGCGTGACGTGACGCCGGCTGACGGGTGTCAGCAGGCGTAGTCGACGAGGTCGAAGGACTCGTAGTGGTCGGCGGTGTAGTAGTCCTCCTGCTCCTGCTCGCCGGTCACGATGCGCCGGGCTCCACGGTCGTCGGAGCCCGGCGTCTCGACGGTGTACTCGTGGTAGTAGCCCTCGCTCTGGTCGGGCAGGAGGCCCTCACGGTTCTGGAAGACGGTGCCGTCCTGCGGGTACGGGTAAGGGCCGCCCTGCTCGATCAGGTCGAGCGTCTCGTGCGCCTCGGGCGGCAGCTCCGAGTGGCAGATGTCGCCGACGGCCGCGACGCCCTGCGCGGGCTGTGCGGACTGCGACTGGGCGACCGGGGCGGGCGGTGCGGACTGGGTGGCCTGGGCCACGGCCGAGCCGCCCACGAAGAGGGAGGCGGCGAGAGCGGCGGCGGCGCCGATGCGGGTGAAATGTGGGGGGATCTTCATGCCACCTATGGTGACGCGCGTAGATGACATGTCAATGGCAACAGCACGGAATTCACTCGTTATTGGGCCGCCCCTGGCGCGTACGTTCCCGTGCCGGTGCGGGAACGTACGCGCCAGGGGCTCGCGTTGGGGCCCGTGCTGTGGCTCGTGCTGGGGCCAGCGTTGAGGCCGCGGGCCCCGAGCTCAGCCGGTGGTGAGCGCGCGGTGCCGGGCCGCGAGGCGCGCGGCGCCGTCCTCGGTCAGCGAGCCGTAGAGGCGGAGCCGCGCGATGCCGCCGTCCGGATAGATGTCCAGCCGTACGCGGCTCGCCGGACGCGCGTCCGGCACGAGGAAGCGGTGCACGGTGTCGGGCTGGAGGCGGGTGCGCGGCAGGAGTTCGTACCCTGTGCCCTTCCCCTCCGGACCCTCGGCGGTGAGCGCCGCCCAGCCCGCCGCGTTGCCCTTCAGACAGCCCGTGTCGATCTCGACCGCGCGGATCACGGCCTCCTCGGTGAGCGCGTACCGGATCCAGTCGTTGCCCTTGTCCCGGCGCCGCCGCGTCTCCCAGCCGTCGTCCATCTTGCGCGGGCGGCCGGGCTGGATCGTGTTGGTGGCGGGCGAGTAGAAGCGGTCGGAGGAGTCCAGGGCGGCGCCCCCGTTCTCCAGCGCCACCAGGTCGAACGTGCCGAGCGCCGTCAGCCACTCCGGGTCGGGCTGCACGCGCCCGTACACGCGCAGCCGGGCGACGCCGCCGTCCGGGTACTGCCGCAGGCGTATGTGCGTGAAGCGGCGCCGCGCGGTGACGGCGAAGCCGTTCGCGGCGTGGCCGCCCACCCGGGTGGGCGGGACGAGTTCGGTCCACTCCACGCCGTCCGCGAGCACCTCGTCCGGGCCCGGCGCGCCCGGAACGCAGGCGGCCTCCACGGAGACGGCCTGCGGGTGGTTGCCGCGGAAGTGCGCGGTGTCCACGACGACGCCGCTGATCACGCCGGGCGCGCCGAGCCGCACCAGTGCCCAGTCGTACGCGCCGTCCTCCGGGTGCGGGGAGCCGGCGGAGGCGCCGCGCCTGCGGCGCGTCTCCCAGCCGTCCATGACCTTGCCCTTGTGCCCGAAGCGCTCGGGGTCGAACTCGGCGGGGGCGGGCAGCAGCAGGTTCTCGCGCTCGGCGAAGAACTCGTCGTTGGCCGCGACGACCCCGGCGCCGAGCTGACGGCCCGCCAGGTCGGCGAGATACTCGAAGGGGAAGCCGCCGTCGGGGGCGCGGTAGTCGGCGTACGGGTCGCCGCCGCCGTACGGGCTGGCGGCTCCCGTGAACCGGGGCAGGGCCTCGCCCGCGGCAGCGGTGTAGTCGGCGGCGGTCGTGGCGGTGTCGGTCGTGGCGGTGTCGGGGGCGGTCACGGCGTGGTCCTCTCGATCAGTCGGCCGGTCTTGCGGAGGAGCTGTCCGTGGTCGGTGATCTGCAGGCCGCGCAGCCAGCTGGACCGTACGACGCCGTGCAGCGTCCGGCCCGCGTACGCGGTGACCTGGTTGCGGTGGTGCAGCTCGGCCGCGTCCACGGTGAAGGTCTCCTCGGGCGCGAGGACGGCGAAGTCCGCGTCGCGACCCGGCGCGATGGCGCCCTTGGTGCCGAGGCCGGCCAGGGCGGCGGGCCCGGCGGACATCCACCGCGCGACGTCGTCCAGACTGTGCCCGCGCCGCCGGGCCTCGGTCCACACCGCGGGCAGGCCGAGCTGGAGCGAGGAGATGCCGCCCCAGGCCGAGCTGAAGTCGGGGGTCTTGAGGTCGACGGTGCACGGCGAGTGGTCGGAGACGACGCAGCTGATGGTGCCGTCGGCCAGGCCCTGCCACAGCGCGTCCTGGTTCTCGCGCTCCCGGATCGGCGGGCAGCACTTGAACTCGGTGGCGCCGTCCGGGACTTCCTCGGCGGTCAGCGTCAGGAAGTGCGGGCAGGTCTCCGCGGTGACCCGTACGCCCTCCCGTTGCGCCGAGGCGATCAGCGGCAGCGCGTCCGCGGCGGACAGGTGCAGGATGTGCACTCGCGCGTCGAGCTTGGCGGCGAGGTCGACGAGGCGGGTGATGGCGTCGGTCTCGGCGTCGCGCGGGCGGGACGCGAGGAAGTCGGCGTACCGGCCGCCGGTCCGCTGCGGCGCGGCGGCGAGCTGGTCCGGGTCCTCGGCGTGGACGATCAGCAGCCCGTCGAACGCGGCGATCTCGGTGAGCGCGGTCTCCAGCCCGTCCGGGTCGAGTTGGGGGAACTCGTCGACGCCGGAGGGCGAGAGGAAGCACTTGAAGCCGTACACGCCGGCCGCGTGCAGGGCGCGCAGCTCACCGGCGTTGCCGGGGATGGCGCCGCCCCAGAAGCCGGTGTCGATGTGCGCCTTGCCGCGCGCCACGTCCTGCTTGACGCGGAGGTTCGCGACGTCGGTGGTCGGCGGCAGCGAGTTGAGCGGCATGTCGAGAAGGGTGGTGATGCCGCCCGCGGCGGCGGCGCGGGTGGCGGTGTAGAAGCCCTCCCACTCGGTGCGGCCCGGATCGTTGACGTGGACGTGGGTGTCGACGAGGCCGGGCAGCAGCACGTCGTCGCCGAGGTCCGCCAGCCGTGCGCTGTCGGGCGGCGCGGACGCGTACCGGTCGTACGCCTCGTACGGGAGCACGTCCGTGATCCGGCCGTCGTCGACCGCGACAGTGGCCGCGCGTGTCCCTTCTGGGGTGCTGACGCGTGTCGAGCGCAGCACGAGCGGGGCGTCGGACAAGGCGGCCCTCCTCTTCTCGTTTCCTCACCCGCTCCGCTGGACAGACTTCCACAGAGCGGAAATTCAACGTTCTGTTGAGAGTCTTCACGGTCCACCCCGAGCCCGTCAAGGCTTGGAGGTTTCCATGAAAAGGAATCGGGTTTCCGAATAATAGAATGTAGGGACTGTCGCTGGCGCTGCACAACGGGCCCGCACAGGGCCCCGCAAACCGGCCGTGACCGGCCCCGACGCCGCCCTTGGGACCGTCGCGCCGCCCCACACGGCCGGTAGCATGCGCCACACCCGCAGGAAAGGAAAGCGAAGTGCCGCCGACCGCCGAGCCCAAGTCCGCCACCACACCCCCGGCCTCCTCAGGGGGCGTCCAGTCGCTTGAGCGCGCCTTCGATCTGCTGGAGCGGATGGCCGACGCGGGGGGCGAGGTCGGCCTGAGCGAGCTCTCCACCAGCAGCGGCCTCCCTCTGCCCACCATCCACCGGCTGATGCGCACGCTGGTCGCCTGCGGCTACGTACGCCAGCAGCCCAACCGCCGCTACGCACTGGGCCCCCGCCTCATCCGGCTCGGCGAGACCTCGTCCCGGCTGCTCGGCACCTGGGCCCGCCCGTATCTGGCCCGGCTGGTCGAGGAGACCGGCGAGACGGCCAACATGGCGCTGCTGGACGGCGACGAGGTCGTCTACGTCGCGCAGGTGCCCTCCCGGCACTCCATGCGGATGTTCACCGAGGTCGGCCGCAGGGTGCTGCCGCACTCCACGGGTGTCGGCAAGGCGCTGCTCGCGCACACGCCGCCGGAGGAGGTGCGGGCGCTCCTCGCCCGTACGGGCATGCCTGCCGCCACGGAGAAGACCATCACGACGGCGGACGGGTTCCTCGACGCGCTGGAGCACGTACGGGAGGTGGGCTACGCGATGGACGACAACGAGCAGGAGCTCGGCGTGCGCTGCATCGCGGTGTCCGTGCCGGACTCGCCGAGCGCCGCGGCAATCTCCATCTCCGGGCCGGCGGGGCGGGTGACGGAGGCGGCGACGGACAAGTTCGTCCCGGTGCTGCGCGAGGTCGCGGAGGACCTCTCCAAGGCCCTTGCCACGACGGGCGGCACGAGCCCGAGCGCGGGCTGACGGGGGCGGCTTGCCGCCCCGCCGGCCCCGCCGCACCGCCCACCGGGCGCGCACGCGCCGCACGCGGGTGCGCGCCTTGCCGGGGTGCCCGACGCGCGCGCGGCGGGGTCAGGCGTCGCCGAACAGTTCTATCGCCTTCCTCAACTCCGCCAGCGGTGACGCGAGCGCGCTCACCGAGCCCAGCGCCGCCGCGACCAGCAGCAGCGAACGGCGCAGCCGCGGCACCTCCGGGGCGCCGCCGCGAGCCATCGTGTCGAGTGCGGCCAGCTCGTCCTCCGCCGTCTGCCTGTCCGGCAACCGTGCGGGATGCGCGGCCAGTTCACGGCGGAGCCGGTCCACTGATCTTCGCAACGTGGCGGCACGCGGGTCCTCACCACTGGCCGCCAGCGTCCGCTGCCCCACAGCCTCGCTTCGCAACGCGATCTCCCCCCACGGGTATCACTTCGGCCTCTGCCCCAACGGCCCGGCGCGAGAGGTCCGGACAGTAAACGCCACTCTCCGCGCATCCCGCCACACGGAGGGCGAAATTCAGGCCGTAATTGTTATCACCCCATGCCACTCAGTCACCAACCGCCCCCCGTTCCTCCCCCGCCTGCTCCGTGGCCGACTGGCTCAATCCCTGCGCGTCGCCGACCCGTACCGCGCCGCACCGGCCGTAGAGAGGGCCCATGACCACATCTGAGACTCCGCTTCCCGGCGCACCGGCCCCCGTCGCCGCGCTGCTTCTCGCCGCGGGCGGCGGGCGGCGGCTGGGCGGACGCCCGAAGGCGCTGCTGCCGCACCACGGCCGCCCGCTGGTCGAGCACGCGGTCCGCGTGCTCAGGGCCGGCGGCTGCGATCCGGCCGTCCGCGTGGTGCTGGGGGCCACCGCGGCGCACGTACGGGAGCGGGCGGATCTGTCCGGATGCGTGCTCCTTGACAACCCGGACTGGGAGCAGGGCATGGGGAGTTCGCTCCGCGCCGGACTCGCCGCCCTGAGCGCTACGGCCCCGGCCCCGCCCGCCGCGCTCGTCTTCCTGGTCGACCAGCCGGGCATCACCGCGGCCGCCGTGGCCCGGGTCCTGCGAACGACCGGCCACGACCCCGCCGTGCTCGCCGCCGCCACGTACGGGGGCCACCGCGGGCACCCCGTGCTGCTGGGCGCCGACCACTGGCCGGGCGTCGTACGGGAGGCGGGTGGCGACCGGGGCGCGCGGGGCTATCTGCGCGCGCACGCCGCGCAGCTCACGCTCGTGGAGTGCGGCGATGTCGCCGACCCCGCCGACATCGACACCCCGGACGACCTCCGCCGCCTCGCCCCCTGACCCGAGCGGCCCGCACGCGCGCTGCCGCCCGGCCCGACCCCGCGTGCTGACCCGCGCGAGGGCCGGGCTCGCGAGTACGAGGGTCAGCGCGAGGCGCGCCGGCTGCCGCGCCCGGACCCCAGCAGCCGTATCGCCGCGAACGCGAGCACGCACAGCAGCACCGCGGCCAGCACCGCCTTGGAGTACGC
Source organism: Streptomyces armeniacus (assembly GCF_003355155.1). NCBI lineage: Bacteria > Bacillati > Actinomycetota > Actinomycetes > Kitasatosporales > Streptomycetaceae > Streptomyces > Streptomyces armeniacus. The sequence goes on along the minus strand of NZ_CP031320.1, from coordinate 47,765 downwards.
GCCGACGTAGTCGGTGACACGGTGCCAGTTCTCCCCCAGTGCGTAACCGCCCAGGATGAAGAGGGAGTTCCATATCAGGCTGCCGAGCGCGGTCAGCACTCCGAATGTCGCGAGCGGCATCCGCTCCACCCCGGCCGGCAGCGAGACGAAGCTGCGGAACAGCGGGATCATCCGGCCGAAGAACACGGCCTTCGTGCCGTGCCGCGCGAACCACGCCTCTGTCCGCTCGATGTCGGAGAGCTTCAGCAGCGGCAGCCGGACGGCCAGCGCGACCGTACGCTCCCGGCCGAGGAGCGCGCCTATGCCGTAGAAGGCGTACGCGCCGAGCACCGCGCCGAGCGTGGTGCAGACGATGGCGGCCAGCAGGTTCATGTCGCCCTGGCTCGCGGTGAATCCCGCGAGAGGCAGGATCAGTTCACTGGGGAGCGGCGGGAAGAGGTTTTCCAGCGCGATGGCGACCCCGGCGCCGACGGCGCCCAGGGACTCCATGAGGTCCGTGGCCCATTCTTCGATCATGCAAGCAAGGCTAGAAACGGCAGGTCATCCCCACCATGGTGATCTCCGCACAACAACCCTGCGGAAAACCGCAGTCCGCCGGCCGCCCCCATCCCGCTAGCGTGTCGATCATGCGGAAAGTGCAGGCGCGGACGACGCGGATCGTGAGCAGTGTGCTGGTGGGGGTGGCGTACGCCTTTGCCGAGCTGCTGTTCACCCTGCTCACCGGGCTCTGCCTGGTGCCCGTGCTGGGCTCGCCGCGCGGCAAGCGCGCGGTGCTGGACCGTGCTCGCGCCCTCGCCGTGACGCTGGCCGGGCGGCAGTGCGTCCGGCTGGCGCGCTCCGCCCCGGAGCTGTTGGCGTCGGCGTACACACCGGACCGCGCGCTGCGGTACGTCGCGGTGCGCTGGACGGCGGGGATGCTCGGCGGGCTGGTGCTGGGCACGCTGCTGCTCGGCGCGCTCTACGCGTCGTCGGCGCTGTGGATGTGGGCCGTCACGGAGATCGACGCGCCCTGGACCGTCTTCTTCTCCAGCCTGGGCGGACTCTTCCTGGTCTTCCTCGGTGTCCACGGGCTGCACGGGGTGGCCGCGCTGGACATGCGGCTGGCCCGGCACCACCTCGGTCCGAGCGAACAGACGCTGCTGGAGCGCCGTATCGCCGAGCTGGCCAGCACGCGCGCCGGGGTGCTGGACGCCGTGCACGACGAACGGCGGCGCATCGAGCGCTATCTGCACGACGGCATGCAGCAGCAGCTCGTGGCCCTCGGCATGCTGCTGGCCCGCGCGCAGCGCAGCGGCGACCCCGCGCGCAGCGCCGAGCTGGTGGGGCAGGCGCACGAGGTGGCCCGGCGCACCCTGGACGAACTCCGCGACGTGGCCTGGCGGGTGTATCCGGCGGCGCTGGACGAGTCCGGGCTGCACGCGGCGCTGGAGACGGTCGCGGAGCGGTCCGTGCTGCCCGTACGGCTGCGGGTCTCCCTCGGCCGCGAACCGCCGGACACCGTCCGTACGGTCGCCTATTTCGTCGTCAGCGAGGCGGTCACGAACGCCGCCAAGCACGCCCGCGCCACGCGCGCCGAGGTGCGGGTCGGCCTGCGCCGGGGCGTGTTGTCGGTCCGGGTCAAGGACGACGGGCACGGCGGTGCGGACCCCGAGGGAAGCGGGCTGCTCGGGCTGGCCCGGCGTGTGGCGGCGCTCGACGGGCGGCTGTGGGTGGACAGCCCGCGGGGCGGCCCCACCGTGCTCACCGCGGAGCTGCCGTGCGACTGATCCTGGCCGACGACTCGACCCTGCTGCGCGAGGGCCTCGCCCGGCTGCTCGCGGACGAGGGCCACGAGGTGACAGCGACGGTCGGCGACGCGGACGCGCTGCTCGAAGCCGTCGCGGCAGACCCGCCGGACGTGGCGGTGGTCGACGTGCGGATGCCGCCGACGCACACCGACGAGGGTCTGCGCGCGGCGCTGCGCATCCGCGAACGGCATCCGGGGGTGGGCGTGCTGGTGCTGTCGCAGTATGTGGAGAAGCGGTACGCCGCGGAGTTGCTGGAGCGGAACACGGAGGCGGTCGGCTATCTCCTCAAGGACCGCGTGGTCGAGATCGACGAGTTCCTGGACGCGCTGGCGCGGGTCGGTTCGGGGCGTACGGCGTTCGATCCGGAGGTCGTGCGCCGCCTGGTCTCGCGCAGCACCCACACCGATCCGCTGCAGCGGCTCACCCCGCGCGAGCGCGGCGTGCTCGAGCTGATGGCGCAGGGGCACACGAACGCGGCGGTCGCGAAGCGGCTCTACGTCTCGCAGAGCGCGGTGGAGAAGCACTGCAACGCGATCTTCGACAAGCTCGGGCTGTCCGGGACGGAGGGCTACAGCAGACGGGTGCTCGCCGTGCTGCGCTACCTCGGCTCGTAGCCCGCTCGGAGCGTCACTGTGATGGCACTCCGAGCCACCGGCAGGCACGGTGGGGTGTGGAGAATCTCTCGACATCAACAAACTATTGAAGTTCCACTATGAGGAAACTACTCTCCACTGGTCAGAAGCGCCGTACACCCACGACGGCGCCCGCGACCGTATCCCGGAGCCTTCGGATCCGTTTGGCACTCTGTGCCGCGCGAGTCCGGGGGCGGCCCGGCGGTCGCGTAGCAGGCTGTTGAAGGCCCGTTTGAAGGAGTGACAGAACATGTCCGCACCAGCACCGTCCCGCCCGGCCCTCGTGGAAGCCGAGCCCGTCGCGCGCCAGGGCGAGGTGCTGACCGACGCGGCCCTCGTCTTCCTGGCCGAGCTGCACCGCCGGTTCACCCCGCGCCGCGACGAGCTGCTGGCCGCGCGCGCCGAGCGGCGCGCCGAGATCGCCCGCACGAGCGCGCTCGACTTCCGCCCCGAGACCGCCCACGTCCGCGAGGGCGACTGGCAGGTCGCGCCCGCGCCCGAGGCGCTGAACGACCGCAGGGTGGAGATCACCGGCCCGACCGACCGGAAGATGACCGTCAACGCGCTCAACTCCGGCGCCCGGATCTGGCTCGCGGACTTCGAGGACGCCTCCGCGCCCACCTGGGAGAACGTCGTCGGCGGCCAGCTCAACCTCACCGACGCCTACGAGCGCCGCATCGACTTCACCGACGAGCGCGGCAAGTCGTACGCACTGCGCCCCGCCGACGAGCTGGCCACCGTCGTGGCCCGGCCGCGCGGCTGGCACCTGGACGAGCGCCATCTGACGGTGGACGACCGCCCCGTGCCCGGCGCCCTGGTCGACTTCGGGCTGTACTTCTTCCACAACGCGCGCCGGCTGCTGGACCTCGGCAAAGGGCCGTACTTCTACCTCCCCAAGACCGAGTCGTACCTCGAAGCGCGGCTGTGGAACGAGGTGTTCGTCTTCGCGCAGGACTACTGCGGCATCCCCCAGGGCACCGTCCGCGCCACCGTGCTGATCGAGACGATCACCGCGGCGTACGAGATGGACGAGATCCTCTACGAGCTCCGCGACCACGCCTCCGGGCTGAACGCCGGCCGCTGGGACTATCTCTTCTCCATCGTCAAGAACTTCCGTGACGGCGGCGCCAAGTACGTGCTCCCGGACCGCAACGCGGTCACCATGACCGCGCCGTTCATGCGCGCCTACACCGAGCTCCTCGTGCGCACCTGCCACAAGCGCGGCGCACACGCCATCGGCGGCATGGCCGCGTTCATCCCGAACCGCCGCGACCCCGAGGCCAACGAGCAGGCGCTCGCCAAGGTGCGTGCCGACAAGGACCGCGAGGCGGGCGACGGCTTCGACGGCTCCTGGGTCGCACACCCGGACCTGGTGCCGGTCGCCCGTGAGTCGTTCGACGCGGTGCTCGGCGACCGCCCGCACCAGAAGGACCGGCTCCGCGAGGACGTGCGTGTCGGGGCCGCCGACCTGACGGCCGTCGACTCGCTGGACGCCCGCCCGACGTCCGCGGGGCTGCGCAACGCCGTGCAGGTGGGCACCCGTTACATCGAGGCGTGGCTGCGCGGCATGGGCGCCGTCGCCATCTTCGGGCTGATGGAGGACGCGGCCACGGCGGAGATCTCGCGCTCGCAGATCTGGCAGTGGGTGAACGCGGGCGTCGTCCTGGACACCGGCGAGACGGTCACACCCGAGCTCGTACGGAAGGTCGCCGCCGAGGATCTCGCCGCGATCCGCGCCGAGCTGGGCGACGAGGCGTACGCGGCGGGCCGCTGGGAGCAGGCGCACGACCTGCTGCTGAGGGTGTCGCTGGACACGGAGTACGTGGAGTTCCTGACCCTGCCCGCGTACGAACTCCTGGGCTGAACTCCGCCGCACCACCGGCTGAACTTCCGGTTCAGCACTGGCGGCACGCGAGGAGATCGTCGGAACCCCTGTCCGGTTACCGCCGCGTACCAGTACGCTGCGCCGCAATTGCGGACTGGCGCGGAGGCACGCGGATGGGGGAACCGACGTTCGGCGTACTGGGATCGCTCCAGGTGCGGGTGGGCGGTGCCCCGGTCCGCATCGGTGGTCCCAAGCCCAGGGCGGTCCTCGCCACGCTGCTGCTGCAGCCCGGCGGGTTCGTCTCGGTGGACCTGCTCACGGAGGTCCTGTGGCCCGGTGGTGCGCCCCGGTCCGCGGTCGCCAACGTGCGCACGTACGTACGCACGCTGCGGCAGACGCTGGCGGCGGCCGGGGTGCCCACCGACGGGCTCAAGACGGAGCCGTCGGGGTACGCGTTCGATGTCGCGCCCGGCGATCTGGACATGCTGCTCTTCGAGCAGCGGCTGGCCCAGGCCCGCGCCGACTGCGAGCGGGGCGACGACGCCGCCGCCCTGCGCGCCTACGAGGCGGCGCTCGGCCTCTGGCGCGGCAGCGTGCTGCAGGATTTACCGCCCACCGTGGTGTGGGATCCGGCGATCACCCGGATCGAGGAGCTGCGCTCGGTCGCGGTCGACAAGTGCCTCGAAGTGCGGCTGCGCCTGGGCGAGTACGCGCCGCTGGTCGCGGAGTTGCGCGCGCGGCTGACCGAGGACCCGCTGCGGGAGGACCTGTGGCGGATGCTCGTGCACGCGCTGCACGACTCGGGCCGCACCACCGAGGCCCGTTCCGCGTACGCCGAGGCGGAGCAGACCCTCGCCGCCGAGCTGGGCGTCGAGCCGAGCGCGCCGCTGCGCGCCATCGGCGAGGAGGTCAACGGGTACGTGGGCCGGCGCCGTACGCCGCCGCTCGGGCCGGTGTGCCAGCTGCCCATGGACGTACCGGACTTCACCGGCCGCGCCGACGAGATCGCCGTGCTGGAGCGGCTGCTGTCGACGGCGGGGCGGCAGCCGGTCGTCGCGGTCGTGTCGGGCCCGCCGGGTTCCGGGAAGACCACGCTGACCGTGCACGTGGCGCACCGCGTACGGGACGCCTTCCCCGACGGCCAGCTCTACGTCGACCTGGGCGGGCTGAGCGACCAGCCGCGCGAACCCGCCGACGTACTGGCCGAGATGCTGCGCGGCCTCGGCGTCATCGACAGCGCCGTCCCCGAGAAGCTCAGCGAGCGGGCCGCGCTGTTCCGGTCGCGGCTGGCGCAGCGGCGGTTCCTCATCGTCCTCGACGACGCCGCCGGCAGCGCGCAGGTGCGCCCCCTGCTGCCGGGCACCGGCGGTTCCGCCGTGCTGGTCAGCTCGCGCCGCCGGATGCCGTCGCTGCCCGCGTACCACTCGCCGCTCGGCGTGCTGGAACGGGACGACGCCCGCGCCCTCTTCGGCGCCATCGTCGGCCCGGACCGGCTGCGCGCGGAGCAGGCGGACGCGGACCGGGTGCTCGCGGGCTGCGGCTCGCTGCCGCTGGCCGTACGGATCGCCGGCGCCCGGCTGGCGAACCGGCCGGGCTGGTCCGTCGGCACGCTGGCCGACTTCCTGCACGACGAGCGCGGCCGGCTGGACCAGCTCCAGACCGGCGAGCTGGAGGTACGGGCGAGCGCCGAGCTGAGCTACCGGCACCTGTCCGAACCGGCGGCGAAGGCGTTCCGCGTGTTCGGCCAGCTCGCCGACGAGGCGCTGCCGGGCTGGCTCATCGCGGTGGCCACGGGCGGCGCCGACACGGCCGCCGGCGGGCTGGAGACGCTGCTCGACGAGCATCTGGTCGAGGTGGTGGGCGCGGACCGGCTGGGGCTCCAGCGCTACCGCATCCACGACCTGCTGCGCTGCTACGCCCAGGAGTTGACGGACGCCGAGGGCCCCGGCGTACGGCGGCGGCGCCGGCTGCGCGTCCTGGACACGCTGATCGCGCTCGCCCGCTGCGCGAACGCCGCGATGCCCACCCGTTTCCTCGGCGTGCTCGGCGAACCGGTCCGGCCGGCCGGGCCCGCGGCGGCGATCGCGGACACGGTGCGCGCCCGGCCCGTCGAGTGGCTGGAGACGGAACGCCGCATCCTGGTCGCCGCCGTGGAGTCCGCGCTGCGCGACGGGCACGTCGCGCACGCAGCCGACCTCGCCATCGAACTGGCGGGCTTCTTCGACATGCGCGGCTACTACGGCGACTGGCTGCGCACCCACCGGCTCGTGCTCGACGCCATGCCCGCCCCGAACGACGCCCGCGCCGGCGCGCTGCTCCGCAACCTGGGCCAGCTCCACCTCTACCAGGACCGGTACACCGACTCGCTGGACGCGTTCGAGACCTCGCGCGCGATCTTCGCGCGGCTCGGCCACGAGTCCGGCGAGGCCGTCGCCGCGGTCGGCTCGGGCTCCGTGTACCGCATCGTCGGACGGCTCGACGACGCGCTGGAGGCGTTCGCGGAGGCGCTGAGCGGCTTCGCGAAGGCCGGTGACCGGCACGGTGAGGCCGTCGCGCACAACGCGGTCGCCTCCGTGTGGCTGGAGCGGCAGGACCCAGACGCCGCCGCGCCGTGGCTCGCCGACGCGCTGGAACTCTCGCGGGAGCTCGGCGACCGGCACCGGGAGGCGCAGGTGCGCCGCCGGATCGCCGTCCTGCACGAGCTGCGCGGTGAACCGCACGTCGCGCACGCCGAGTTGGAGCGGGCGCTCGGCATCTTCGACGACCTGGCCGACGCGCACTGCGCGGCGTACGTGCAGCAGAGCATCGGAGAGCTGTGCCTGCGGCAGGGCAACGCGGGGAAGGCGTCGGCGCTGCTGGTCGACGCGCTCGCCGTACAGCAGCAGCTCGGCGACCGCCGCGCGGAGGCCAGCGTGGCGTGCCTGCTGGGCGAGCTGCACCGTACGACGGGCCGGGAGCACACCGCGCGGCGGTACTTCCACCGCTCGCTGTCGACGTGGCGTCGGCTGGAGGTGCGGGACCAGGCGGAACTGGTGCACGCGAAGCTGCGCGCGCTGCGGTGAGGCGGGGCGGCGCGGCGCGGCAGGGGTGACTCGGTGCTGCAGTACGGGCGTTGCTGAGTTGCCGTACGGCGTTGCTGACCGCGGCCCCCGTGTCCGCGGTCAGCGCCTCGTACGGGCCGCCGTGTCAGCCGCAGTTCCGGCTGGTCTGCGAGCGCTTCATGAAGTCGCTCCAGCGGACGCCCTGGATGACCGAGACCACGACGGAGCCGTCGTGTATCTGCTCGTAGTGCAGGTGCGGGGAGAGCTCGTATTTCGCGGACGAGGCGCCGACACGGCCGATCCGCTGGCCCTGCTTCACGGTGTCGCCGCGCGAGACGCCGCGGGACTTGAGGTGCGCGTAGCGGGTCTGCCAGCCGTTGCCGTGCCCGATCACGACCGTGTTGCCGTAGCCGGTGTCGGTCGAGTAGTACGAGGCGATGACCTTGCCGCCCGCGCTGGAGAACACGCGGCGGCCGAAGTCGTCCGTGCTGCCGTCGGCGGCGTAGTGGTTCCAGTCGATCGAGTGACCCGGGCTGTGCCCGTCCCAGTTGCTGCCGACCCAGGTCTGGCCGCAGAGGAACGGCATCTTGAAGTTGGGCCGGGCCAGTTCGGCGGCGGCGCTCGGTTCCCCGGTCCTCGGCCCGGCGGACGAGCCATCACCCGGAGCCGCGACGGCGACCGGAGCCGCGATCACGACGGCGGCCACCGCGCCCACGGCGGCCATCAGCCGGCGGACATGTCTCTGCATGACTCTCTCCTTGTCGTCGGTCGGCACCGATTCAAGGAGGCTGGGATACAAAGCGGATACATTCCGTCCGCGCGGCGGGCGCGGGCCGCTCCGGCGGAGCCAGGACGCGGCTGTCCGCGTCCGCCCAGCAGGAGGAGGGGGCGACGTACGGGCGGAGCAGCGCGGTCAGCCGCGCGTCGCCGCGCCCGTTCAGCTCCTCCGATGCGATCTTCCGTGCCACGCCGGCGAGGTAGTCGGCGAGTTGGACGCGCGTGTCCGTACGGGACCAGACGAGCCGCGGGCCGGCCATGCCGGGCGGGCTCTCCGCGCGGTGCTTGCCGCGGAGCAGTTGGTTGGCCTCCGCGTACGTACGGCCGCCTCGGCGGGCGACCGGATTCCGGCGCGGACCTCCTGCACGGCGCGGCCCGCGCGCTCCGCGTCGAGCCGTACGCCGGCGTGCGCGAAGCGGACGCGGGCCACCATGGCTTTTCGTCCCGTACAGACAGCAAGACCCGTACGCGCGTCAGCCCGTACGGGCCTGCCCTGTTCGCGGTGCGTACGCTGCCGCTTCACGCCGCGGACACGGCCTCTTCCCTCCCGGTCGCCGGTCTTGAACACTGCGCTGCTGACGCATGTTTCCTCCCCCACCGAGAGGTCCCCACAGCCATGCCTGATCTCAATCGGCGCCGCTTCCTCCGGATCGCCGGTGCCAGCACGGGCTTCGCCGCCCTGTCGGACAGCATCGCCCGCGCCGCGGCGATCCCCGCGAGTCGCAGGTCCGGCACCATCGAGGACGTCGAGCACGTCGTGGTGCTCATGCAGGAAAACCGTTCCTTCGACCACTACTTCGGCGCGCTCAAGGGCGTACGCGGCTTCGGCGACCCCCGCCCGGCGGCGCCCGGCGGGCGCGAGAACGTGTGGCACCAGTGGGACGGCGTCCGGGACGTGCTGCCGTACCACCCGGACGCCGAGGACCTCGGCATGCAGTTCATCGCGGGCCTCAACCACGACTGGGCGGGCGGCCACCAGGCGTGGCACGACGGGAAGTACGACCAGTGGATCCCCGCCAAGTCGCCCGGCACGATGGCGTATCTGACCCGCGAGGACATCCCGTTCCACTACGCGCTCGCCGACGCGTTCACCGTGTGCGACGCCTACCACTGCTCGTTCATCGGAGCCACCGACCCCAACCGCTACTACCACTGGACGGGCCACACCGGCAACGACGGCAAGGGCGGCGGCCCCGTGCTCGACAACGCCGAGGCGGGCTACGACTGGACGACCTACCCCGAGCGGCTGGAGCAGGCCGGGGTGTCGTGGAAGGTCTACCAGGACATCGGCGACGGCCTGGACGCCGAGGGCAAGTGGGGCTGGATCGAGGACGCGTACCGAGGCAACTACGGCGACAACTCGCTGCTGTACTTCAACAAGTACCGCAATGCCCAGCCGGGCGACCCCCTCTACGACAAGGCCCGCACCGGCACCGACGTGAAGAACGGCGACGGCTGGTTCGACGTCCTCGCCGCCGACGTACGGGACGGGAAGCTCCCCCGCGTCTCCTGGATCGCCGCCCCCGAGGCGTTCACCGAGCACCCCAACTGGCCCGCGAACTACGGCGCCTGGTACATCGCCCAGGTCCTCGACGCGCTGACCGCCGACCCGGAGGTGTGGAGCCGTACGGCGCTGTTCATCACGTACGACGAGAACGACGGCTACTTCGACCACGTGCCGCCGCCGTACCCGCCCGCCTCCGCCGACCGCGGCCTCTCCACCGTGGACACGACCCTGGACCACTTCCCCGGGAACGCGGGCTTCGCCGCCGGACCGTACGGGCTCGGGCAGCGCGTCCCCATGCTCGTCGTCTCGCCGTGGAGCACCGGCGGCTACGTCTGCTCCGAACTCTTCGACCACACCTCGCTGCTCCGCTTCATGGAGCGCCGGTTCGGCGTCGAGGAGCCGAACATCTCGCCCTGGCGGCGCGCCATCTGCGGGGACCTCACCTCGGCCTTCGACTTCGGTCTGAAGGACACCGAGCCCGCCGCCCTCCCCGACACCGACGGCTACGAGCCGCCGGACCGCGAACGCCACCCCGACTACGTACCGGTGCCGCCCGCGCAAGGCCGGCTGCCGCGGCAGGAGCCCGGCGCCCGGCCGGCGCGCCCGCTGCCGTACGCGCCGCACGTGGACGCGCTGGTCACGCCGGACGCCGGGCGGGTCACGCTCACCTTCGGTGCGGGCGGCGGCGCCGGTGCGTGGTTCTGCGTCACCTCCGCGAACCGTACGGACGGGCCGTGGACGTACACCGCCGAGGCCGGCAAGGAGCTCTCCGACGCCTGGCACACCGAGTGGTCGAACGGCGCGTACGACCTGTCCGTACACGGACCGAACGGCTTCCTCCGCACCTTCCGCGGCCCCGGCGGCGCCGCGGGACCCGAGGTGACCGCGCGACACGACGCGGAGGGCGGCGGCAGCGTCGAGCTGACCCTGACGAACGCGGGCACGGCCGACTGCCGCCTCACCGTCACCGACGCGTACGGCGGCGACCCGGCGACGGTCGCCGTGCCCGCGGGCGGGCGCGTGGTGCGGCGGGTGGCGCCGCAGGGCGGCGCGCGCTGGTACGACCTGCGGGTGACGGCCGACACGGACGACACGTTCCTGCGCCGGTTCGCCGGACACGTGGAGAACGGCGAGCCGGGCGTCAGCGACCCGGCCCTGCTCACGGACTGACGGGCGGACCGGAGACGGGAGGGTCCAGCTGCCCGATCCCGTCACTTCTCTGGGCAAACCCGCCTAATATCTGCATACAGTGTCAGGGTGATGACCGACGGACCACGCGGGCGTCCCGCAGAGCACCGCTGACCAGGCCAGGCACGCGGCATGGGCGCTGAGGGACCCGGAAGGCCGCCGGGCGGCGACACCGCGCCGCCCGGCGGCTGGCCCGCCGACGCGGACACCGCTCTCACGCTCAACCACAGCGGCTGCTGGGACTGGGACCTCGACCGCGGCGTCCTGCACCTGGACGGCCCCGCGCTGGAGCTGTTCGACCTGACCGCCGCGGAGTACGACGGCGACCCCGCCCACCTCGGCTCCCGCATCCCCGCCGCGGAGACGGCACGGCTGGACGTGCTGATCGCGCAGGCGCTGAGGAGCGGCCGGGAGCGCTACGGCGCGTACTTCCGGCTCCGCCGCCGGGACGGCTCCATGCGCTGGACCCACACCCAGGGCAGCATCCAGCGCGACGCCGGCGGGCGCCCGTACCGCATCATCGGCATCGTCCGCGACGCCACCGAGGAGCTCAGCCAGCCCGCCGAACGGACCACGCTGGACGTGGAGCGGTTCCGGCAGAACGGGGTGGTGGAGCTGACGACCGCCGCGCTGGCGCACGCCCGTACGGTCCGCGAGGTCCTGCACGCCCTCGAACGCTCACGCGGCCTGGAACAGCTCGGCGCGATCAGCGTCATCGTCGGCATGGTCGAGGACGGCCGCATCCGGCTCATCGGCAACAGCGGCTCCGACCACCCGCCGGAGCTGGTGCTCACCCGTATCGACGACCCGCTGCCGCTCAGCGAGGTGGTGCGCACGCTCACGCCGCGGTTCATCGTGTCGCGCGAGGACTTCGCCGTCCGCTACCCGTACGTGTGGCCGTACGTCGAGAGCGTCGGCGCGTCCGCCGCCGCGTACCTGCCGCTGATCGCCCAGGCTGCCCCGATCGGCGCGATCGGGCTCCTCTACCGCGGCAGACACCCGTTCACCCCCGAGGAACGGACCCTGCTGACCGCGCTGACCAGCAGCATCGCCCAGAGCCTGCAGCGTGCCCGGCTGTTCGAGCAGGAGCACGAGCTGGCCGAGGGGCTCCAGCAGGCGATGCTGCCGCACTCCCTCCCCATCGTCCCCGGCCTGCGCGCCGCCGTCCGCTACCGCTCCGCGCGGCAGGGCCGGGACATCGGCGGCGACTGGTACGACGTGATCCCGCTGCCCGGCGGCCGGGTGGCGGCCGTCGTCGGCGACGTACAGGGCCACGACACGCACGCCGCCGCCGTCATGGGGCAGCTGCGGATCGTGCTGCGCGCGTACGCCGCCGAGGGGCACTCGGCGGCGACCGTGATGGCGCGCGCGTCCGCGTTCCTCAACGACCTCGACACCGGCCGCTTCGCCACCTGCCTGTACGCCGAGGCCGACCCGGCCAGCGGCTGGCTGCGGCTCGTACGGGCCGGCCACCTCACGCCGCTGCTGCGCCGACCGGACGGCGGCTGCCGCCCGTTCCCGGTGATGGGCGCGCTGCCGCTGGGGCTGTCCGCGTACTTCGGGAAGCTGGAGTACCCGGTGACCACCATGGAGATGGAGCCGGGCGAGACCCTGGTGATGTTCACGGACGGGCTCGTCGAGGAGCCCGGCACCGACCTCGACGACGGCGTACGGGCGCTGGCCGACCGCGTACGGCACGCGCCGCCCGGCGTGGCGGCGGGCGACATGGAGGAGCTGGCCGACCGCCTCTGCGGCCGGTCCGAGCGCTGGCCCGGCGCCGACGACATGGCGCTCGTCCTGCTGCACCGCGAGTCCACCGCCGTGTCGCAGCCCGGCCGGCGGCTGCACCAGCGGGTCGCCTCGGGCGATCCGCAGGGGCTGGCCGCCGCGCGGCACATGGTGCGCTCCGCGGCCCGCTCCTGGCGGGCCGGGGAGCGTGCCGACGACGTGGAGCTGGTCACGGACGAACTCGCCACCAACGCGCTGCTCCACACCGACGGCGACGCGGTCGTCACCGTGTACCCGCTGGCCGGGGCGGAGCCCCGGGTACGGGTCGAGGTGACGGACCGCTCCAGCACCCACCCGCAGCTGCGGGAACCCGCCGACTCGTCGCTGTCGGGGCGCGGCCTGCTGCTGGTGGACCAGCTCGCGGACGTGTGGGGGGTGGAGTCGCGCGGCACGGGGAAGTGCGTGTGGTGCGAGTTCGGGGGCGGGGGCGGCGCGGGCGCGGGCGGCGCCAACGGCTGACGCGAGCCGGGCGCGTATGTACGGGCGAGGGGGCGCGTACGTACAGGCGCGCCCGTCAGACGCGGGCCGGCGGCGGGTCCTGCCACGCCTCGCGCAGCAGCGCGACCATCCCGGACACGATCCGCGGGTGCCGGTCCGCGACGTTGTGCCGCTCGCCGGGGTCCTTCCGCAGGTTGTACAGCTCCACGTCCCAGCGGTCGTCCGGCACCGTACGCTCACGGCCGGGCGCGAACCGGACGATCTTCCACTCCCCCTGCCGCAGCGCCTCGCAGACCCGCAGCCCGCGGCCCCGGTCGGCGGCCTGCGCGCGGGGCGTGGTGTGCGGGTCGTTCCGGAACCAGTAGAGGTAGCGGTGCGCCTCCGGGCGCCGCCCGCCGCCCATGAGCCCCGCCACGGAGAGCCCGTCGATGCCGTCCGGCACGTCGGCGCCGCCCAGTTCGGCCAGCGTCGGCAGCAGATCCGTGAGCGGGGTCTTGCGGTCGGTCACCGCACCGGGCTCGATCCGGCCGGGCGCCCAGGCGACGAGCGGGACCCGGATGCCGCCCTCGTACAGATTCCGCTTGAAGCCGCGCAGCTCACCGGTCGCCTCGAACCGCTCCGGGTCGACCTGGCCCTCCTCGTGCGGTCCGTTGTCGCTGGTGACCAGGACGACGGTGTCCTTCTCCAGGCCCTCGGCGCGCAGCCGGTCGACGATGTCCCCCACGAGCGTGTCCAACTGGCTGACCTGCACGGCGTGCCCCTTGTTCGCCTTCGACCAGAGGCGCCGGGCGTACTCGGCGGGCTCGAGTCTGCGGCTCGGCGCGTGCGGCACGTTGGGGGCGACGTACAGCAGGAAGGGCGCGTCGCCCGCCGCGTTCCGCGACACGAACTCGAGCGCCCGCTTCCGGAACAGCTCGGGGGCGTATGTGCCGCGGCGGTCGTGCATGTTGGCGCGGAGGACGGTCTGGCGGCCGTTGTCCCACAGGGCCGTGGGGTAGAAGTCGTGGGCGCGGCCGTGGCCGATGTAGCCGTAGAACTCGTCGAAGCCACGCCGGTTCGGGTGGCTCGGCTGGTTCGCCTGCTCCGGCCCGAAGCCCCACTTGCCAATGCACGCCGTACGGTAGCCGCGCTCGCGCAGCACCTCCGCGAACGTCGTATCGCCGTCCCCTATGGACGCCTGCCCGCCCTGGAACGGGTTCGTGCGTACGGTCGCGTGCCCACTGTGCAGCCCCGTGAGCATCGAGCACCGGGACGGCGCGCAGACGGGCGCGGCGGCGTACGCATGCGTGAAGCGGAGCCCGTCGGCGGCGAGTTCGTCCATCCTCGGGGTGTCGATGAGCTGCTGCCCGTACGAGCCCAGCTCTCCGGAGCCGAGGTCGTCGGCGACGATCACGACGAGGTTCGGGTGCCGTCGCGGCTTGCCCTGCGGCTTCGGTTCGCCGGAGGGGGTGGCGTCACTGTCGTCGGCGAGCGCGGTGACGGCCGCGGTGACTCCGGCCAGACCGAGTGCGGCGACCGACCCGGTGAGTATCTGGCGACGGCTGCTGGTGGCGTGCAAGTCGTTTGCTCCTTCAGGCTTCACGCTGAAGGATCATCTTGACCCACGGAATGGGTGCCTCTGTCCCGTGTGCGACGGCCCCGGAGGGGCCTCGGCCCCGCGCCGGGGCCCGGACCTGCCGCGCCTCGTCCCGGCGGGGGCACGGGGCGGGGCGGGCCGCGTCCGTATCGATACGCAGTTGTATCCGAACGGAGCCGGGCCCGCCCGCCTCCGCTTGAACCTCGGCCCCGACGCAGGTGAGCTGCGCCACAGGGCGGTTGACCGCCGGCCCGCAGGTCGCCGCCGAGCGGATGCGACCCACAGCGGGCCGTGGCCGCCCCGGTCCGTCCTCAAACGCCGGACGGGCTGGATTCGGCCGAGCCAGTGGATCTCAGTGCGCGCTTGACTGCCGTGCGCGGCGCGGCTGGGAGATCTCCTCGCCCGGTTCCATCGCGTGGGCCACGCCCGAGTCGTCCGCCGGCGAACCCCCGCGCTCCCCCAGGTGGTTGAAGAGAAAGTTCAGCACGATCGCCGCGATGCATCCCGTCGAGATCCCCGAATCCAGGACAATACGGGCGCTCTCCGGGAACGCGTGATAGAAGCCGTCCGCTGTGATCGGGATGATGCCCACGCCCAGCGAGACGGCGACGATCATCACGTTGTTGTCGTGTTCCAGGCCCGCCTTGACCAGGGTCTGGATGCCGCTCGCCGCGACGGACCCGAAGAGGACGACGCCCGCGCCGCCCAGCACCGGCAGCGGCACCGTGGCGATGAGGGCCGCGGCGACGGGACACAGTCCCATCAGTACGAGGATGCCGCCGCCGACGGCCACGACGAACCGGCTGCGTACCTTCGTCATCGCGACGAGCCCGATGTTCTGCGCGAAGGCGCTGCACGTGAAGCCGTTGAAGAAGGGGCTGATGAACGAGCCGAGGGTGTCGGCCCGGAGCCCCGCCGCGATGGTCTTCTCGTCCGAGGGACGTTCCACGATCTCGCCGAGGGCGAGCATGTCCGCCGTGGACTCCGTCATCGAGACGATCATGACGATGCACATGGAGACGATCGCCGCCGCCTGGAACTGCGGCGCCCCGAAGTGGAACGGCGTGGGGAAGCCGACCACGTCGGCCTCGCCGAGCGCGGTGAAGTCCGTGAGCCCGACCGGGACGGCGATGGCCGTGCCGATCACCAGGCCGAACAGCACCGCGATCTGCTTGACGAAGCCGCGTGTGAAGCGGCGCAGCAGCAGCACGATGACGAGCGTGGCGGCGGCCATCGCGATGTTCTTCTTCGCGCCGTAGTCGGACGCCTCGGCGTCGCCGCCCTGCGCCCAGTTGAAGGCGACGGGCAGCAGCGAGACGCCTATGAGGGTGATGACGGTGCCGGTGACGACCGGTGGGAAGAACCGTACGAGCTTGCTGAAGTACGGCGCTATGAGGAACCCGAGTGCGCCTGCCACCAGCACCGAGCCGAAGATGACGGGCAGTGCGTCCTCGGTGCCCTGCGAGCTGACGATCGCCAGCATGGGGGCGACGCCGGCGAAGGTGACGCCGTTGACGAACGGCAGCCGGGCGCCGATCTTCCACACGCCGAGCGTCTGGAGCAGGGTCGCGATGCCCGCCGTGAAGAGGCTGGCGCCCATGAGGAAGGTCAGTTCGGTGACGGAGAGGCCGACGGCCGTGCCGACGACGAGCGGCGGTGCGACCACGCCCGCGTACATCGCCGCCACGTGCTGGAGTCCCGCGGTGACGAGCTTGAACGGGGGGAGGGTCTGGTCGACGGGATGCTTCGGTGGGACCGGGCTCTCAGCCGGGGTCTCGTCCGGGCCGGAGCCCGTGGCCCCCTCCGGGCCCTCGTCCGGGGTGCTGCCTTGCGCGGTGAACCTGGGCGTCTTGGCCACGCCGGTTCCTCCTGTCGGTTGAACGGGTGTCGGCGTCGGTTCCGGCGCCGACACGCGGTTTCAGGGAGGTGCGGTGCATTGCGGGTGCTCGTATGCGGTTGTGGTTCGTCGCGCCCGGGTGCTGCTTGTGGCCTGTCCGCCGGTGGTGCGGCCCGTTCCCGGGGACGCGGGGTGCCCGTGCCCCCGGGAACGGTCGTCCGAGCAGCCCGCTCGGCTGCTCAGACCCGGCCGGGACCGTCCTCCCGGCCGGAGTCGATGTGTCGTTGTACGGACACAGCGCCGTAGCGACAAGTCGCCTCTGTGGCTGTGCCGTCGGGCAGCGGCGCCGGTCAACGGCGCGGCGCCGCTCCCCCGTTGTTCAGTCCGCGTCGGCCGCGATCCGCGCGAGCCGCCGCGCCTGGTCCCGCGCGTCGCGCGCGACGTCGTCCTCGTCGACCGTTCGCAGCCGGCCGTCCTCCACCACCGGTCGTCCGCCGACCAGCGACAGGGTGACGGGTGCGGCCGCGCCGAGTACGAGTGCCGCGACCGGGTCCTCGATCGAGGAGTGGCCGATGCCGTCCAGCTTCCACAGCACCAGGTCGGCGAGCTTGCCCGGTTCGAGGGAGCCGATCTCGGCGGTACGGCCCAGCACGCGCGCGCCGCCGTACGTGCCCAGGCGCAGCGCCTGCCGTGCGGTGAGCGCGTTTTCGCGGTGCCGTCCGAGGCGGTTCACGAGCAGGGCGTTGCGCAGTTCGGTGTGGAGTTCGCCGGACTCGTTGGACGCGGTGCCGTCGACGCCGAGCCCGACGGGGATGCCCGCGGCCAGCATGTCCGGCACGCGTGCGATGCCCGCGGCGAGCCGGGCGTTGGAGGACGGGCAGTGCGCGACGCCCGTACCGGTGCGGGCGAACGCGCCGATGTCCGAGTCGTTCATGTGCACGCAGTGCGCCATCCACACGTCGTCGCCGAGCCAGCCGGTGGACTCGAAGTAGTCGGTGGGGCCCATGCCGAACAGCTCGTGGCAGAACTTCTCCTCCTCGACCGTCTCCGAGCCGTGCGTGTGCAGCCGTACGCCCTTGCGGCGGGCCAGCGCGGCGGCCTCCCGCATCAGTTCGGTGGAGACGGAGAAGGGGGAGCACGGCGCGACCGCGATGTGCAGCATCGAGCCGAACGCCGGGTCGTGGTGCCGGTCCACGGCCTCCTCGGTGGCGCGCAGCGCGTCCTCGGTGGTCTCGCAGGCGAAGTCCGGCGGCAGCCCGCCGTCCGACTCGCCGCGGTCCATGGAGCCGCGGGCGGCGGTGAACCGTACGCCGGTCTCGCGGGCGGCCCGGATCTCCGCGCCGAGCAGGTCGCCGGAGCCGCGCGGGAAGATGTAGTGGTGGTCGGCGGCGGTGGTCACGCCGCCGCGGGCCAGCATGGCGAGGGAGCCGCGGGCGCCCGCGTACACCATGGGCTCGTCGATGCGGGCCCAGGTGGGGTAGAGCGCCACCAGCCACTGGAACAGGTTGGCGTCCTGGGCGAGGCCGCGGGTGAGCCACTGGTAGAAGTGGTGGTGCGTGTTGACGAGCCCCGGGGTGACCAGGTGACCGGTGCCGTCGACGCGGCGTACGACGCCCGGCAGGCCCTCGGGGGCCGGGCCCGCGCCGACGGACTCGATGACGTCACCGGCGACGACGATGTGGCCGGTGGCGTACTCGGTGTCGGCGGCGTCGACGGTCGCGACGGCGCAGTTCTCGATGACGGTGCGCTCGGTGTCTGCCATGAGGGATTTCCTCGTTCTCTTCGGCGGGTGGGCACGGCAGGGGCCCTCGGTGATTTGAGTGCCGGAGCCGGCGGGACAGCTGACAGGACCGTCCCGCCGTGACCGCTCCGGGTGCCGATGACGCGGTGAGCTGTGTGCTCCCCGCGAGTCAGAGGTGGTCGGGGATCAGTGGGCCGGAGGGTCAGAGGTTGGTCATGTCGACCGGGATGCGCTGCTCCGCTCCGTCGCGCAGCACGGTCGCCTCGATGAGACCGTACGGGCGGTCTGCGGCGTAGTAGACGGCGCCGTCGGCCGCGTCGTTCTTCAGCCCGAACGGTTCGAGGTCGACCCGGAAGTGGTGCTTGTTCGGCATGGAGAACCGGATCTCGTCGATCTCCGCCCGGCTGTTGATCACCCGCGAGCCCATCTGGTACAGCGTCTGCTGCAGCGACAGGGAGTACGTCTCGGCGAACGCGTGCAGCATGTGCTGCTTCGTCTGCGCGTACGACTTCTCCCAGTGCGGCGGACGCTGCGCGTCATCCGTCCAGTTGTGCCGCCAGACGGCGGTGACGTCGGTGGCGAGGATGCGGTCGTAGTCCTCCTGGAGCGTGGTGTACCGGTCCTTGACGTAGCCCCAGAACTCCGAGTTGGTGGAGTTCAGCACCGTCAGCCCGGTGAGGCCGGTGAGGATCTCCCAGCTCTCGCCGTCGTAGGTGATCTGGGCGGTACGGGTCTCCTGCCCCTTGCGTACGAACGAGTGCCGCACCTCGTCGGCGCCGATGAAGCGGGAGTTGGCGTCGGAGGTGGCGATCCGCTCCCAGGCGTACTCCTCGATCCGTATCCGCGCCCTGCCGATCGGCTCCTGGCTGGTCACGAAGTGCCGGGCGAGCGCGATGCCGAACTGCTCGGGCGACTCGATGCCGTGCTCCTTGGCGAACGCGTACACCGTGTTCTTGGTGGTGTCGGTCGGCAGCACATGGGAGTTGGAGCCGGAGTAGTGGACGTCGTCCATGTCGCCGGAGAGGGCGACCGAGACGTTGAGGTCGCGGATGTGGTGGGTGGCCCCGTTCCGCGTGATCTTGACGACGCGGTTTTCCGCCTTGCCGTACTGGTTCTGGCCGAGAATCGTGGGCATGTTGGGTGTCAGCTCCCTCGGTACACGGAGTAGCCGAACGGGTTGAGCAGCAGCGGTACGTGGTAGTGCTCGCCCGGTGTGACGGTGAAGACCACGGTCACCTCGGGGAAGAAACTGCCACTTTCCCTTTCCTCAGGGGCGCTGTCCCTTACGCGGGGGGCGTCCTGCTGTTCCTCGGCTTGCCTGCCGGTCTCTTCTGTCTTCGGTTCTGTGCTTGCTGTCCTGCCGGTGAAGTACGGCTCGGTCACGAACGAGAGCCGTACCTGTGTGCTGCCCTCCGGCAGTGCCGGAAAGTCCTTGCAGCGCCCGTCCGCGTCGGTCTCCGACGTCCCGTACGCGGTCCAGTCGCCGTCCGCGCCGCCGCGCACCGACAGGTGGACGGCCACGCCGCGGGCGGGCTGTCCGGCGCTGGTGTCCAGGATGTGCGTGGACACCGAGGCCGTACGGGCGGTGTGCGGGGCGGCGCTCATGGTCAGGCTCCTTCGTGCGTGGCGGCGGCCTCGGCCCCGGTGCCGGTCCCGGTTGCGGTCTCGGTCCCGGTTTCGGGTGCTTGCGCGAGGCGGGTCAGCCGGATGCGGTTGATCTTCAGCAGCTCGGAGCGTACGGCCTCCCGCTCCCGCTCCGGAGGGTTGCCGAGGCGCTCCCGTACGGCGTCCCGCATTTGCTCGCCGTCCAGTCCGGTGGCGCAGATGAGGAACACGTGGCCGAACCGTTCCTGGTAGGCCAGGTTCAGCTCGAGCATCTCCGCCTTCAGCTCCTCGGACGCGCCGGCCATCCCGCGCTGTTCGCGTGCGGATGCCGGGTCGCCGGGCTTCGGGCGGCCGATGGGCGGGTGCCCCGCCATGGCCTCGGCCAGATCGTCCGCGCCGAGCTCGGCCATGGCGGCGTCGCTGGCGTGGAAGAGGGCCGCGGTGTCGGCGTACGGGCGCCGGGCGAGGACGCGTTCGCCCCACGCCGACGAGGCGCACACCTCGTGCAGCGCGGCGCGTACCTCGCCCGCCTCGGCACTGTTCAGCCAGGTCAGACCTGGGGTGGGGGTCGACGTCACGTGGGCCTCCGAGGCCGTGGTGCGGTTCGGGCTGGGAACAGCTAAGTCCCCACCGGACACCGCGTCAACACTTTGTTGAAACTCTCGGAAACTCTTGACTCCGCCGGAACTACGCCGGAATCCCCGCGGAACCCCCGGGAAACACGGCCGCCGCCCCGGCATCCGGGACGGCGGCGGCCTGCGGCTTACGGCTTACGGCTTACGGCTTACGGCCCACGACGGGGCCGTCGCGGCTAGCGGCCCTCTTTGGCGTTCTCGCGGTTGAGGTAGTTGTAGACGGTGAAGCGGCTGACGCCCAGCGCGCTGGCGACGGTCTCCACACCGTGCCGCACCGTGAAGGCGCCGCGCATCTCGAGGATGCGCACCACCGACTGCTTGGTCTTGCGGTCCAGCTCCGCGAGCGGAACGCCGTGCCGCCGCTCCAGCTCGGCCAGGATGTGGTCCAGCGAGTCGGACAGGTGCGGCAGCCGTACGGCCACCACGTCCTCGCCCTCCCAGGCCAGCACGACGTCGTCGCCCCCGGCCTCGGCCGGCGGCACCAGCTCGCCGCCCATCGCGTCCACCAGCGGCTTGACCGCTCGTACGAACGGGTGGTCGGGGGCCGGCCGGTCCGCGTGCGGCCCCTCCGGGGCGCCGCTCTCCGCCGCGGCCGTCACGCGTCCACCCCGCCGTCCGCGGGCAGCACGTTCACCTGGAGCGACACCCGCGTCGCGCCCGCCGCCAGGGAGCGGCTGAGCATCGCCTGGACCGCCGCGAGCACGTCGTCCGCGGCACCTTCGGCCGTGTTGCCGAACGGGCCGACGTCGACCGCGTCCAGCCCCGCGTCCTGCACGGTCTCCCGCGCGACGACCGCGTGCCGCGGCGCCTCGTCGAGATCGAACGGCTCTGTCGTGAACTCCACCTTCAATCGCACGCGCCCAACCTACTGCCCCCTCCCCCTCTTGACAGCCCCGGTCCTCGCGCTGCAATGTTCCATTGAGTAGAAAGTTACTTCCACATTACGGAAGACTCGATAACGGAAGGGAGCACGATCACCGTGGCCCCCCTCGCAGAGATCGACAGCACGGACCACCGGTTCACCGTCAACCTGTCGATCCTCTTCACCGAACTGCCGCTCCTGGAGCGCCCCGCCGCTGCCGCCGCAGCGGGCTTCACCGCCGTGGAGCTGTGGTGGCCCTGGGTCGACTCGCCCGTTCCGGAGCCGTCCGAACTCGACGCGCTGCGCTCCGCCCTGACGGACGCGGGCACGCGGCTGACCGGGCTGAACTTCTACGCGGGACAGCTGCCCGGCCCCGACCGCGGCGCCCTGTCCGTCCCGGGCGAGGAGTCCGACCGGTTCCGCGCGAACATCGACGTCGCCGCCGACTTCGCGGAGTCCGTGGGCTGCACTGCGCTCAACGCCCTCTACGGCAACCGCGTGGAGAGCGCGTCCGACGCCGAGCAGGACGCGCTCGCCCTGGAGAACCTCGCCCTGGCCGCACACGCCGCCGACCGGATCGGCGCCGTCCTGCTGGTCGAGGCGCTGAACGCCCCGGAGTCGCCGAAGTACCCCCTCGTCAGCGCGCCGAAGGCGGTCGAGGTCGTCGACGCCGTCAACGAGGCGACCGGCCTGGGTAACGCCCGCTTCCTCATGGACCTGTACCACCTGTCCATGAACGGCGAGGACCTGCACCGGGTCATCGACGCGTACGCCGCCAAGACCGGCCACGTGCAGATCGCCGACAACCCCGGCCGCGGCGCGCCCGGCACCGGCGAACTGGACTTCGCCGACCTGCTCGGGCGGCTCGCGAAGGCCGGCTACGACGGCTGGGTCGGCCTCGAGTACAAGCCCGGCGACGCACCGAGCGCCGCCTCCTTCAACTGGCTGAGCGGGACCGCACACGGAAAGGCATCCTCATGAGCACGCTTCCGAAGATCGCCTGGATCGGCCTGGGCATCATGGGCTCCCCCATGGCCGAGAACCTGATCAAGGCCGGCTACGACGTCACCGGCTACACCCTGGAGCAGGACAAGCTGGACCGCCTCGCCGCCAACGGCGGCACCGCGGCGCCCTCCATCGCGGCGGCCGTCGGGGACGCCGACGTGGTGATCACGATGGTGCCGGCCTCCCCGCAGGTCGAGGCCATCGCGTACGGCGACGACGGCATCCTCGCGAACGCCAGGCGCGGCACGCTGCTCATCGACATGTCCTCCATCACCCCGCAGACGTCCGTCGATCTGGCCAAGGCGGCGGCCGAGCGGGGAGTCAAGGTGCTCGACGCGCCCGTGTCGGGCGGCGAGGCGGGCGCCATCGAGGCCGTGCTGTCCATCATGGTCGGCGGCGAGCAGGCCGACTTCGACCAGGCCAAGCCGATCCTCGACACGCTCGGCAAGACCATCGTGCTGTGCGGACCGCACGGTTCCGGGCAGACGGTGAAGGCCGCCAACCAGCTGATCGTCGCCGTCAACATCCAGGCGTGCGCCGAGGCCGTCGTCTTCCTCGAGAAGTCCGGCGTGGACCTCCCCGCCGCGCTCGACGTGCTCGGCGGCGGACTGGCCGGTTCCACGGTGCTGGAGCGGAAGAAGGAGAACTTCAAGCAGCGGGACTTCAAGCCCGGCTTCCGTATCGACCTGCACCACAAGGACATGGGCATCGTCAGCGACGCCGCCCGCAGCGTGGGCGCGGCCCTGCCGGTCGGCGCCGTCGTCGCCAACCTCGTCGCCTCCCTGCGCGCGCAGGGCGACGGCGGCCTGGACCACTCCGCGCTGCTGCGCGGCGTGGAGCGGCTGTCCGGCCCGCCAGAGAAGGCGTAACCCGAGCAGCCCCCGCACCAGGCCCACTTCACAGCCCGTTCCCGGGCTCAGCGCGGCACACGTCGCGTACGAAACGTCCGGGCGGCGGCGTCGACACCTGTCCTGTCGCGCCCGAGGCGCCGCCGCCCGGATATCCACCGGGAGCACAGCCCCCGCCCCGGCCGATCCCCAGCCTCCCCAGGCAACCAGCCTCCCCTTCCCCAGGCCCCAGCCGCACCCTTCCCCCGGAAGGCCGGAACAGGAGTACCCCATGGCCCGAATGACCGCTGCCCGCGCGGCAGTCGAGATCCTGAAACGCGAAGGCGTGGACACCGCCTTCGGCGTGCCCGGCGCCGCCATCAACCCCTTCTACGCGGCCCTCCGCGCCGCAGGCGGCGTCGAGCACACGCTCGCCCGCCACGTCGAGGGCGCGTCCCACATGGCCGAGGGCTACACCCGTACGAAGGCCGGCAACATCGGCGTGTGCATCGGGACTTCGGGCCCCGCGGGCACCGACATGATCACCGGTCTCTACTCCGCCACCGGCGACTCCATCCCCATCCTCTGCATCACCGGCCAGGCGCCCACCGCGGTGATCCACAAAGAGGACTTCCAGGCCGTCGACATCGCCTCCATCGCCGCGCCCGTCACCAAGAAGGCCACCACCGTGCTGGAGGCGGCGCAGGTGCCGGGCGTGTTCCAGGAGGCGTTCCATCTGATGCGGTCGGGGCGGCCCGGACCGGTGCTGGTGGACCTGCCGCTGGACGTGCAGATGACGGAGATCGAGTTCGACCCGGAGACGTACGAGCCGCTGCCGGTGCACCGGCCCGTGGCGACCCGCCGGCAGGCCGAGAAGGCGCTGGCGATGCTGGCCGCCGCCGAGCGCCCGCTGATCGTCGCGGGCGGCGGCGTCATCAACGCGGACGCCTCCGAACTCCTCGTCGAGTTCGCCGAGCTGACCGGTATCCCGGTGGTCCCGACCCTGATGGGCTGGGGCGTCCTCGGCGACGACCACCCGCTGAACGCCGGCATGGTGGGCCTCCAGACGTCGCACCGCTACGGCAACGCCACGTTCCTCGAGTCGGACTTCGTCCTCGGCATCGGCAACCGCTGGGCCAACCGCCACACCGGCAAGCTCGACGCGTACACCGAGGGCCGTACGTTCGTGCACGTCGACATCGAGCCGACGCAGATCGGGAAGATCTTCCCGCCGGACTACTCGATCGTCTCCGACGCCGGCGCCGCCCTCCGCCTGTTCGTGGAGGTCGCCCGCGAGCAGCGCGACGCGGGCACGCTGCCGGACCGTACGGCGTGGGCGGAGACCGCGCGCGAGCGCAAGGCCACGATGCACCGGCGTACGCACTTCGACCAGGTGCCGATGAAGCCGCAGCGCGTGTACGAGGAGATGAACCGCGCGTTCGGGCCCGAGACCCGCTACGTGTCGACCATCGGCCTGTCGCAGATCGCGGGCGCTCAGTTCCTGCACGTCTACCGCCCGCGGCACTGGATCAACTGCGGCCAGGCCGGGCCGCTCGGCTGGACGGTGCCGGCGGCGCTGGGCGTCGCGACGGCGGACCCGGAGGCGAGCGTCGTCGCGCTGTCCGGGGACTACGACTTCCAGTTCATGATCGAGGAGCTGGCGGCGGGCGCGCAGTTCAACATCCCGTACGTGCACGTGCTGGTGAACAACTCGTACCTCGGCCTGATCCGGCAGGCGCAGCGCAACTTCGACATGGACTACCAGGTCTCCCTGTCGTTCGAGAACATCAACACCCCCGAGCTGGGCGTGTACGGCGTCGACCACATCAAGGTCGCCGAAGGGCTGGGCTGCAAGGCGCTGCGCGTCACCGAGCCGGACGAGCTGCTGCCCGCCTTCGAGGAGGCGAAGAAGCTCGCCGCCGAGCACCGCGTCCCGGTGATCGTCGAGGCGATCCTGGAGCGGGTCACGAACATCGCGATGAGCGGCAGCGACATCGCCAGCGTGAACGAGTTCGAGGAGCTGGCCACCGAGCCGGGCCACGCGCCCACCGCGATCACGCCGCTGGTCTGACGGCCGGCAGCAAGTTTCAACAAACTGTTGACGTTTCATCGGAGCGGTCCCTACGCTCCACCACGCGGAAGACGGCTTCCGCGCTCCCGTAGGAAGGTCATCCATGCCCCAGCCCACGCCGACGCCCCGCGCCGCCCGGCCGCGGACCCTGACGACGGAGTCCGGCGCACCCGTCTCCGACAACCAGAACGCCGCCACCGCGGGCGCCGGCGGCCCGCTCCTCCTCCAGGACCAGCACCTGCTGGAGAAGCTGGCGCGGTTCAACCGCGAGCGCATCCCGGAGCGGGTCGTGCACGCGCGGGGCTCGGGCGCGTACGGCTACTTCGAGGTGACGGACGACGTCACCGCGTACACCAGCGCGCACTTCCTGGGCGCGGTCGGCCGCCGTACGGAGACCTTCGCCCGCTTCTCGACCGTCGCGGACAATCTGGGCGGGCCGGACGCCGCCCGCGATCCGCGCGGCTTCGCGCTCAAGTTCTACACCGAGGAGGGGAACTACGACCTCGTCGGCAACAACACCCCGGTGTTCTTCATCAAGGACCCGCTGAAGTTCCCCGACTTCATCCACAGCCAGAAGCGCGACCCGTTCACCGGCAAGCAGGAGCCGGACAACGTCTGGGACTTCTGGGCGCACTCCCCCGAGGCCACCCACCAGGTCACCTGGCTGATGGGCGACCGCGGCATCCCCGCGTCGTACCGGCACATGAACGGCTACGGCTCGCACACGTACCAGTGGACGAACGCCGAGGGCGAGGCCTTCTACGTCAAGTACCACTTCAAGACCAACCAGGGCATCCGCTCGCTCAGCAGCGAGCAGGGCGCCGAGCTCGCCGGCACCGACCCGAACAGCCACCAGACCGATCTGCTCCAGTCGATCGAGCGCGGCGTGTACCCGTCGTGGACGCTGCACGTGCAGGTCATGCCGGCGGACGAGGCGGACGGCTACCGCTTCAACCCGTTCGACGTCACCAAGGTGTGGCCGCACGAGGACTACCCGCTGCGGCGGGTGGGCCGCCTCGTGCTGGACCGCAACCCGGACAACGTCTTCGCCGAGGTCGAGCAGTCCGCGTTCTCGCCGAACAACTTCGTGCCCGGCGTCGGCCCGAGCCCCGACAAGATGCTCCAGGGGCGGCTGTTCGCGTACGCCGACGCGCACCGCTACCGGCTCGGCGTCAACCACACCCAGCTGCCCGTCAACGCCCCCAAGGCCACCACAGCCCGGAACTACGGCCGCGACGGCCTCATGGCCGCCAACGCGCAGGGCAGGCACGCGAAGAACTACGAGCCCAACTCGTACGACGGCCCTGCCGAGTCCGGCAGCCCGCTGTCCGCGCCGCGCCCGCTGTCCGGCTGGACCGGCACGCACGAGGCGCCGCAGCACACGAAGGACGACGACTTCTTCCAGGCGGGCGAGCTCTACCGGCTGATGTCCGAGGAGGAGCGCGGCCGGCTCGTCGCGAACATCGCGGGCGGGCTGTCCCAGGTGGCACGCGACGACGTGATCGAGCGGAACCTCGACCACTTCCGCGCGGCCGACCCGGAGTACGGCGCCCGCGTCGAGGAGGCCGTACGGGAGCTGCGCGAGGGCTGAGGCTCAGCGCGGCGGGCCACGGCGCCTCGGGGCCCGCGAACCGGACCGGTGCGGCCGGCCGTACGGGACGGCGTACGGCCGGCCGCGCTGCGCGCGCGGGCGGACGGACGGGTGCTCGCGGGGGCGGGCGGACGGCGGCTGCCGGGGCGGCGAGCGGCGTGTTGTGCGGCCGGTCGAACGTGCCGCGCACAAGCCCGTCGTACGGGCCGACCGCAATGACGTTTCTGTCACGTTCCTCTTCGTAAACCCCTTCTCATCGGGGACGATGTGTCCAGACCCGTTTGCCCGTCACACCATCGCCCCGCCGGGAGCCCCAGAGATGGCCGAAAGCGTGTCCGTGCGCTGTCCCACCTGCCGTCGCGAGCACACGTACGCACCACCCAGCTACCCGTGCGCCTGCGGCGCGCCCGTCAGCCTGCCGCTGCTCAGCGGGGGCGTGCCGGTGCGGGTGGAACACCGTACGTGGGCGGGCTCGTGGGTGCCCGTGCGGTGTGCCAGCTGCGGGCGGCTCGACGAGTGGCCGCAGCCGGAGTTCGGGTGCACCTGCGGGACGATGGTGCGGGTTCCGGTCGCGTCGCCTGGCACCCGGCCGCCCTCGGCCCGGCAGCCGGGCGCGGGGAAGCCGGCCGCCGGCCGGGCGGAACCGGCCGAACGGCCGGGCGCGGAGCCGCCGTCCGCACCCGAGGCGGCACGGCCCGAGCAGGCACGCGCGGAGCAGCCGCGGTCCGAACCGACGCGCGCCGAACCGACGCGCGCCGAACCTCCCGCCGCCGGGAGTGGCACCCCGCCGCAACCCCCGCCCCGTACGGCCGGGCCCGCCGGCTCCGCCGGAACGCCCGCCCGCCGCCCGGCGTTCCGCCCGGTGACCATCCGGACCGCGCAGGACGCCAAGACGGCCGCCGCGCAGTATCTGCGCTGGCTCGGCTTCTCCGAGGTCCGCATCGCGGGCAACCGCCCCGCATCCGGCGTGGACCTGCGCGGCCCCGAGGTCGTCGCGCACGTCGACCCGACCACCACGCCGACGACGCTCCGCGACATCGAGACGCTGTGGCTCAACGGCCTCAACGAGTCGGCCACCGCGGTCTGCTTCTCCCTCGCCGGTTACTCGCACGAGGCCCGCAACCGCGCCGACGAGCTCTCGCTGGCGCTGTTCGTCCTTGACCTGACCGGCACTCCGCAGCCCGTCAACGACCCGGCGGACGAGCTGATCCGTACGATCGCCTGACCACTCCCGGCCAACGGCCGTACGAGTGTGACGGTTTCTGTCGTTGACAGGTACATACCTGTCTTCTTTAGTTCTCTGTGGCTAGCTGCTAGCTCGCTTCCCCCAAGCACCCCCCACACCACAGGGAGCACCCCGTGCGCAGACGACGCACCATCAGAATCGGCGCGGCGGCGGGCGTGACCGCCGTCGCCGCACTCGCGCTCGCGCTCGCCGCCCCCGGCCAGGCCGCGCCGCCCGACGAGCCCGAGCGGGACAAGGCCCAGGGCACCCACCGCGTCGAGTACTTCGACGGCCCCAACGCCCACCCGCGGCATGTCGAGGTGTCCGCCGAGACGCCGGAGCGGCTCCGCGGCTCCGGCTCCGTCGCGGGCGACGGGGACGTCACCCCGGTCGTCGAGAACGGCCCCACCGCCGACAAGCTCGACATCGCTGTCATCGGCGACGGCTACACCGAGGCGGAACTCCCCCAGTTCCACACCGACGCCAAGGAGAGCTGGACCGAACTCGCGGGCGTCGAGCCGTACACCACGTACCAGAACCTCTTCAACGTCTGGGCGATCGACGCCGTCTCCCAGGACTCCGGCGTCTCCGGCGACCCCGACCAGGGCACCGTGAAGAACACCGCCCTCGACTCGCACTTCTGGTGCGACAACCTCGAGCGCCTGCTGTGCGTCGACACCGCCAAGGTCGAGAGCTACGCCCGCAACGCCCCCGAGGCGGACCTCGTCATCGTCATAGCGAACAGCGCCAAGTACGGCGGCGCGGGCTACAACGGCGTCCAGTCCGAGCTGGGTTACGACGGCATCGCCACGCACTCCGGCGGCAACGACCAGGCCGGCCAGATCGCCATCCACGAGACGGGCCACTCGCTGGGCAAGCTCGCCGACGAGTACGCGTACGAGGACTCCGAGTACACCGGACCGGAGACCGGCGACCTCAACACGACCGTCCACACCGCCGACGAGCTGGAGCAGAACGGCACCAAGTGGGCGCGGTGGCTGGGCGAGGCGACCCCCGACGGCGGGGTCATCGGCGCGTACGAGGGCGCGGCGTACCACACGCGCGGGCTGTTCCGGCCGAGCGAGGACTCGATCATGCGGACGCTGGGCCGCGAGTTCAACCTCGTCGGCCGCGAGGCGATGATCGCCGGCTTCCACCGGCACGCACCCGCCCTGGCCAGTGACACCCGTACGGCGCGGGCGCTCGGCAGCGAGGACACCGTGACCGTACGGGTGCCCGAACTGACCGGGGACGCCCGGCAGATCACGCTGCGCTGGTATCTGGACGGCAAGGAGGTCGAACGGCTGCGGGGCGACCGTACGGTCCGCCTCGCCGACGTCGTCGGCTCCGGCGGTGGCAGCCACCGGCTGACGGCGAAGGCGACCGACCCCACGGCCGCCGTACGCGACCCGGCGCTGCGCGCCGACCTCACGAAGTCGCTCACCTGGCGCGTCGAGGGCTGAGCCCTCTCGGCCCGTGGGCCCGGGGCCCGTACGGCAACGCGACCGCCGTACGGGCCCCGGCTGGCGTACGGGCTCCGACCCGGGCCCCGGCTGCCGTACGGGTCCCGGGCCCCGCGCTCACTCCCGGTGCTCCTCCCCCGGCGTGCTCGCCGCGTGCTCCCGCAGCTCCACCCGGCGGATCTTGCCCGAGATCGTCTTCGGCAGGTCCGCGAACTCGATGACGCGGATCCGCTTGTACGGCGCCAGCACCCCGCGCGAGTGCTCGAACAGCGCCTTCGCCGTGTCCGGCCCCGGCTCCCAGCCCGCGGCCAGCACCACGTACGCCTTGGGCACCGACAGCCGTACGGCGTCCGGTGACGGCACGACCGCGGCCTCCGCGACCGCCTCGTGCTCCAGCAGGGCGCTCTCCAGCTCGAACGGGGAGATCTTGTAGTCGGACGCCTTGAAGACGTCGTCGGCCCGGCCGACGTACGTGATGTACCCGTCCTCGTCCCGTGAGCCGATGTCGCCCGTGCGGTAGTAGCCGCCGGCCATCACCTCGGCTGTACGCTCCGGGTCGCCGCGGTAGCCGGTCATCAGGCCGACGGGGCGGCCGTCCGGGCCGTCCAGGCTGAGGCTGATCTCGCCCTCGTCGGCGGGCTCGCCGCTGACCGGGTCGAGCAGCACCACCTCGAAGCCCGGCGTCGGACGGCCCATCGAGCCCGGCTTCAGCCGCTGGCCCGGCGAGTTGGCGACCTGCACGGCCGTCTCCGTCTGCCCGAAGCCGTCCCGGATCGTCACGCCCCAGTGCCGCTGCACGTGCTCGATGACCTCCGGGTTCAGCGGCTCGCCCGCGGCCACCACCTCGCGCGGCGGGCGCCGCAGCTGGCTCAGGTCCGCCTGGATCAGCATGCGCCACACGGTGGGCGGCGCGCAGAAGCTCGTCACCTCGAACCGGTCCAGCTCGGCCATCAGCCGGGCCGCGTCGAAGCGTTCGTAGTTGTGGATGAAGATCGTCGCCTCGGCGTTCCACGGGGCGAAAAAGTTGGACCAGGCGTGCTTTGCCCATCCCGGCGAGGAGATGTTGAGGTGCACGTCGCCGGGGCGCAGCCCGATCCAGTACATGGTGGCCAGATGCCCCGCCGGATACGACAGGTGGCTGTGCTCGACCAGCTTGGGCAGCGCGGTCGTGCCCGAGGTGAAGTACAGCAGCAGGGTGTCGTCGGCGCGGGTCGGGCCGTCCGACTCGAAGGCGGCGGGGGCGCCGTACGCGTCCTCGTACGCGAGCCAGCCTGCCTGCGTCTCACCGCTCCCAACGGCGATACGGGTGTAGTCACCGGGCACGTCGTCGAACTTGCCCGCGTCCTGCGCCCGTACGAGCACGTGCCGCGCGTCGCCCCGGCCGATCCGGTCGGCGAGGTCGGCGGGGCCGAGCAGCGGCGTCGCCGGGATCACGACGGCGCGCAGCTTCATCGCGGCGAGCAGGGTCTCCCACAGCTCGGCCTGGTTGCCGAGCATCACCACGATGCGGTCACCGGCGCGTACGCCCGCGGCGGTACGCAGCCAGTTCGCCACCCGGTCCGAGCGCTCGCGCATGGCGGCGAACGAGATCCGCGTCTCGTCGCCGTTCTGCTCGACGAGGTGGAGGGCGGTCCGCTCGTTGCCGTCGGCGATCCGGTCGAACCAGTCCAGCGCCCAGTTGAAGTGCTCGGGCCGGGGCCACACGAAGTCCGCGCGGGCCGCGTCGTAGTCCTCGCGGTGCCGCAGCAGGGTGTCGCGTGCGGCGCGGAACGTGTCGTGGGGGCTGGTGTCCGTCATGCGTGTCTCTCCCCGCGTGGTGTCCGGTGTGTGCTTGCCGTGCCGGCCGGGACCGGCGTACGGGCCAGGGGCCTCCGGCCCCGCCATCATTCCCGCGCCGGGCGCGTACCGCCACCACCTGCGCCGGAACGGGGCGGCAAAACGGGCCCGGAAAGGGCGGCCGGGCGGCATCGGCACCTCTGTGAGAACTAAACCGCGACTAAACGGCGGCCCGCCCGTCGCACTCGGAGAATGACGGCTGCGCACCGGCGCCGGGGGCACAGTGCCCGCAAGGAACGACGATTTCGCACGCCTGCGATGTCACCGTGTCCGCGCGAGTCTTCGCGTGCGTGCTCCATGTTGGGAGTGAGAGATGAAGGAAACTCGTCACGCCCCGGCGGTCTTCGGGGCGGACCCGCGGCACAACACCGTCTTCTCGATCCACATGTACGGGGTCTTCGACACCGAACCCGAGGTACGCGACTGTATGAACCGGTTCGTGGCAAGCGGACTCCCCGTCGTCGTCGGCGAGTTCGGTGACGCGCACTCGGACGGCAATCCCGACGAGGACGCCATCATGGGCACCGCGCAGGAGCTGGGCCCCGGCTGTCTCGGGTGGTCCTGGAGCGGCAACGGCGGCGGTGTCGAGTACCTCGACATGGCGACGGGCTTCGACGCGAGCAGCCTCACGCCCTGGGGGCAGCGTCTTCAACGGCCCCGACGGCATCAAGGAGACGTCGCGCCCGGCGAGCGTCTTCGGCTGAACCGCCCGCCCGGCGGAGGTCCGGCGCCCGGACCGCCCAGGCCCGCCGGGCCACTCAGGTCCAGCGCCGGGGCCTCCGCCGGTTCTCCGCCGGGCGGCCGCCCTTTTCACCGGAGTGCACTACTGCCGCGGAGGCCGGATCGCGCTCCGGCGCGAGCCCCGCAACGGTGGGAGCACACGCGCTCACCGGAGGAACGGAGCGCGTGACGATCGCGTCCCACGGTCGTTCCCGGCGTTGCGGAAACGAGGCGGCATGCACGATCCCGACCCACCGTTCCGGCCGGTCCGCAGGCGGGACGGCTACCTTCCGCTGGAGGATCTCGCCCTCATCGGGGACGGCACGACCGCCGCGCTCGTCGGTCTGGACGGCTCCATCCCGTGGATGTGCCTGCCCCGGTTCGATGCCGAACCCCTCTTCTGCGGCCTGCTCGACCACGCACGGGGCGGCCGGTTCGTGCTGGCGCCGGAGGACGTGGTGGAGGCGAGACAGCGGTACGAGCCCGACACCGGCGTACTCACCACCGAGCTGCGCGCTCCCACCGGCCTGGTGCGGGTCACCGACGCGCTGGCGCTGCGTTCCGGCGCCGACCTCACCGACGACGTACCGGCCGGCCGTTCCGAACTCGTACGCTCCGCGGTGGTGCTGTCCGGGAACGTACGCCTGCGGGCGGAGCTGGAGCCGCGCGGCGGTGCGCAGACACGGGCGCTGTTCAGCGGGCTGGAGGTGGTTCCGTCCCGGCGCCCGGACCTGCGGCTCCACCTGCGGTCCAACCGCCCCCTGACCGGCCTGCACAGCACACACGACCTGCGGGAGGGCGACCGCCTCGATCTCGTACTGTCCTGGGGGCGCTTCCACCGCAACCGCCGGTTCGACACCGACACGACGCTGCGGGAGACCGCCGGCGCGTGGCGCCGCTGGATGCGGCACTTCGACTACGACGGCCCCGAAGAACCCCTGGTCAGGCGGGCCGCGATCACGCTCAAGCTGTGCGACGACTGGGCGGGCGGGGCGCTCGTCGCGGCGCCCACCTCCTCCCTGCCCGCGCCCGTCGGGGGCGTCCGCAACTGGGACTACCGCTACGCCTGGATCCGCGACGCGGCCTTCGCCGTGTTCGCCCTGCGCCGCATCGGTTTCGGCGGCGAGGCCGACGCTTTCCTCGGCTGGGTGCTGGACGCGTTCGAGTACGGCCGGCGGCCCCGGATCATGTACGACCTCCGGGGAGGCCCCGTCCCGGACGAGGTAGAGGACGACGAGCTGGAGGGCTACCGCCGCTCCGCCCCGGTGCGCTGGGGCAACGGCGCGGCCGACCAGCGGCAGCACGACATCTACGGCGAGATCCTGGACTGCGCCGACCAGTGGCTGCTCTCCGGCGGCGAGATCCAGCCCCCGCTGTGGGCGAGCCTGGCCGGGCTGGCCGACGCCGCGGGCCGGGCCTGGCGGCAGCCGGACCAGGGCATCTGGGAGGTACGCAGCGACGCCCGCGTGTTCACGTACTCCGCGGGCCTGTGCCAGGTGGCGCTGGACCGTGCCGCGCGGATCGGTGAACGGCTCGGCCTGCCCGGACAGATCACGAAGTGGCGCACCTCGGCCGACGAGCTGCGCCGGCTCATCCTGACGCGGTCCTGGGACGAGGACGCGCAGACCTTCAGCGCACACCTGGACGGCGGCGGCGTCCTCGACGCGAGCCTGCTCGCCCTCCCGCTGCGCGAGGTGGTGCCGGCGGACCATCCGCGGATGATGGCGACCAGCAGGACCATCGCGGAACGCCTGTCGGCGGGCAACGGGCTGCTCTACCGCTATCTGCACGAGGAGTCCCCCGACGGACTGGCCGGCGACGAGGGCGCGTTCGTGCTGTGCAGCTTCTGGCAGGTCGACAACCTCGTGGGGCAGGGCCGGGTCGAGGAGGCCGGGCAGCTGTACGCCTCGCTGTGCGCCAGGGCGAGCCGGGTGGGGCTGCTGCCGGAGCAGATCAACCCGACCACGGGAGAGTTCATGGGCAACTTCCCGCAGGCGTTCAGCCACATCGGCATCATCGGCAGTGGCGTGAACCTCGCCCGTGCGAAGGCGGGCACCTCGGCGACGAAGGCAGGGACACAAGGATGATCAACCGGCTGACGGTGTTCGGCGGTACGGGCGACCTCACCGCGCGCTTCCTGCTGCCCGCGCTGGCGGCCCTGCGGGCGGCCGGGCATCTCGGCGACCGGATGCGGCTGACCGGCGCGAGCAGGGAGGACTGGGACACCGAGCGGTACCGGGAGTGGGCCGCCGAACAGCTCGGCCGGCACGCCGGGCACTGCCCGGGCGACGCGAGGGAGGCGGTCGCCGCCTCGGCCCGCTATCTGCGTGCCGACGTCACGGACCCGGGCGACGTCGCCGCGGCCGTCGCGGGCGACGGACCCGTCGCCGTCTACCTCGCCCTGCCCCCGGCGCTCTTCCCCGCGGTGATCACCGCGCTGCACGAGGCGGACCTGCCTGCGGGCAGCCGGATCGTACTGGAGAAGCCGTTCGGCGAAGACCTGTCCGGCGCACGGGAGTTGAACCGGCTCCTCGCCGGCCTCGTACCGGAGCAGGCGGTGTTCCGCGTCGACCACTTCCTGGCCATGACGACGGTGCAGAACGTACTCGGCAGCCGCCTGGCCAACCGCGTACTGGAGCCCATCTGGAACAGCACCCACATCGCCGAAGTGGACATCGTCTGGGAGGAGACCCTCGCGCTGGAGGGCCGGGCCGGCTACTACGACCACGTCGGCGCGCTCAAGGACATGATCCAGAACCACCTCCTGCAGCTGCTCTGCCTCGTGGCCACGGAGCCGCCGATCACCCTCGGCGAGCGCGACCTGCGCGACCGGAAGGTCGACGTCCTGCGGTCCGTACGGAGCCTCACCGAGCACGACGTCGTACGCCGTACGCGCCGCGCCCGCTATCTGCCCGGCCGTGTCGCGGGCCGCGACATCCCCGCGTACGCCGACGAGGACGGCGTGGACCCGCGGCGGCGCACCGAGACCTTCGCCGAGGTGGAACTGGAGCTGGACAGCTGGCGCTGGGCCGGCACCCGGTTCCGGCTCCGCAGCGGCAAGGCGCTCGGGGCGGACCGCAAGGAGGTCGCGGTGCGCTTCCGCTCCGTCCCTCACCTGCCCTTCGGCCACAGCGAGGAAGCCCTGCCCAACGTGCTCCGCTTCCAGCTCGAACCGGAGGGGCTGACCCTCGACCTGACGGGCATCGGCGCCCACGCGGACGAGCTGGCCCCGCTCTCGCTGAGCGCGCGGATGGAACCGGCGGACCTGCCCGCGTACGGCCGCCTCCTGCTGGACGTACTGACGGGCGACCCCGCCCTGTCCATCCGCGGCGACGAGGCCGAGGAGGCGTGGCGCGTCGTCGAGCCCGTGCTGTCCGCCTGGGAGAGGGACCTCGTGCCGCTGGAGGAGTATCCGGCCGGCTCGGACGGCCCGCCCGCCCGCGGGAACGCGGCGGTACCGCCGCTCACGGAGTGACCGGGCCCCCGGGCGCCGGGCCCCCGGCGGGCGCACGCCCCTGCTCACGGAGCGCGATCCGGGCCAGCTTGGTCAGCATCATGCCGTTGCGTACCGCGACGAGGTAGTCCACGGGCAGCCCGTGCATCCTCGTACCCGGTCCCCGCAGGGCGTGCCAGTCGAGGACGAGGAGAGTGTGCTCGCCCCACGGGATCAGGTTGATGGCGATGCGGGCGGCACCGAACGGGTCCGCCTTTGCCTCCAGTTCCAGCCGGCGCTCCGGTTCGCAGATGCGGACGACGCAGGTGTCGTCGAGGCTCACGCCGCCCACCCCGACACGTACCCGCAGGCGGGCGCCCACGGCGGGCCAGTGCGGGTCGGCGGCCAGAATCCGCTGCGTGCCCGTCACCCACTCCCCGTAGCGGTAGCCGTCCGACAGCAGGGCCCAGACCTCGGAAGGCGGGCTCAGGACCAGACGGCGGTTGCGGGCCACGCTGACCACACTCCTTCCGCAGGACGGGGCCGTGAACGCGCGGCGGCCGCACGGCACAGTCTCCGACGCTAGCCATACGAGGCGCCTCCGGCACGCCCGTCCCCCGCTCCGGCGCCGCGCGCCGGACTCGCTGACCAGGCGCGATCGCCCACCGCCGACCGCGGTCACGGCGACGTCCAGCCAGGTGACGGCGGCGGCACTATGGACGAAATAGCCTGTATCAGGCAAAGCACTCGCATGCCTACAGGCAGGGCTTATCGTGCTGTCCGTTGCGGTTGCGGTGAACCTCAAGGAAAGGCGGCAGGGCGACTCTGCCCGGAATCATCATGGATCTTGCGTTCCTCCAGCCTCTGTACGCGGACGACGCCGACGTCGTATCCGTCCATCTGGACACCTCACGCGTGGCGCACGACGCCGACAAGCAGATCGAGCTTCGCTGGCGGGCGGCGCGGCGGTCGTTGAGCCGGCAGGGCGCGCAGGAGGCGGACCTCGCCGTACTGGACGACGCCGTGGGAGGCGCCCCTGACCTGCCCGGCCCGCAGGGCGAGGCGCTGTTCGCCTCGGCCGGCCGGCTGCTGGGCGCCTTCACCCTCGCCGAGCCGCCGGCGGCGGACAGCGCACGGGTGCTGCCGGTGCCGGACCCGCTGGGTGTGGCCATCGACCGAGACCACCAACTGCCGCACGTGGTCGTGGCCGTGGACCGGGAGGGTGCCGACGTGGAGGCCTACCCGGCCGCCGGGCACGAGCCGGTGTCGCGCCGTACGTTCAACGGCAGCACGCTCCACATCACACGGGTGCGTGCGGGCGCCGAGGCGCAGGCCTCGTACCACCGGCGCACCGTCAACGTGTGGACGGAGAACACCGCGCAGGCGGCCGACGACGTACGCGCCGCCGCGGCCGGCGTCGAGGCCGCCGTGGTGCTGATCGCCGGGGACCCCAAGGCGGTGGGACTGCTGCGCGGGCATCTGGCCGAACGTCCGCTCGACGCGGAGGTGGTGTACGTCGAGGGCGGCCGCACCGACACCTCCGCCCGCGAGGGTCTGCGGGCGAGCGTGGACGCCGCCATGCACGAGGCCATGACCGCCCGGCACCGCGCCGTACTGGAGCGCCTGGAGGCGGAGCTCGCCGGTGACCGGGCGCTCCAGGGCATCCCGGCGGTCAAGGAGGCCCTGGCCGAAGGGCGAGTGGAAACGCTGCTGCTGGCCGCCGACCGCGACGGGGACCCCGAGCTGTACGCCTCACGCCGTGAACCGCGGGCCCTGGGCACCGAGTCCGCGGCACTCGGCGCCGACCCGACGGCCTTCAGCGCCCCGGCGGCACCGCTCCTGCTGCGCTCGGCGGTCCTCGGCGGAGCTTCGTTCACCGAGGTCCTTCCCCCGACGCGGTGCACGGACGGCGTCGCCGCCCTGCTGCGGTACTGACGGCGCGTGCCACGGCGTCGGGCAACGGCGCCCGGCTCACCCGGAGGAGCCGCCACCGCCCAGCCACGCCAGCCAGCGGCCCCGCGACCAGCAGCGGCCGACGGCCTCCGCGCGCAGGGCGGATGCCTCGCACACCGCCAGGCCGACGATGCTGTGCCCCGAGGCGCGGCGGTCGCCGAGCGTCGGTACGGCCGGCGCGACGCCGACTCCCTCCGCCGACACCCACGCCACCGCACGGCCGGTCGCCGCTTCGTCGAGGCGGTGCAGGAAGCGCAGGCGGTGCTCGAGCGGGTAGTCCGACAGCGCCCACGTCGTGATGACGACGGGCAGGACGTCCGCGGGCACGCGGGCGAACGCGTCGGGCAGCGCGTCGACGGGGTCGCCGCGCAGCAGTAGCGGAGGAGCGGCCGCCGCCAACGCCAACTCCGCCTCCAGCTTCGCCATTTGGCCTTGC
Source organism: Streptomyces armeniacus (assembly GCF_003355155.1). Taxonomy (NCBI): domain Bacteria; kingdom Bacillati; phylum Actinomycetota; class Actinomycetes; order Kitasatosporales; family Streptomycetaceae; genus Streptomyces; species Streptomyces armeniacus. Next base: position 9,966 of record NZ_CP031320.1, on the reverse strand, counting down.
CGGTCCGGCTGGTCCGGCTGGTCCGGCCACTGGCAGGCGCGCAGCCACCTGGCGTCTGCCGCGTCGGTCACGTCGTACGGGTCGGGGCCGACGCCGACCCGTACGACGACCTCGGGCACCGCGCCCGTCGGCAGGCGCCGGTCTCCCCTGACCTCAGCCGACAGCCGTACGGGAGACGACGGGTCCCCCAGCGACTGCCCGTTGCCGTACGTGATGCCGACGCGGTCGACGTGGAGATTCAGCCCGGCCGAGCCGCCGACGTCGATCAGCCCCACCGCCCGCGCGCCCACCCGGCGCGCCGCCTCGGCAACGGCCGGGTACAGCACGGCGCAGCGCCGGGTCTCGTACGTCCGCGTCTCCCGGCGCACCGCGATGGCCACGACCTCGTCGGTCATCCGCAGCAGCGTGCCGGTCGCCGCGTCGGCGGCGGCGTCGACGTCCCCGGCGGCATAGGCCGCGGCGAGCTCCGGGGCGCGTCCGGCGAGGGCGAGGTCGTGCAACGCGGCGAGGATCACGGCGGGTTGCCGCTTGCGCGCGGGCGCCGACTCGATGGCGCGCAGCCCTTCGCCGGACTCACTCAGGGCGACGGCGACGCGCTCGTACAGTGGCGACTTTCCGGCGGCGTCGACCTCACCGAAGCGGCGGTACGTCTGCGCGAGTGTGCGGGTTCCACCCACGGCTACGGCGCTCTCTGCGGTCGGCAGCTCGGCATCCGGCGAGTCTAGCCGCGTACGCCTTTCGCGTACGGGTCAGCCGCCCCCGTACGCCTCACCCCTCCCCGTACGGCGGCTCCCACCACACCGCGTGCTCCGCGCCCGGCGTGTGGAACGCGAGCAGCGCCGCGCCCTCCGCCTCCAACGCGTCGCGCGCGGCGCGCGGCAGAGACGTGAACGGCTTGATCTCCAGCGCCGCCCGCGTGTGCTTCCGGTCGGCGTCGATCCGCCACGTCCCCCGCAGGAACCCGTCCGACAGGAAGACCGGCAGCGCCTCGAAGCCCTTCCAAAAGTGCCGCTGCGCGCCCTCGCCGACGATGCGCGCGCGGTCCTTGTGCCCGATGAAGACGTTGTCGAACTCCGGCAGGAAACGCGCCGGAGCGGGCACATCCGCGTCGGGACGCGGCGCGTCCGGCAGGTCGTACAGCTCGGTCCCCGACTCGTCCCGGAAGACGGCCAGTTGGTCCCGCTGCCGTTCGATCACCTCGCGGAGCCGGGTCAGGCCGCTCCACATCTGTACGTCCTGCACGGACGCCGGCCCGAACGCCGCCAGGTAGCGCAGCACGAACGCGTCCAGGTCGGCGTCCTTCTCGGCCACGGGCTGCCTGCCCAGCCAGTGCCCGGCGGTCGTGTGCCGGGCCAGCCCGCCCCGCTGCCACAGCCCGCGCGGCGTCACCTGTACGAGCGGCAGCAGATGCCGCGCAACCATCCCGAGCGCCTGCACCTGCGTACCGGGCCACTCCTCGGCGAGGATCTTCCCCAGCTCACCCGAACTGCGCGGCTTCTCCTCCAGCAACTCCCGCGACCGTACGACCACCTGCTCCAGATCCACCCCGGCCAGCCGCTTCCCGAACGCCGACTTCAGCGTCCGGTCCTGCACCACCTGTACGAGCGGCCGCAGCGCGAGCGCGTCCCGCGCGGTGACGGTGTGGATGGTGCACCGCATCATGCTGAGCCGCACGAACTCCCGCTCCCCGAACCGCCGCGAGAAGTCCTCCGGATCGAATCCGTCGAGCCTGCTCCACAGCGCGGTGTAGTGGTTGGTGGGCACCTGCGTCTGCAACCCCACCAGCTGCTCGACGGCCCGAGCGGCGTCCATGTCCGCACGCCGCAGCAGCAGTTGCCGTTCGAGCGTCGCCCGGTTGAGCGCGCGGGTGGAGAGCACGGAGGGTGTCGTCGCCGTCATGCCCACGACGCTACGGTCCCTTGCGGACGATCCCGGTCCTCAACGGGTGCAGCGCCGCTCGATGCCCACTCAAGCGGCCTCCGCGTCGCGCCGCCGCCGCTACGCCGCCGCGAACACCATGCGGAGGACCGCGACGGTGATCAGAGCCGCAGGAACGGCGTACCACCAGCACCGCAGCCGGGCCACAGCGACGAACGCCGCAGTGAGCCCTGCGGCCAGCAGTTCGCTCGCGATACCGAGAACCGCCATCAGCCGGACGGTGTCGGTCGCCGTGGTGTCCCACGAACCCTCTGACGCGGTCATGAGCGCGTTGAGGACGAAGAAACCGCCAACACCGTTCAGAGCGACCAGGACCAGGGCACACAGCACGGTCAAGCCGTGCGCTGCCGCCCGACCGGACACGGGCTCCGCGCCGGACCTAGTCACGCAGAGCCCGCCTCGCGTCATCGACGTTGTTGTTGAACCCGCGGCCGTATGCCTGCGCCGCGTCGCTCTCCCAGTAGGGGCCACCGTTGTACCTCGCAGCGAGCTCCTGATACTGCTGAGTCGTCATCTCACTTGCGGGCACGTCCGCGAACTCACTCTCCGCCTTCAGCTGAGCCAGGTACTCCGACGCAATGTAGATGTTCGTCCCCGGATTCTGCGTGGGCGGCCTCGACCTCGTCTCGCTGAGCGTCGGTCATATTGGCCGGATCGTAGCCCAGGACTTCCGCCGAGCGTCTGATCTGGATTGCCATGGGGCCCATGGAGGTCTCGTCGGCTTCACCATCGAGGCCGACCTTGCCAGCGACCCACTGGGTCACCCAGCCCGCATCGTGTTGGTTCTGCCGGTAGTTGTCACTCACGTCGTCGACCCAGCCGGGATCCCCCTGCACCTCTTGCCAGGCGATCCCGGCAATCATGTCCGGCGGCAGCCCGGTGTACGCGGCGGCGTCCTTGATGTGTTCTCGATTGTGGTGGATCCAGTCCCGCCGCTCTTCATCGGAGTTCGAAGGAAGTCAGTAGTTGTGGTCCTTCGCATCCGGCAGTCCGTCCAGTCGTGAACGTATATCGCGCAGCTTCGCTGACACGCGTTCATCATCAGGAATCGGCGTGATGCCATCGACCTTCGGCCCGGATCCTGGGAGCGCGACGTTGGGGTCGTCCGCCGCTTCGGCCACTTCCTTCCGCAATGCCGGAATCCCTGCCAGCAGCTTCGACGGGTGCGGGATATCACCTCGGAAGTCCGGCAGAGACCGATACGCTTTCCCTAGTTCTGCGAGGCATGCGTCGCGAGCATCGCTCTCGATCTTCGCAGCATGGGAATAGCTCGCGTCGGCCTGATTGTAGTAGCGCTCCGCTTCGTCGCGAATCTTGTCCACGTCCACCGTAATCTCTGCCAACCAGTCCAGTGCGCCGGTCCTCTTGCGGAGGTCCTCCCAGGTCAGCACGGCGCTTCTCCCAGAGTAGACGACGTGCGAGACCCAACTACATGTTCAAGACAGGCGCAGGCTGGGCCCGCTCGGGCCCCACAATTTCGCGCGAGAGGGTTGATAAGCCAGCGAACAAGTCAACGACGAGATTCCTCAGCCCTCGCCAGAGGTGACAGGGCGGCCGCACTTGGGCGCGCGACCCGTACCGGACGGCAGTGGGACCTCCGCCCATACGGTCTTCAGCGGGGGCGGCCCCTCCCGTACGCCCCAGCGGTCCGCCAGCGCGCGCACGAGCAGCAGACCCCGGCCCGATTCGGAATGCGGGGACGGTGTCTGATCGGCAGCCGTAGGGAGGCGTTCGGGGCGGGTGTCAGACACCTCGATACGCAGCCGGTCGTCGTCCGTGACGGCGAGCGTGAGCCGGAAGTCCCGGCCGCGCGTACGGCCGTGGAGCGCGGCGTTCGCCGCCAGTTCGGACACGATCAGCGACACGGTGTCCGACGTGTCCGAGCCGTACGGGACGCTCCACGCGTCCAGCTGCTGCGCGGCGAGCCGCCGCGCGAGGCGGGCGCCGCGCCGGGTGGAGCTGAGCTGCTGCCTGAACGTACGTACGATCGCGGGGGTTTGGGCGTGCTGGGCTGTCATGCGGCCGAGCGTCGCGACCGGCCGGGGCGCCGGACAGGACCAGCCCTGGTACAGCCCCGCTTGTACTGGTTGACGCTCTGGACAGGGTCGGTCACCCTACGTGACGATGATGAGCCAGTTGATGTTCGGCGGAACGGGCACGGGAACGCGCACCGGAATGGGCGGGCGGCATGGGAGCAGAGCCGGAAGTCTCGGACAGCCTCAGGGGCTTCGGGGCGGTGCTGAAGGCACTGCGGGAGGAAGCGGGCCTGACGCAGGAGGAGTTCGCCGAGAAGGTGCGGTATTCGGTGCACTACGTGGCGAAACTCGAGCAGGGGAAACGGTATCCGCCCCAGCGTTTCGTGGAACGCGCGGGCGCGACGCTTGAGGCTCCGCGCGTGCTGCGCGCGGCCGCGCGGTATCTGACGCGCAGGCAGGGGCTCGCGTCCTGGTTCCAGCAGTGGGCGAGCATTGAGGAAGACGCGATCTCGCTTTGCGCCTATGAATGCCGGGCGATCCCGGGCCTGTTGCAGCCCGAGCCGTACATCAGGGCACTCTTTGAGCGGAGATTGCCACCGCTCACAGAGGACCACATCGAGCGCCAGGTGACAGCCCGCCTGGAACGGCAGCAACTCCTTACGGAGCGCCCTGGCACGGCCTTCAGCTTCATCATCGAACAGGCGCTATTGGAGAGGCGGGCAGGAGGGCCGGGGGTCGCGAAGGCCCTCGTCGATCACCTGCTGGGTCAGGGTGAACGACGCAACATCGAGATCCAGGTGATGCCGCTGCGACAAGAGGAACACGCTGGTGCCGACGGCTTGATGTATCTGGCCGAGACCCAGGACCACCAGTGGATCGGCTACACCGAAGGGCAGCTCTCCAGCAGTCTGCTCGCCGCCTCTGCGGACGTGAGCACGCTGCTCCAGCGCTACGGCATGCTCCGCTCGCAGGCCCTCAGTCACGCCGCTACGGTGGCACTCCTGGAGCAACTGCGAGGAGCGTTATGAGCGTTGAACAGTTGGCATGGTTCAAGAGCAGCTACAGCGGCAGCGACGGAGACAACTGTCTGGAAGTCGCGATGGAATGGCGCAGGAGCAGCCACAGCGGCAGCGGGGGCGACAACTGCGTAGAGGTCGCCACCTGCCCGCAGACCGTGCACGTACGGGACTCCAAGGACACCCGCCGCCCCGGGCTGGCCCTCACCCCCGACGCCTGGGCGGCGTTCGTCGCGCACGCGGCGGGCGCGCGGCACTGATCGTCAAGGCGGGCAGCACCCGGCAGTGACATGGTGTCCGTGGCTGCCGGACGCCGTACAAGCGCGGGCGCACCGCCGCTGGCAGGGTGACTGGCATGAACAATGTCCGGGAAGTCACCTGCCGTCCCCGTTGGCAGGGGGTTCTGTGGTTTTTCGTCGGGCTCGGTGCGGCCGGGGCCGGTCTGGCCGCAGTACGTGTGGTGCGCGTCGTGCACGGGGGCGGCCTCCTGGACGTGTGGCTCGGTGCCGGACTCGTCCTCGCGCTGGGAGGTGTCGCGGCGCTGTACGCGGTCACCGCCCGCGTGCGCGCCGACTCGTACGGCGTCCACTCCCGTACGCTGCTGCGCCGCCGCAGCGTGCCGTGGACGGACATCGCCGACCTGCGCATCCGCCTGAAGCACGAGCACAATCACCACGTCGAACTGGCCCGCCGCGTCGACCTCTCGCTGCGCGACGGGCGCACGTGGCTCCTGCCGCAGCCGCAGAGCTGGGAGCGCGAGGACCCGGACTTCGACGCGAAGGTGGACGCGTTCCGGGTGCTGCACGCGCGGCACGGGGCGCCGGAGTCGAGCCATCTCCCCGTCATCTCGCACCGCACCGCCGGGAGCGGCGGCTGGGCCGGGCCGCTGAGTCTGTGCGTGTTGCTGCTCGCGGGGGCGGGCCTGGCCGCGTGGTTCGTGCCCGGCGTCGAGTCGAACCAGCAGGCGTGGCGGTCGGCGGCCCCGTGCACCGCCGGGACGCCCGCCGCCGAGCGCGACGAGTGCCTGGCGACCGTTCCGGCCGTGATCGAGAAGACCGACGCGAACCGGCCCAAGAAGCCGAGCTGGCTGTACTTCACCGACGACCGGCCGCTGAACCGGCTCCGCGTCTCGTACGAGGGCGCCCGGGGGTTCGAGTCCGGCGACCGCGTCGAACTGACCATCTGGAACCGCGAGGTGCGGGAGGTCGCCGGAGAGCATCACGTGTGGCGCGAGCACGTCACCCCCGCCAGGGACGTGGCCGTTGTCGCGGCGACTCTGGCCCTCATCGCGGGCTACCCCGCCGCGCGCGTGGTGGTGCGCGTGCGCGGGCGGCGGCTGCTGCCGGACGACGAGGTGCTTCCGTCGGCGCTGCCGTTCGCGGGGGCGCTCGCCGGTACGGCCCTGTGGGTGCTGCCGCTGTGCTGGTTCCACCCCACGACCCTGTTCACCTCTCCCACGGCGACGGCGCTCGCGTGGGCGGCCGGGGGCTCGCTGGTCTCCCTGGGCCTCTTCGCCTGGGCCTGGCGGGCCACCCGCGTACGTACTCCCCGGGAGTCCCGGACGCCCGCCGGGAAGACGGGACGGCGGTCGGGGCCGAAGACGGGGCCGGTGTTCCTGGCCGCGCGCTTCCTGGAGCACACGGACTACAACCCGCGCGGTTTCGGCACGCACATCGTCCTCGGTGACGGGCCGCCCGCGGTGACGCCCCACTCCGGGCCGGGACGGTTCGCGGCGAAGACCATCCCGGTGGCGCGGCTCACGGTCGGGGAAGTGCGGCGCGTACGTGGCGACGACGGCGACACCGTCTCCCGCGGCTGGCACATCGCCGTACTGGACGACGCGGGCAAGCCGGTCCGCCTCGCGGCCGCCCCCGCGGACCTGACCCGCATCCTCGGCGAGTTGAGTCTCGCGCAGGCGACGCAGGCCATGAACGCCACGCACCCCGCGAACCCCTCACCGTGATCACATCGGCGGTCCGCGCGGGCGACGCGCGGCGGCCCCGTGGCGCGGGCGCGGCGCGGGGTAGGGCACCATCAGGGGCGTGTACACGGGGCAGGACGACTACGAGTACCGGGGTGAGACGCCGCCCGAGCTGCGGCCCGAGGCGGACACCGCGCCCGACCGGCGCGGGCTGGACGCCTCGGCGCGGCGTGCCGCCCGTACGCGGCGGGGGCGGGTGCTCGCCGGGCTCGGCGTGCTCCTGCTGCTGCCGGTCAGCGTGCCGCTCGGGTTCCGGATCGCTGACGCGGACGGGCCGACGCCCGTGCCTCAACTGCTGGCGTTCCTGCCGTGGTTCCTGGCGCCGGGCTGGCTGGCGCTGCTGGCCGCGGTGCTGGGGCGGCGCTGGTTCGTGATGCTGTGGGCGGTGGCGGTGCTGGCGGCGACGGGGTGGTTCATCCGGCCGTACGGGGCGGACGCGCCGGCACCGCGTGAGGAACCGCCGACGGCGCGGTTCCGGGTGCTGACCGCGAACCTGGAGTACGGCGACGCCACGCGGCAGCTGGTGAGCGCGCTGCGCCGGGAGCGTCCGCAGCTGGTGTCGGTGCAGGAGTGCGAACGGAAGTGCGCGGCGGCGCTGCGTACGGCCGAGATGCGGGAGGCGTACCCGCACCGGGTGATCGCCCCGGGCAACGGCGCGGACGGTTCCGCGCTGCTGAGCACGTACCCGCTGCGCAGCACCGAGCCCGTACCCGGTGAACTGTCCATGCCGGGCGCCGTCGTGGACATCGCGGGCACGCAGGTACGGGTGCAGGTCGCGCACCCGATGCCGCCCATGCCGGACGGGCTGGTGACCTGGAACCGCGAACTGGACCGGCTGCGCGCCTACGCCGACCGCGGCGACAGCCCGACGCTGCTCGCGGGTGACTTCAACGCGAGCCAGGACCACGCCGCGTTCCGCGACATCCTCGACACGGGGCTGCGGGACGCCGCCCGGCTGCAGGGGCAGTCGCGCACGCCGACGTGGCCGAGCGCCACGGCGCCGCCGCTCGGCGCGCAGATCGATCACGTGCTGCTGAGCGAGGAGTTCGAGGCGGCGGACGCGCAGTTCGTCGACATGAACGGTTCGGACCACCGGGCGCTGCTGGTGGACCTCAAGCTGTACGCGGCGGGCTGACGCCGGGCCGTCGCCCGCGGCCCTCGGTCGCGGTCGCGGGCGGGGTCACAGTCGCGGCCTGCGCGATCACGCACACGGTGGGGCGCGGCGCGGTGTCGCCGATCAGCACCTCCCGTACGGCGAACCCGGCCCGTTCCACGCCCCGTGCCACGCTGTCGCCCACCGAACGGGCCTGGCCCGCGTCGAGCGGCTGCCCGAAGAGGTACAGGCGGCCGTGCGGCGCCAGCCAGTCCGCGACGCGGGCGGCGTCGGAGAACGGGCCGCGCCAGAACACGCCGACGTGGGCGGCGAACACCTTGTCGAACGCGCCCCGTTCGAAGTCGGCGTCGTTCATCGCCGTCTGCACGATCACGGCGCGGCCCGCGTCGACATGCGCGCGGTTCCGCGTACGGGCGGCGGCGGCCATCTTCGCGGAACGGTCGATCGCGGTGATGCGGCCGGTGCCGGTCAGCCGTTCCGCGACCAGGCTCACGGCGACGCCGTGGCCGCAGCCGATCTCCAGGACGCGGTCGTCGGGGCGTACGTCCATCGTGCGGACGGCCCACACGTGGCGCTCGGCCTCGGGGCCGCCGCCTGTGCCGGTACCGCCGGTACCGCCGGTGCCAGCGGTGCCGCCTTCCGCGCCGCGCGGGCTACCAGACATCGCCGTCTCGCCAGTCGCAGACGAGATCGCCGTCCAGGTCCAGCGGCGGGGCGTCCGGCACCGGCGCCGGCACCGGCAGGACGTACACGCCGTCGTCCTCCTCCGCTGTGCGCCGCAGTCCGTCCGGGGCGAGCACGTACGTCCTGCCCCGCCACGGCTGCCAGCCGCGGGCGGCGTAGAGGCGGGCGGCGCCGTCCGCGGCGGAGAGTGCGCCGAGGTCGTAGCCGCCGCGCACGTACCGTTCCGCCTCCGCCATCACCCTGCCGCCGTACCCGCGGCGCTGCCGGTCGGGACGTACGGCGACGCCTTCCACGTAACCGGTCCGCAGCGCCCTGCCCCGGTGCAGGAAGCGCCGCTGTACGACGGCGGCGTGCGCGATCAGCGCCGCCTCGCCGCCGGGGCCCGGCTCCCACAGGAGCACGTGGACGCCGCCCAGGGTGTGGTCCCAGTCCTCGTCGCTGTACGCGCTGTACGCGCCGTGTTCGCTGTGCGCGCCGTGCTCGCCGTCGAAGGCGTGCGTGAGCAGCTCGCGGACAGCCGCGAGTTCGGGTGCGGTCAGATCCGCGGTGTGCGCGGTGCGTGTGGTGTGTACGGTGCCGCCCACCGTGCCCGTCATTCGTCCCCCCGCCCGTTGGGGCCTGCGCGTCCTGCCCGCGAGCGTACGTGGACGCGTACGGCCTTGGCCGCCGTACGCGTCAGACGCTGAACGGCACCTCGTGGACCTCCTCGGCCGGGTGGCCCGCCCGCTCGTGGATACGGCGCACCGCGTCGGCGGACGGCGCCTCGGAGAGGCAGTAGACGGTGCCGGACTCCGGGTCGGCCCACGCCTTCTCGAAGTGCACGTTCTCGTCCTTCTCGATGGCCTGGTCGGCGGCGTGCGCCGTGCTCGCCGTGCTCGCCGTCGAAGGCGTGCGTGAGCAGCTCGCGGACAGCCGCGAGTTCGGGTGCGGTCAGATCCGCGGTGTGCGCGGTGCGTGTGGTGTGTACGGTGCCGCCCACCGTGCCCGTCATTCGTCCCCCCGCCCGTTGGGGCCTGCGCGTCCTGCCCGCGAGCGTACGTGGACGCGTACGGCCTTGGCCGCCGTACGCGTCAGACGCTGAACGGCACCTCGTGGACCTCCTCGGCCGGGTGGCCCGCCCGCTCGTGGATACGGCGCACCGCGTCGGCGGACGGCGCCTCGGAGAGGCAGTAGACGGTGCCGGACTCCGGGTCGGCCCACGCCTTCTCGAAGTGCACGTTCTCGTCCTTCTCGATGGCCTGGTCGGCGGCGTGCGCC